>NZ_LEKE01000068.1:0-151726 GCF_001029585.1 Rhodococcus sp. ARP2 | reverse complement strand
CGCATCCTTGGGCTCGGGGACAGCGTTTGCATTCTCGTTAGCCATGCTTCGCGAACCTACGCGATCTGTGATCTGGGCCGCATTTCAGGTCCCACTGAAGCTCACGCGCGATGAGCCCCGGACGGCCTCGCACGTCGTGCGAAGTATCGGCCGTCCGCCTTGTCGAGGCTGATGGACTGGCTGAATGCCGCGCTCAGATTTTCGGCGGTGATGACGTCGTCCAGAAGGCCCTGAGAGACGACCTCACCTTCCTTGAGAAGGAGTGCGTGAGTGAATCCCGGCGGGATCTCCTCGACGTGATGGGTGATCAGAACGGTTGCCGGGGCGTCCGGATCGGCAGCCAGTTCGGCGAGTCTGGCCACAAGTTCCTCACGTCCACCGAGATCGAGCCCGGCGGCGGGCTCGTCCAGGAGAAGAAGTTCGGGATCGGTCATCAAGGCTCGCGCGATGAGGACGCGCTTGCGCTCGCCTTCGGAAAGCGTCCCGTACGTCCGATCCGCCAGGTGCTCGGCGCCGAGGCTTTCGAGCATCTCCACAGCGCGCGAGGTGTCCATGGATTCGTACTCCTCGCGCCACCGACCGAGAACGGCGTAGCCCGCCGACACGACGAGGTCGCTGACCTTCTCGTCGCCGGGCACGCGGTTCGCCAACGACGACGAGGACAAACCGATTCGCGGGCGCAACTCGTTGACGTCGACCTTGCCGAGAACTTCGCCAAGGAGGTGGGCAGAACCACTGGTCGGGAAAGTCTCACCGGCCGCGATGCGCAGCAGCGAGGTCTTGCCGGCACCGTTGGGTCCGAGCACCACCCATCGCTCGTCCAGCTCCACTTTCCAGGTGACGGGCCCCACCAGAGTGGACCCTCCCCGACGGATGAGTACGTTGTCGAAATCGATGAGCAGATCTGGATCAGGTAGCGGCACCCGAACATCTTCCCGCACATTCTCCGGCCGTTCACGGCAGGATCATCTTGCGTGTCGCCTCTCATCGAAACTCACACCCCGACGCCCGGGTCTCCGTTCCCACTCGGCGCCAACATCGTGGACTCCGGAACCCAGTTCGCGGTCCACGCACCAGCTGCGTCGAGCGTCCAGATCTGCCTGATCGACCAGGACGGAAACGAAGATCGCGTCGAACTCCGGCAACACACGTACGGAATCTGGCACGGGATCATCGCCGGGATCGGTGCGGGGCAGCGATACGGAATTCGGGCAAGCGGCCCGTGGAATCCGCGCGCCGGACTGAGACTGAACCCACACAAGCTGCTCATCGATCCGTGGGCGTGCCGCATCGAGGGGGAACTCGGTGACCACCGTGCCCTCCTGTCGTACGCCGACCATCCTTTCGGCGACCCGTCTACCCTCGACTCGCTCGGCCACGTGCCGCTGTCCGTGGTGACTCCCGGCCTCGTGCCCGCCGGAGCCCGCCTCGAGACGCCGTGGGAGGAGAGCGTGATCTACGAACTGCATGTGGGCGCGTACACCGCCAGTCATCCAGGAGTACCCGCCGCCCACCGCGGAACGTACCTCGGCCTGACGGCACCGGTCGTGATCGATCACCTCGTCTCACTCGGCGTCACCGCCGTGGAACTGCTTCCCGTACAGGCGTTTCTGACCGAACAGAGCGTCCGCGAGCGAGGGATGCGCAACCACTGGGGATACTCGACGGCGTCGTACTTCGCCCCGCATCCCGGATACGCGGCAACTCCGGGCGGCGAAGTCACCGAGTTCCGGATCATGGTCGACGCACTACACGCGGCAGGCATCGAGGTCATCCTCGACGTCGTCTACAACCACACCTGCGAGCAGAGTGTCGACGGAATCAGCGTCAGCTGGCGAGGTTTGGACGGCCGCGGCTACTACCTTCTCGACGGCGACGGCCGCGACATCGACCTGACCGGGTGCGGCAACACGGTCGACGCCTGCTCCCCCATCGCCGTCCGCATGATCACCGACAGCCTCCGTTACTGGGCCACCGAAATGGGTGTCGACGGCTTCCGATTCGATCTCGCGAGCGCGTTGGGTAGGCCGCGCGGCGGCGGCTTCGACCAGCGGGCATCCATCTTGTCGGCCATCTCCTCCGATCCGGTACTGACCCGGTGCAAGCTCATCGCCGAACCGTGGGATGCCACTGCCGACGGTTACCAGGTCGGAAACTTCGGACTCCAATGGTCGGAATGGAACGACAAGTACCGCAGCACTATTCGCCAGTTCTGGAACGGCGGCTCCAGCGTCCGGAAGGTCGCGTCGCGCCTCGCCGGTTCCGAGGACATCTTTGCCGGCAGCGGCCGTCGCCCATGGGCGTCGATCAACTTCGTCACAGCGCACGACGGGTTCACCGCCGCCGATCTGGTCGCGTACAACCACAAGCACAACGAAGCCAACGGTGAAGACAATCGTGACGGCGCCGATCACAACGATTCGTTCAACCACGGAATCGAAGGCCCCAGCACCGATCCCGAGATTCAGGACGCCAGGGCACGTCATGTACGGGCGCTACTGGCCACGCTCGTGCTGTCGACAGGCACACCGATGCTCACCGCCGGAGACGAGTTCGGCCACAGTCTCGGCGGAAACAACAACGCGTATTGTGTTCCCACACTTGCCTCCCCAGCCGATTCGTGGGCCCTGGACTGGACGGCGGCCGATCAGTCGTTGGTGCAGTTCGTCTCCCGAGCGTTCGGCTTACGCCGAGCGGCACCGGCGTTGCGTCAGCCCGAATTCTTCGAAGGCAGAAGAAGACTGGAGCACCCGGACCTCGTCTGGTTCGACGCTGCCGGCGTCGAGTTCGACGACACCGCATGGTACGACGAGAGTCACCGAACGCTGCAGGCCTGGATCGACGGAGCCGACGTTCGGTCTCACACTCGGACCGGGCGCCCACTCGGTGACGACAGTTGGCTCCTGATCCTGCATTCCGGTGGACCGGTTCAGGTTACCGTCGGCACTCCGGAATGGTTCGACGGCACCTTGACTGCATCGTTCGATTCGGCGTCACCGACCGGCGAACCTGCCTCCACGGCCGAAGTTCCCGTCGGCACGGAGATCTCATTGACCGGACCCACGGTCTTGGCCTTACGTTCCGTGACACGTCCGCCGGTAACCGCTGCTGTCATGGAATCCGGCAGCACCTTGAGCAGTAATTGAATGGTCGGCCCGATCCCGAAGGCGTACAACACTGTTCCGACGCCAACCGTTCCACCGAGGAGCCATCCGGTAGCGAGGACCGCGATTTCGATGCTGGTACGCACGAGCCTGACCGACAAGCCGGTGCGCGCCACCAGTCCTGTCATCAACCCGTCGCGGGGACCCGGCCCCATGCCTGCCCCGATGTAGAGAACGCTGGCCAGTCCGTTGAGGAGGATTCCCGCGACCATGATCGCGGCGCGAACTGGCATGGAATCAAAGACCGGCAAGAAGGCCAGTGAAGTATCCACCGAGATTGCAATTACCACGACATTGGCGACCGTGCCGAACCCTGGCCGCTGACGGATCGGAATCCAGAGCAGCAGTACCACCGCACCGGTAATCGCAGTGATCACGCCGAAACTGAGCGAAACATGCTCGGCCACGCCCTGATGGAACACATCCCAGGGGTCCAGTCCGAGGCCGGCTGTGATCATCATGGCCATCGAGAAGCCGTACAACCACAGACCAACGAACAGCGAGGCGAATCTCCGTATCAACACTCGACCATCTTGAAGGCCACTGGACTGTTCATCCATAGCCAAGTTGTCGATACTGGACTGGTCGGTTAGGTCACTACGGAACCGCGATGACTGTCATGGAGCCTGGTGCCACTTCCGTGAAGCCCGCATCACGAACCGCGACAGCCTCCGACCGCTTCAATCGGTCTACTGCCTCGGCCCACTGTTTCGGACTTGCGTCGCGTACCGAGCAGCGAAAGTCGTTCTGCGCCCATACCCAGCACTGTTTCTCGGACATGGCCGCTGCCAACAACATCGAGGCATGCCCTACCTGTGCCGACGCCTTGCCTACCGTCATCTCGAGCTCCGAGTCGATCCACAGCACCGGAAGACCGGGCTCGGGCTGGCCAGGCTCGTCGTGCTCCAGGTCGGTGCCACCGATCTGCAACTTCTTGATTCGCGGGTCCAGTTCTCCGACCGGCCCGGGAACCAGAGCCCGCGCCTGGGCGCCATCCACGTCGACGGTGATTCCCGGCACCTCTTGCGCGGCGAGCCACTGGGCTCCACGCGCTCGGCGAGACACTTTCCGGATCCGGGCACCCACCCACGCCGAATAGTCCTCGTGCCACGGGCCGGGCTCCCCGTCTTCGGTGAACCCGACGCGTTCGTCCAGGCACAGCGCCACTGCCGCCGTTGCGGCAGCCTCGAGCAGTGCAGTGCGCTTCGGCGGGTCTGCCTTCGGGATGTGGAGAATGATCGGCATCGCCAACACCAGTGCCGGATCCGTGGGATCGTCTCGCCCACCGTACCCAGCGGCCAACACCGCGTGGCGCTCGCGCCAGCGAGAATCGGGATCGGAACTGACTGCTGGATCGGAACTCATGGAATCGGTACGCGTCGTACGCCACCGTCGACGGCGTCCGCAGCCTCGACCTCGTCGCGGGTCACACCGAGAATGAACAGCACAGCATCGAGGAAGGGATGCGACAAAGCCGCGTCCGCGACCTCCCGCAACGCGGGCTTGGCGTTGAACGCCACACCCAGTCCCGCGGCGTTGAGCATATCGATGTCGTTGGCACCGTCACCGACGGCGACAGTCTGTTCCATCGGCACACCGACCTGATCGGCGAACTTGCGCAACGCGACGGCCTTCGCAGCGCGGTCGACGATTTCACCGATCACACGTCCGGTCAGCTTGCCATCGACGATCTCGAGGGTGTTGGCGTGCACGAAGTCCAGTTCGAGTTCGTGTGCGAGGCCTTCGATGACCTGGCGGAAACCGCCGGACACCACGCCGCAGTGGAATCCGAGGCGGCGCAGGGTACGGATCGTGGTGCGCGCACCCGGCGTCAGTTCGATGCTCTCTGCCACCTCGTCGATGACGGAGGCGTCGAGACCGGCGAGTGTCGCCACACGCTGGTGCAGTGATTCGGTGAAGTCGATCTCGCCGCGCATCGCAGCTTCGGTGACGGCGCGGACCTCGTCCTCGACGCCGGCCTTCGCGGCGAGCATCTCGATGACCTCGCCCTGTACGAGCGTCGAGTCCACGTCGAACACGATCAGACGCTTGGCCCGGCGAGCCAGTCCTGCGCGCTCGACTGCGATGTCGACGTTTTCGAGAGCGGCGACCTCGGCGAGTCCGGTACGCAGCTTCGCGTCGCCGTCGACAGTATCGGCTGCGCTGACGCTGAGTTCGAGGCCGGTGACCGGATAGTCGGCGACACCACGGATGGAGTCGATATTGGCGCCCTGCTTCGCGAGTTCGCGTGCCACCGAGCGCATTGCGCGGGCATTGACGGGGCTGCCGAGAACAACGACCGCGTGAGTGGACACTGCAGGTCGACCTGGATCGGCACCGATTTCGATGTCGACGTTCATTCCGACCGTCGCCATCGCCTGTTCGAGCTCTTCCTGAAGGGCTTCGGGATCGTTCGGGCAGGCCACCATGACGCCGAGTGTCAGTCGACCTCGAATCACCACCTGCTCCACGTCGAGCAGACGCACATCGTGCCGCGACAGCGCCGCGAACAGTACCGAGGTGACGCCAGGGCGGTCCGGCCCGGTCACAGTCACCAGAACAGTGGTGTCAGAGGCACCCACCGAAAACTCCGATCGTTTCTTCGTTCGCGTCTTGATCGTCACTATTGTGCCAAGCGAAAGGCCCCACCCGTTACTCGGGCGGGGCCTTCGCTGATTACTTCAGTGTGTTACTTCGCTCAGGAGCGGCTGTCGGTGCCGGGGTCGCCTTCGTCCCCGACTGTGAGCGGCTCGTGACGAGCATCTTCGAGCACGGTGCTGGCGTTCTTCCCACCGTGACCGGGGCCGACGTGCGCTTCTGCGCGCATTCGCTCCACCATGTGCGGGTAGTGCAGCTCGAAGGCCGGACGCTCGCTGCGGATGCGCGGCAACTCGGTGAAGTTGTGACGCGGCGGCGGGCAGGTTGTCGCCCACTCCAGCGAGTTTCCGTAGCCCCACGGATCGTCGACGGTGACCACTTCGCCGTAGCGGTAACTCTTGAAGACGTTCCAGATGAACGGGAGCGTCGAGGCACCGAGTACGAACGCGAAGATCGTGGACACCGAGTTCAGAACCGTGAACCCGTCCGAGGGCAGGTAGTCGGCGTAACGACGCGGCATACCCTCGGCACCGAGCCAGTGCTGGACGAGGAACGTGCCGTGGAAGCCGACGAACGTGGTCCAGAAGTGCCACTTGCCGAGGCGCTCGTCCATCATGCGGCCGGTCATCTTCGGGAACCAGAAGTAGATACCGGCGTACGTGGCGAACACGACCGTACCGAAGACCACGTAGTGGAAGTGGGCGACGACGAAGTAGCTGTCCGTGACGTGGAAGTCGAGCGGCGGGCTCGCGAGGATGACGCCCGACAGACCACCGAAGAGGAAGGTGATCAGGAAGCCGATCGAGAACAGCATCGGCGATTCGAAGGTCAACTGCCCCTTCCACATCGTGCCGATCCAGTTGAAGATCTTCACACCTGTCGGCACGGCGATCAGGAACGTCATGAACGAGAAGTAGGGCAGGAGAACAGCGCCGGTCGCGTACATGTGGTGAGCCCACACTGCGATCGACAGAGCGGCGATGGCCAACGTTGCGTACACCAGGCCGCTGTAGCCGAAGATCGGCTTACGGCTGAAGACCGGGAAGATCTCCGAGACGATGCCGAAGAACGGCAGCGCGATGATGTACACCTCGGGGTGACCGAAGAACCAGAACAGGTGCTGCCACAGCAGCACACCGCCCGTTGCCGGGTCGAAGATGTGTCCACCGAGATGGCGGTCGACGAACAGGCCCATGAATGCAGCGGTCAGCAGCGGGAACGCCAGCAGGATCAGGATGCTGGTGATGAAGATGTTCCAGGTGAAGATCGGCATGCGGAACATGGTCATACCGGGTGCGCGCAGGCAAATCACGGTGGTGACCATGTTGACGCCACCGAGGATGGTGCCGAGACCGGCGACAGCCAGACCCAAGACCCACAGGTCGGCGCCGACGCCGGGGCTGTGCAGCGCGCTGGTCAGCGGCGTGTATGCCGTCCAACCGAAGTCTGCTGCGCCACCGGGCGTGACGAATCCGGCCGTCGTGATGATCGCGCCGAACAGGTACAGCCAGTAGCTGAACGCGTTCAGACGCGGGAACGCGACGTCAGGTGCACCGATCTGGAGCGGAAGAATGTAGTTCGCGAAGCCGAAGACGATCGGGGTCGCGTACAGCAGCAGCATGATCGTGCCGTGCATGGTGAACAGCTGGTTGAACTGTTCGTTGGAAAGGAACTGCATGCCGGGTACAGCAAGTTCGGCACGCATCATCAGTGCCATGAGGCCACCGATGAGGAAGAAGGCGATGGAAGTCGCCAAGTACATGATTCCGAGCACCTTGGGATCGGTGGTCGTGATCATCTTGAAAATGAATGAGCCCTTGGGTCCCTGCCGCGGCGGGTAAGGCCTGGCCGGCGCTATCGTGGGGACTGGCTGGGGCGCTACGGCAGTCACTGATCCTCCTGAATGTGCCTTTGGTCGCTCCGCAGACTCCGTCAAAGAGCCCTTGGTTGCGCCCGCAGGGTCCGTCGCCCGGGCTGCGGACAACGGCTTCTGGCTTGCGCTCATCGAATCGTAGACCGTGACTCCGAGGCACCGCGACCCGGTCCTACTCTGCGTCGTACTCGAGCATCCGTTTTTGGGGGCACCAAACGAACGACCTGCGGTTTATGTTCCCTCGGGAGTCCGAACCCACATCCGAATCGGCGTGTCGTACCCGTCGAAGAATTCGGCCGGTGTCCGTTTTCGGCCATCTCCTCCACTGATAAGGTCACCCTCGCCTAACTCACCTCAGGAGTATTCAGTGAAATTCTTTCCCCGCCGCGCCGCGCTGGTAGCCGTCGCAGCCTCGATCGCCTTGGTCGTTCCAGCCTGCTCGAGTAACGACGAGCCCGCTGCAACCACCACCTCGACCGAGTCGGGCGCATTCCCCCGCACGATCGAACACTTCCGTGGAAGCACCGAAATCCCGGCAGCACCCCAGCGGATCGTCGCGCTCGACAACAGCTTCACCGACGCCGTCCTTCTCCTCGAATCCCCGCTCGTCGGCTACGTCGACTACCGAGAGCCCGGTCTGCCCGACTACCTCGGATCCTCCCGGGAGGAATTCGCCGCGGACGCCGTCTCGGTCGGCACGGTCAGCAGTGCAAGCCTCGAGAAGATCGCCGCACTGCAGCCAGACCTCATCATCTCCGCCGAGGTCCGCGACGGGAAGAACTACGAACAACTGTCCGCAATCGCACCCACCGTCTTCACTCAGACGACCGGCCCGACGTGGAAGGACAACATCCGCCTGGTCGGTCAAGCGCTGGGCAAGGAGTCACTGGCCGAGGCGAAGATCACCGAGTACGAAACCCGCGCAGCCACCGTCGGCAAGGAAATCAACGAGAAGGCGAACAACCCGGTCATCTCGGTAGTCCGATTCGCCGGTGAACCGACGGCACGCCTCTACCGCACCACCTCGTTCAGCGGCATCGTCCTTCAGGACGCCGGATTGAAGCGCCCGGACAACCAGGGACCTGACCCCGCCGATGCCGGAAACATCATGATGAAGATCAGCCCCGAGCTGATCAACGAAGCCGACGCGGACGTCATCTTCATCAGCACCTGGCAAGACGCCGAGGGCAAGAGCGCCGAAGCTGCGAAGCCGTTCCTCGAGAGCCCGCTGTGGCAGACCCTTCGAGGACGCAAGGTCGACGTGGACGATTCACGTTGGATGTCGCCGGTCAGCATCCAGGGCGCCCACATGATCCTCGACGACCTCTCGGACACGTTCGAGGTGGACAAGCAGAACAGCTGAGTCGAACAGCTAACCTGAACGGCGCCCGCTCACACAGGAAGCCGTCGACTTGTCTGTTCTCTCACGCACGTCTGTTCTCTCACGCACGACCGTCCGCACGTCCATTCGTCGTGTCTCGATCCTGGGGATCGCCGCCACGATGCTCGTCCTCGGTGGTTGCTCGTCCGACTCGTCGGACGATCCCTCGAGCACCATCGTCCGGACCACTACGTCGATCGCCGGTGCCGGCGTGATGGGCATCGAACGCGACACCGCCACCGCGTGCCCGACGCCGACGCAAGCCGACCCGGGAGCGGGCCCCGGGGTGAAGCGTCGAGTCGTACACACTGCGGGTGAAACCGAGGTTCCTTCCGATCCCCAACGGATCGTGGTCCTCGACAGCGTCTCGATGGACGCCGTGTGCGCCCTCGGTCTGTGGGAGCGGGTAGTGGGCGCCGCGACCGGTGTCGACTCGCCTCAACCGTCGTACCTCGGTTTCGGCATCTCGGAGATTCCGAGCGTCGGCCCCGTGAGCGCACCCGACGTCAACGCCGTGAAGGCCGCCGCGCCGGACTTGATCCTCGGGTCCAGTCCGGCGTCCGACGGTTTGTACGGGCAACTCGACGCCATCGCCCCCACCGTGTTCGCCGGCGCGGATCCCGTGTACTGGAAAGCGCAGTTCGCCCTCGCCGGCCAGGCACTTGGCCGTTCGTCCGCGGCTGCGACGGAGCTGGACCGCTACCAGCAGGACGTCGTGCAACTCGGCGACGCATTGAATGCATCACAGACGCAGGCATCAGTGGTTCGGTTCGGTTCGAAGGACCTGCAGATCGAGGGTCCCGCATCCTTCGCCGGACAGATCCTCAGCGACGTCGGCGTCCGGCGCCCACCGGCGCAGCGATTGACCGATGCGACCACAGCACCGATTCCGGCCGACGATCTCAGCGCCGCCGAAGGTGACTTGATCTACGTACTCTTCGACGGGCCGAACGGCCGTACCTACGGCACCGAGATCATGAAGAGCGACCAGTGGCAGGACCTCGCCGCCGCCACCGACCGGCGTGTGTTCGTCGCTGAAGACGAAATCTGGAACGGAAACGGGATGACTGCCGCCCGTGCCGTATTGGCGGACTTGAAGGGAACCTTGAACGGATATGCGAGCTGACTGGAACGAACCGCTACTCCCACATTCGAGGCGGCTCGCCACAACTGTGACGGTCGGGTTCTGATCATGCCGATCCCGGAATTCATTGTCGCTTTGCGCGAGAAGGTCGGTCATGCGCCGCTCTGGCTGTCCGGCGTGAGCGTCGTGATCCGCGACGACGACGGCCGGGTCCTGCTCACCCGCCGCGCCGACAACGGTCAGTGGGCCGTCGTGTCCGGCGTTCTCGAGCCCGGAGAGGAACCGTCGGCGGCGGCGGTGCGGGAGGCGAAGGAAGAAACCGGCGTCGACGCCGAATTGATTCGGATCACGAGTGTCGATGTCACAGAACCCATTACGTACCCCAATGGTGACGTGACCCAGTACCTCGACGTCTGCTTCCTGGCCAGGTGGACCGGCGGAGATGCACACGTGGCGGACGACGAAAACCTCGAGGTCGCGTGGTTCGCGCCGAGCGAATTGCCTTCGGACATGACGGAAACCTCGCGTCTGCGCCTCGCAAAAGCATTGCTGGACAAGCCGGAAGCGTGGTTTCTGCGCTGACCCACTCCCCCATCGACGACCGAAGCCCGATTCCCGCGTGTGCAGGAGTCGGGCTTCGGTATATAGGTCGCTCTAGAAATCCCGAGCGGGTCGCTCTAGAAATCCCAGTCGTCGTCTTCGGTGTTGACGGCTTTGCCGATGACGTAGGAGCTTCCCGAGCCGGAGAAGAAGTCGTGATTCTCGTCCGCATTCGGTGAAAGTGCCGACAGGATAGCCGGATTGACGTCCGTCTCGTCCTTCGGGAAGAGGCCTTCGTAGCCGAGATTGTTGAGCGCCTTGTTGGCGTTGTAGCGCAGGAACTTCTTGACATCCTCGGTCAGGCCGACGCCGTCGTAGAGGTCCTGCGTGTAGTCGACCTCGTTCTCGTAGAGCTCGAAGAGCAGCTCGAACGTGTAGTTCTTGAGCTCTTCACGCTCGGCCTCGGTGAGCTGTTCGAGGCCCTTCTGGTACTTGTAGCCGATGTAGTACCCGTGCACGGCCTCGTCGCGGATGATGAGGCGGATGAGGTCTGCGGTGTTGGTGAGCTTGGCTCGCGAGGACCAGTACATCGGCAGGTAGAAGCCGGAGTAGAAGAGGAAGCTCTCGAGGAGCGTCGAGGCGACCTTGCGCTTGAGCGGCGACTCGCCGTTGTAGTAGTCGAGAACGATCTGCGCCTTGCGCTGCAGGTTGGGGTTCTCCTCCGACCAGCGGAACGCGTCGTCGATGTCCGGGGTGGAGCACAGCGTCGAGAAGATCGAGCTGTAACTCTTCGCGTGCACCGATTCCATGAAGGCGATGTTGGTGTACACCGCTTCTTCGTGGGGAGTGATCGCGTCCGGGATGAGGCTGACGGCGCCGACCGTTCCCTGGATGGTGTCGAGCAGCGTCAGGCCCGTGAAGACGCGCATGGTGAGCTGCTGCTCCTGCGCGGTCAGCGTTCCCCAGGACGGGATGTCGTTGGAGACCGGCACCTTTTCGGGCAGCCAGAAGTTGCTGACGAGGCGATCCCATACCTCGGCGTCCTTCTCGTCCTGGACGCGATTCCAGTTGATGGCGGAAACGCGACTGACCAGCTTGACCATAATTCCTACCTAGCGAGAGAGATACTGCCGAATGTTGGCTTGCCTGAACACTACCCGTTGTGTCGGGTCCGCGATGCCAACACAACAACATGTGTCGCACGCGCCCCTCCACGAGTACAAAAAATGTGATATCAATTAAATATCACTTACCGATGGAAAGCGAGTCCCGCATGACCAGCACACCCACCGTGGCCGAGAAACCGACCGGAGTCGCCACCACAACGATCGCCGAACGCCCAGGCTGGGACCTGTCCGGCAGCTGGATGCTCCTCGGCGGCGTCCTTCTCTTCCTGGCCGGAATCGCGCTGTCCGTCGTTGGCGGAGTTCTGGGACTCTTCGCCCTGATTCCGGTCGGTGTGGTGCTGTTCATCGCGTCACTCCCCCTGCTGATGGGCCTGACCTTGGTGCAACCGAATCAAGCCCGAGTCCTTCAACTCCTGGGAAGCTCGTACAGCGGCACCCTGCGCACGCCGGGCCTGCGATGGACAAATCCGCTGACGGTCCGTCGATCGATCTCGACGCGCATCCGAAACCACGAGACCGGTCAGGCGAAAGTGAACGACGCCGACGGAAATCCCATCGAGATCTCGGCGGTGGTCGTCTGGCAAGTTGCCGACACAGCGCTCGCCTCATTCCAGGTGGACGACTACGAGGAGTTCGTCTCGGTGCAGACCGAGGCGGCAGTCCGCCATATCGCCGGCAGCTACCCGTACGACGCCGAAGGCCGAGTCTCGTTGCGCGAGAACGCCGATATCATCACCACCACCTTGTCGGAGGAGGTTCACGCCCGCGTGCGTGCGGCGGGTGTCGAAGTTATCGAGACACGCATCAACAGGCTCTCGTATGCACCCGAGATCGCCAGCGCAATGCTTCGGCGCCAGCAAGCGGGTGCAGTGATCGCCGCCCGCAAGCAAATCGTCGAAGGTGCGGTGTCCATGGTCGACATGGCACTCAAGCAACTCGAGGAAAAGCACGTCGTCGAACTCGACGAGGAACGCAAGGCCACGATGATCAGTAACCTTCTGGTCGTGCTGTGCGGCGACCGCGACGCACAACCGGTGCTGAACACCGGTTCGCTCTACCAGTAAAGGAAAGGCCACATGGCCACGGATCCAGCTCCGAGGTCGGAGCGCAAGAAGATCCTGCTTCGGTTGGACCCAGCGGTGCACGACGCGCTTGCCCGCTGGGCCGCCGACGATCTCCGAAGTACCAACGCCCAGATCGAGTTTCTCCTTCGGCGCGCACTCACCGAGCACGGTCGAATGCCGAAGAATGCCGGCAAGATGCACGGTCCAGGCCGTCCGCCGGCCTGATACCCCTGTGCGCCTTTTCGGTAGTAACCACTACCGAAAAGGCGCACGGGGCGGAGCCCTTTACAGCATGCAGGAAACGCAGCCCTCGACCTCGGTGCCTTCGAGTGCCATCTGACGCAGACGGATGTAGTACAGCGTCTTGATGCCCTTACGCCACGCGTAGATCTGCGCCTTGTTGATGTCGCGTGTGGTGGCGGTGTCCTTGAAGAACAGCGTCAGCGACAGGCCCTGGTCGACGTGTTGCGTTGCGGCAGCATAGGTGTCGACGATCTTCTCGTACCCGATTTCGTAGGCATCCTGGTAGTACTCCAGGTTGTCGTTGGTCAGGTAGGGCGCCGGGTAGTAGACGCGACCGATCTTGCCTTCCTTGCGGATCTCGATCTTCGACGCCACCGGGTGGATAGAGCTGGTGGAGTAGTTGATGTACGAGATCGAGCCGGTCGGCGGGACGGCCTGAAGGTTCTGGTTGTAGATACCGTGCTTCTGAACCGAAGCCTTCAGCTCACGCCAGTCGTCCTGGGTGGGGATGTGCAGCTTCGCATCGGCGAAGAGTCCGCGAACCTTGTCGGTTGCAGGCTCCCAGACCTGGTCGGTGTACTTGTCGAAGAATTCACCCGAGGCGTACTTCGACTCCGGGAAACCCTTGAAGTACGAGCCGCGCTCGATGGCGATCTTGTTCGACGCACGCAGTGCGTGGAACAGCACGGTGTAGAAGTAGATGTTCGTGAAGTCGATGCCTTCTTCGCTGCCGTAGAAGATCCGCTCACGAGCGAGGTATCCGTGCAGGTTCATCTGACCGAGGCCGATGGCGTGAGAGTCGTTGTTGCCCTGCTCGATCGACGGCACCGAGTAGATGTGTGTCTGGTCGGACACTGCCGTCAATCCGCGGATCGACACTTCGATGGTCTTCGCGAAGTCGGGCGAGTCCATGGTCTTCGCGATGTTCAGCGAACCCAGGTTGCAGGAGATGTCCTTGCCGACCTTCGAGTAGGACAGGTCGTCGTTGAACAGCGAAGGCGTCGAAACCTGCAGGATCTCCGAGCACAGGTTCGAGTGAGTGATCTTGCCTTCGATCGGGTTTGCCCGGTTCACCGTGTCCTCGAACATGATGTAGGGGTAGCCCGATTCGAACTGCAATTCGGCGACGGTCTGGAAGAACTCGCGAGCCTTGATCTTGGACTTGCGAATTCGCTTGTCGTCGACCATCTCGTAGTACTTCTCGGAGACGTTGATGTCGGAGAACGGAACTCCGTAGATGCGCTCGACGTCGTACGGCGAGAACAGGTACATGTCCTCGTTCTTCTTCGCCAGTTCGAAAGTGATGTCCGGGATCACGACGCCGAGAGAGAGCGTCTTGATGCGGATCTTCTCGTCGGCGTTCTCACGCTTGGTGTCGAGGAAGCGGTAGATGTCGGGGTGGTGCGCATGCAGGTACACGGCGCCGGCGCCCTGACGCGCACCCAACTGGTTGGCGTAGGAGAACGAGTCCTCGAGAAGCTTCATGATCGGGATGACACCCGAACTCTGGTTCTCGATCTTCTTGATCGGTGCGCCGTGCTCACGAACATTGGTGAGCAGCAAGGCAACTCCGCCACCACGCTTGGACAGCTGCAGTGCCGAGTTGATGGAGCGACCGATGGACTCCATGTTGTCTTCGATACGAAGCAGGAAGCAGGACACGGGCTCGCCGCGCTGCTTCTTGCCCGAGTTCAGGAACGTCGGGGTGGCGGGCTGGAAGCGTCCGGCGATGATCTCGTCGACGAGTTCGACGGCCAGGTCTTCGTTGCCTGCGGCCAGGGTGAGCGCAACCATGCAGACACGATCTTCGAAACGCTCGAGGTAGCGCTTACCGTCGAAGGTCTTGAGCGTGTAGGAGGTGTAGTACTTGAATGCACCCAGGAACGTCGGGAAGCGGAACTTCTTGGCGTACGCGTGATCGATCAGGAACTTCACGAAAGTACGTGAGTACTGATCGAGAACCTCGGGCTCGTAATAGTTTTCCTCGACGAGGTAGTCCAGCTTCTCGTCGAGGTTGTGGAAGAACACGGTGTTCTGGTTGACGTGCTGCAAGAAGTACTGACGGGCTGCAGCGACATCCATCTCGAACTGGATCTCACCGTTGGCGCCGTACAGGTTGAGCATGGCATTGAGTGCGTGGTAGTCGAGACCGTTGGTGGAATCGCCGCCGCGTGCATCACGCTCTACGCTTCCTGCCGCGATCGTGTCAGTGATGGTTGGCGCCACTGCCCGTGCTCCTTCTCTGTTTCGAGATGATTCCAGAACTCCCCCAAGCCTTCTCGTACTCGGTCGACATCCTCGGCAGTGCCCATGAGTTCGAACCGGTACAGAAAAGGAACGTGGCATTTCTGGGAAATGATGTTTCCTGCATAGCAAAAGGACTCACCGAAATTGGTGTTTCCCGCCGCGATCACTGCTCTGATCAACGACCTGTTGTGTGGATTGTTCAAAAAACGAATGACCGGCTTCGGCACATAACTGGTGTCGCGCCCTGTCACGGTGACCCCGCCACCATAGGTGGGCAGAATCAGCACATAGGGCTCGTTTACACGAAATGAGCCGTCACGGTCATGGATAGGTATACGTGTCGCAGGCAGGCCGAGACGTTGAACGAATCGGTGGGTGTTCTCCGACACGCTGGAAAAATAGACCAGCGAAGTCATCGGTTGTCACCATTTTCTTGTACGGTGCCCGGAACTACTCAGATGTGTCGGCGGAGGTGTCCACCGCCGACACTGCGGCGCTTCAAGCAGCGACGGTCAGGGTCTTGATGCGATCGGGACGGAAACCCGACCAGTGATCTTCACCGGCAACCACGATGGGCGCCTGGAGGTACCCGAGAGCCATGACGTAGTCGCGGGCTTCGGCATCCTCGGTGATGTCGATGATGTTGTATTCGAGACCGGCCTTGTCGAGGGCGCGGTAGGTGGCATTGCACTGAACGCAAGCGGGCTTGGTGTAGACGGTGATGCTCATGAGAGTCCCTCTTTCGCTTAGCCAACAAAGGCCGATGTAGTGATGTTCAGCACCGATTCGACCGATTGCCGGAGTCTCGCTCGAGGCGTTCCGCGTTGTGGTCTCTCAGTGCTCAAGACACTACACCTAGTGGCCGACAGAAACACATAACGCGAGATGTTGTGAGTCACATCGTTGAAATTCCCAGGTAGCCCCAGTTCAGCGCACACATCTTCCGGCGCGTCGGCGTGTCGCCCGTCACATTTCGGTCGCAGGCCTGACAGCATCTGAAAATCACTACTCGGACCTACCATGAGCGTCGTGGAAACACCCCCGAAGGACGAGGCTCAGCGCCACCAGGCAACCGTGACGAGAACGCAGCAGGTGACGCCTAAGATGCGCAGAATCACCTTCGGCGGTGCGGGCCTGAGCGACTTCGAGACGAGCGGGAGCCCCGACGAACGGGTGCTCGTCAGATTCCCCGTCGACCCCCCTCACGCCCGTAGTTACACGGTCCGGCACTGGCAGCCCTCGAAGAACGAACTGGAGATCGACTTCGTTCTCCACGGCCACGGCGGAGCTGCGCTCTGGGCCGAAAATGCGCAACCGGGCGAGACCGTACATCTTTCGACTGCGAGCGGGTGGTTCAAGCCGCCGGCAGAGTGCGACTGGCTGCTACTCGTCGCCGATCACGCCGCACTGCCAGCGATCGGGCGGATCTTGGAAGAAGCACCCGACGGTCTACCGATCCACGTCATTGCACAGGTGCCCGCGCCGAGCGAACAGCAGACGTTCACGACGCGCGCCGACGCTCACTACCGATGGATCGACGCAGCAGACTCACTGCTCGCCGAATTGGCCGCCATTCCCCTGCCTCCCGGCGAGGGCTACATCTGGTGCGCAGTCGAGGCCGCGACCGCCAGACGCATCCGCGCCCATCTGCGTCGAACATCGGAAATCCCGGCACCCCGCATGCACGTGATGGGTTACTGGCGGGAGGACAAGGAGAACTGGGAGCGTCGGTACGCCGTCGTCGCCGACCGTATCGACGCCGCGATGGGCGAAGCGATGATGGCCGGCAAGGATTTCGAGTCGGTTCGCGACGCCGTCGACGACGCGATGGAACGCGAAGGGCTCTAGCGCACAGATGGGCGTGACTCGCATACGAGTGAGGGCCATACCTTCCGGCATGGCCCTCACTCGTGAAACGGATTACGCGTTGACGAGCTGCTTGCTGGCGTCGACGAGGTCGGAGACGACCTTGGAGACCTGAGCGAGCACCTCTGCGTTCTCGCGCGGGTGCAGCTCACCGAACAGTGCGCCGGTTCCACCGATGCTCAGTGCGGTGTCCTCGACGACCTTGCCGCCGGCGATGCGGACCGCCTTGGTGGTGTCTTCGTGTGCCCACTTGGCGCCGTTGCCGCTGGGCGACGCGCTGATGACTGCGACAGCCTTGTCCTTGACTGCACCGACACCGTACGGACGCGAGATCCAGTCGATGGCGTTCTTCAGAACTGCGGGGATGGTGCCGTTGTATTCGGGGGTTACGAGCAGGAACGCGTCAGCGTCGCTCGCAGCGGCGCGCAGTGCGTCGACAGCGGGAATGGAAGCACCCTCGACGTCGATGTCTTCGTTGTAGAAGGGGACGTCGGCGAGGCCTTCGAAGACCGTCAGCGTTGCACCCTCGGGTGCGGCGGACACAGCCGTCTCGGCAAGCTGGCGATTGACGGATCCGGCGCGCAGGCTGCCGACGAGAACGAGAACATTGGTCTGTGACATAACGAGATTCCTTCGAGAGTGGTGCGGTTGGTGGCTCCGGTTGAAAGTTATATCAACTAAACGGACCGCGGTCCACTTACATTCCCCGGCCCTGTAACCTGATCCCGTGAGCGCAATCCCCCTCCCCCAGATCGGCGCCGTACCCGTCGAGCGCGGTGACGCAGCACGTAACCGCGTACTTCTGCTCGACGCCGCAGCCCTCCTCGTCGCCGAGCGAGGTGTCGACGCGGTCACGATGGATGCCGTCGCGTGCCGGGCCGGTGTGGGCAAGGGCACAGTTTTTCGGCGCTTCGGCAATCGATCGGGACTGATGCAGGCACTGCTCGATCACACCGAGCGAGAACTGCAGCAGGCATTCATGTTCGGCCCCCCACCGTTGGGTCCGGGCGCGCCGACGATCGAGCGCCTCATCGCGTTCGGACGAGCCCGGATCGCCATGGTGGAAGTACAGGGCGAAGTCCTCCGAGCGGCGGAAAACGCTCCTGAATACCGCTTCGGCGGTCCGGCACGAGCACTCGGCATCGCTCACGTCATCGGACTTCTTCGAGGAGCCGGCGTCGAGGGCGACCTCGATCTGCTCGCTTCAGCACTGTTGGCACCGCTCGAAGCGTCGCTTGTCCTTCATCAGGTGCGCGATCTCGGGATGACCACCGAGCGCCTGGCCGCCGGCTGGGAAGACCTTGCCCGGCGCGTTACTCGATGTTGACTCCCCAGATCCGTCCCACCACTTAATGTGAGCCCATGCGCATCGCAGCTGCCGTCATCGGCCTCCTGACCATCGCCGCGGTAAGCGGTTGCTCCGCTTCGTCCGACTCCCCCGAGGACAAGACGGACCCCTCCGGCCGCGTCTTCATCTCGACCTCCGTCGACGGAACACAAATTCCCGGCGGCGGCCCGCTGACTCTCGATTTCAGCCAAGCGGGTCGAGTGTCCGCGAGCGCCGGATGCAATACGGCAAACGGCTCGGTCGAGTTCACCGAAGGCAAGCTGACCACCGGCACCATGGCGTCGACCATGATGGGCTGCCCTCCCGGCATCGCCGAATCCGACGCCTGGACAACAACATTGCTGACCTCCGCGCCGACGTGGAGCCTCGACGGCGACACCCTCACCCTGACATCGGACGACGCCACAGTGACTCTGCAGGACAAGAAGATCGTCACGCCGGATCGACCTCTGCAGGGCACGACGTGGACCGTCACGTCACTCATCGGTCCCGATGCGATCAGTACGAGCCTGGCTCTGGAGACGTCAGCTCCCGAACTCACGATTGCCGCAGACGGTTCGGTCAGCGGAACCACCGGATGCAATCGCATGACCGGAAGCGCCCAGGTATCCGACACCACAGTCACGTTCACGCCGATGGCAACCACGCGAATGGCCTGCCCCGAGGAGAACATGGACATCGAGCGTCAGATCCTGGCGGTACTCGACGGTGAAGTGAGCTACACCGTCGACGCCGACACACTGACCCTGCGCAAGCCCGACAACACCGGATTGATACTGACTGCGCAGGCTTGACCAGACGCTGCAGGCTCGATCAGACGTTGTCGAGCAGCCAGCGCCCCAATTCGCGGGCGCTGGCATCGATCATCGCGGGCCAGTCCAAGGCCGAGTCGTCCGCGTGATCGCTGACATGTTTGACGAGTCGGCAGGTAGCACCCGCAGCCTGCGCGGCGAATGCGATGGCAAACCCCTCCATGTCGACCAGATCGGCTCGCTGAGCGAGAGCGTCCCGGGTCGCAGTGTCGGCGATGAATGCGTCGCCGGTCGCCAACACCGAGTCGTCACCGCCGGCGAGCACCAAACGGTCCGCGACGTCGTGCCCCAGCGCTCGGATCGCGGTGCTGCTGATGTCGTGATTGATGACGACCCCGGGAACATAGAGGCCACCGTGGTGCGCGTGCAGCGCACCGGCGGTCCCGATGTTGACGACCAGCGGCAGATTCTCCCGCTCGTACCGCGCGAGAGCAGAGGCGACTGCTGTTGCAGCACTGACCTTTCCAATCCCCGTGATCAGCAGTTCGTATCCTTGCGGCACGTATGCCGCTTCCGACTTCGTCGCACTGACCACCAGAACGTTGTTCGCACTCATGTGCGCGACCGTACCGCCCCGGATACGGTGGCACTGCACGCGCCTGCTCACATCGCTAGAGTCCATTCATGGCCACACTGCGTGAAAGCATCATCGAAGAACTCGGCACAAAGCCGACAATCGACGCCGCAGCGGAGGTTCGCGCGCGAGTCCAGTTCCTGAAGGACTACGTGCGCTCGACCCCCGCCAAAGGGTTCGTTCTGGGAATCAGCGGCGGTCAGGACAGCACGCTCGCCGGAGCCCTCGCCCAACGCGCGGTCACGGAACTTCGTGAAGAAGGCCACGAGGCCGAGTTCGTCGCCGTTCGACTCCCCTATGGCGCGCAGGCCGACGAATCCGATGCTCAGATCGCACTCGGCTTCATCAAGCCGGACCGCTCTCTCACGGTCAACGTCAAGCCTGGCGCCGACGCCACAGCCCGTGAGGCCTCCGAGGCGTTGGGGAACGGCGAACTACGCGACTTCGTCCGTGGCAACATCAAGGCGCGCGAACGAATGGTCATTCAGTATGCGATTGCCGGTCAGCTCGGCTACCTCGTGATCGGTACCGACCACGCCGCAGAAGCGATTACCGGCTTCTTCACGAAATTCGGTGACGGCGGCGTCGACATCACGCCGCTCACCGGCCTGAGCAAACGCCAGGGCGCTGCATTGCTGCAGGAATTGGGCGCACCGGAGAGCACGTGGCGCAAGGTTCCGACCGCTGACCTCGAGGACGACCGGCCCGCGCTGCCGGACGAAGTTGCCCTGGGTGTCACCTACTCACAGATAGACGACTACCTCGAAGGAAAGGACGTTTCCTCCGAGGTAGCCGAAAAGCTCGAGAAGATGTTCATCAACACTCGTCACAAGCGCACGGTGCCGGTCACACCTCTGGATGACTGGTGGAAGTAACTCTTACCAGCGACTAGCTACCGAACAGGCTGCCGAAGACGTTGCCGAGCGAACCCGTTCCCGAAGCCGGGTCCTTCTTCGCGAAGTTGGTGGTGCATCCGTTGAACTGCACCGCATCGACCAGCGTCGAAGTGGCTGCCGAACCGGTGCCCACGCTGACGCCGTAATGATCGACTACCGCATTCGGGTTCGCGGCGACGATGTCTGCCAAAGGCACTGACACGCGGTCCTTGGCGCCGTCGATGTTCTGAGTGCTCCACCACACGCCCTTCTGGAGATCCGCGTGAACGCCGCCGTCGGCCGTCGGCGTCGCGTCCGGTCCCGGGACCCACACCAGGGTGGTGAATCCGTTATCGAACTTTCCGCCGGTGGTTCCGGTAAGGCGGAGCTGGAACGCCGCAGTCGGCGTGGCGGCGCGCTCGGCAAAGCCGATCGCCTTGCTGACTGCGTCGGACAGCTTGATACCGCCGGCCGAATGGTAGGAAACCGAACGATCGCCGGTGCCGTCGACGGCGAGCTTCAGTGAACCGTCCTTGTCGAGAACGTTGTCGGCCGAGTACGACGCGGTCTGATCCTTCTCGTCGGTGAACGGGATGCCCCACCCGTTCGGCGTCGCTTCGGTGGACAGGGTCGAGCACGAGGCTTCCGGCGCAGAAGAGCCGAGAGAACCGGTGGACGGAAGCGCAGTAGCAATTGCCGGAGCGGTGAGTGCAGCTGCCCCGAGGAGCGCTACGACGACTCCGACACGGCGCGTGGAATTAATCGACATTGAAATACCTTTCACATATCCCGAGTGGAATTGCGCCAAAATTAACACATGTCGACAATTACCAACAGCGAAGGTATTTCTTTTGTCATCCAAACAGATGACAATTCACCTGGGCAATTAGAAGTGCATTTACTCCTCCAAAAGTAGGAGAAACTAAACAAAACGACCAATGCTGGACAATTGACCAACAATGGAGAAAACGGAGATAGATGCCACTTGAGCTGGAGTGATCAAGATATAAATATTTGGACCGGGAAACCGAAAAAGGACAATACGACGGCAGCCCACAAATAGCTACGCCGGCAATTCTCGGACTAGCCTCCAGCGAAAGGCGGAAGAATATCGACAGCGCTACCGGAGGCTCGAGAGACGTCGCGGGTCAACTCGTCACCGACGAGGAAAGCCGAGACCGACAGCACTCGCTCCATCTCCGGTCCGTATCGCCCGACCAAGACCGCCACCAACTCGGCAAGTGTGTTGTCGGGCGAAATGGCGACTACCTCGCTACGGCAACCGGATACATCCGCTGCAGCAGCAAAGTAACGAACCGAGATCGAATGCGGATCAGCCACCAATCGCTCCCATACTTCTTTCCGGCGGAACGAAGTCCGCGGCGTCGATGCCGTGCCCTGCCCACTTGTTCCACATCGCACCGCGCCACAAATCCGCAAGTTCGTCGTCACTTGCTCCGGCCCTGAGCGCGGCACGCAGATCAACTTCACGGTCACTGAACAAACATGACCGAATTGTCCCCTCTGCAGTCATTCGCGTCCGATCGCAATCACTGCAGAACGAGCGCGTCACCGAAGCGATGATCCCCACCGTCATTTCAGTCCCGTTGACACGCCATTCTTCAGCAGGAGCCGACGGGTCTTCGCGACCGATTGCGGCCAATTCGAAACGCTCACTCAATACCGACAGCAATTCAGCCGCAGTCACCATGTTCTCGCGCGCCCAAGCATGGTCTGCATCGAGAGGCATTTGTTCGATGAACCGCAATTCGACTCCGGCGTCGAGGCACCACTGTAAAAGGTCCGCCGCGCCGTGGAGCGTTTCGCGCATGAGAACGGCATTTACCTTGAGCGGCGCAAGGCCAGCCACCGCGGCCGCTCGGATTCCCGCGAGAACCGAAGGCAACCTGTCTCGACGCGTCAATTCCGCGAAGTGCGCGCGATCAACCGAATCCAGGGAAACATTCACGCGGGTCAAACCAGCTGCAGCCAGCTTTGCGGCACGATGTTCGAGCCCAACGGCGTTGGTGGTCATGGCAAGTGGAATTCCTGGCACACGCGCGGCGCATCCCGCGATGATCTTTTCGAGGTCACTACGCATCAGCGGCTCGCCGCCGGTGAATCTCACCTCGCGAATACCGACTCGTTCGACACCGATTCCGACTACTCGAACGATCTCGTCGGCACTCAGAAGGTCTTCCGCAGCGATGGCCGGCAAGCCTTCCTCCGGCATGCAATACGTGCAACGAAGTGAACACTTCTCGGTGATCGAGACTCGCAGATCTCTGGCAACACGCCCGAACCTGTCGACCAGGAGATCCGTCTCGGGACGACCGGCGAGGGAGGCAGCGTCAAACCGCACGGTGGGAATTCCCATCGAGACCACTGTCATCACTTCACCAACTTCCGTATTGCTCCAGTATGACCGAAAGCCGTACTCCGTGTGTCGGACGGACCACACCGCCTAGGATCAAAACATGTCGAGGTTGTCGAGGTTACTGTCATGAGCGCGCGTTCGGTCGAGGAACACGCTGCGCACATCTCCGGATTGCTCACCGGCCTGCACACCCTCTCTCCGTCGGCGGTTCCGACGGCAGAAGCGTTGGGGCGCATAACTTGCTCGGATATCGCATCGCCGGTGGACCTGCCCCTCTTCCGCAACTCACAGATGGACGGATATGCGGTCGATGCTGCTTCTGTGGCCTCGGTTCCGACCACACTGACGGTTCGAGGCGTGATCGCCGCTGGAAGCGGAAAACCACCGAAACACCTTCCAGGATCGGCATTTCGCATCATGACCGGTGCGCCGCTCCCCGAGGGTGCCGACGCCGTCGTTCCCGTCGAGGACACCACGGGCGTCACCGAGCACGTGGTCACCATCGAACGGGGCAGGTCTGTAGGCGAATTCGTTCGCGAACGTGGCAGCGACATCACTGCCGGAATGCTACTGGTCACGGCCGGAACACACTTGGAACCTCGCCATATCGCCGCGCTGAGCGCTGTGGGCCTGGCCTCGCTCGACACGTACACGAAGCCACGAGTCGCGATAATTACGACGGGCGCCGAACTGAAAAGTGCCGGAACAACTCTCGAACCCGGCGAGATCTACGATTCCAACGGACCAGCTTTGGCAACATTGGCCGAAGCCAACGGCGCCGATGTCGTATCCGTCGCCCGAAGCAGCGACGACCCGGCCGAGTTCCGCGAATTACTCTCGTACGCAACCTCGGTCGCCGATCTGGTTTTCACCTCCGGTGGGGTGTCCATGGGCGATTTCGAGGTGGTCAAGGAAACTCTCACCCCTCTGGGTGCACACTTCGGCCACGTCGCAATGCAACCTGGTGGTCCGCAAGGCACTGCAGTGGTGAACGAAGTGCCGGTCCTGAGTTTCCCGGGCAACCCGGTCAGCACGATGGTCTCGTTCGAGGTCTTCGCCCGCGGCGAACTGCGCCGGGCCGCGGGTCTGCCCGAGATCCCGCGCGAACGGCTGCCACTTACTGCACCGCTGCGTTCGGTGGATGGCAAGCGCCAGTTCCTGCGCGCGCGTAGAACTGCGGACGGTATCGAACTCGTGGCCGGACCCGGCTCGCACCTCGTTGCAGCAATGGCGTGGGCCGACGTCCTGATCGACGTCCCCGCTGCCGTGACCGAACTCGGAGCAGGCGATCTCGTCGATGTCCTCCCGCTCTCGACTTCCTCGATTTGATTCACTCGATCTGATTCAAAGGACACTCATGACCGAATTGACACACGTCGACAGCGAAGGCCGAGCGCGCATGGTCGACGTCAGCGCCAAGGCCGAGACGACGCGCATCGCCGTCGCTGCCGGTGAACTCGTCACGACCGCCGAGGTAGTTCGCCTCGTCCGCGCCGACGGCATGCCCAAGGCCGATGTCCTCACCACCGCGCGCATTGCCGGAATCGCCGGTGCAAAAAAGACGTCCGAGCTGATCCCGTTGTGTCATCAGCTCGCGCTTTCGTCGGTCAAGGTGGAATTCGGGTTCACCGAAACCTCGATCACCGTCGAAGCGACGGCAAAGACTCGCGGACAGACCGGCGTCGAGATGGAAGCACTCACCGCCGTCGCGGTAGCCGGCCTGACCTTGCACGACATGGTCAAAGCGGTCGATCCCGGAGCCACTATGAACGGTGTTCGCCTGCTCACCAAAGACGGTGGTAAACACGGACATTGGACCCGCGACACTCAGAACTCACAGACATCTCCGGCGCACGCCTTCGCCTCGCCACGATCCGCAACCGTCCTCGTCGCTTCGACCGGTGGCGCGAACGGAACCAGACCCGACACCACCGGACCGACGATCGCAGCCTGGCTACGCGAGCGGGACTTCGAGGTGCGTGGACCGCTTGTGTACGCCGACGCAGACATCGCGGCAGGCATCGCTGACGCCAAGGAGGGCTCCCCGTCGCTTGTCATCAGCACCGGCGGCACCGGTGCTTCCCCCACGGATGCAACGCCGGAAGCTACCCGGGCAGTCTTGACCCGTGAGTTGCCCGGGGTCGCAGAAGCGATCCGAACCAAGGGCCTCGAGAAGACCCCGCACGCGTCACTGAGCCGTGGTGTGGCAGGTCTCACAGGTACGACGGTCATCGTCAATCTTCCGGGTTCTCCCGGTGGAGTGAAGGACGGTCTCGCCGTCCTCGAACCCATCATCGATCACCTGCTCGCGCAGGTCGCAGGCGGAGGAGCACACGATGAGTGAGCTACTGGCTCGGATCTCCGAGCAACCGATTCACGCAGACACCGTCGACGCCGCCGTTGCCGGTCCGAAGAACGGCGCTGTTGTGGTGTTCACGGGAACGGTGCGCAATCACGATGGAGGTCAAGCAGTTTCAGCGTTGGAGTACCAAGCGCATCCGGATGCCGAACGCTTCCTCCAGACGTGCTGCCAAGAGGTTGCAGCCTCGACCGGCCTGCCGGTTGCCGCGATCCATCGCGTCGGTCACCTCGAGATCGGTGACCTCGCACTGGTCGCCGCCGTCGCCGCCCCGCATCGAGCGGAGGCGTTCGCCGCGTGCGCCGAACTGGTGGAGCGCATCAAGCACGAGGTACCGATCTGGAAGCGGCAACACTTCGCGAACGGCGTCTCCGAATGGGTCGGGTTGTAGGTCGAACGCTCCGAGAAGGTAGAGTTGCGATCACTAGGTGCCTGAAATCGGGCATCCAGCGTCGTAGAACGCAAATTTTCTTGCTGAGTGCTCAATGCACCCGCTCTTCTTACGGCGAAGAAGCCTGCCGACCGGCAGCGCCGCCACCACTGTGCTTGATTGTTCGACCGGTTAATTCCCGTGTCGGCATCCGGGCACGAACACGTGCCCGAAAGGCTCTGAACACACTTGTCTGACATCTCTACGCCCGCTACCACCTTCGCAGCCCTCGGTGTGCGCGCACCGCTGGTGAAAGCTCTCGAAGACGGCGGAATCACTTCTCCGTTCCCGATCCAGATCGACACCCTCCCCGACACTCTTTCGGGGCGCGACGTACTGGGCCGCGGAAAGACCGGAAGCGGCAAGACCCTCGCGTTCTCCATCCCCATGGTCTCCCGCCTCGCCGGCGAACTGTCCGGAGGCAAGCGTCGTCCGGGTCGACCGCTCGGCCTGGTGCTCGCACCGACGCGTGAGCTCGCCACCCAGATCACCGCAACCCTCGAACCGTTGGCCGCCGCATACGACTTGCGCGTGACCACGATCTTCGGCGGCGTCTCGCAGCACCGCCAGGTTCAGGCCCTCAAGGCCGGGGTCGACATCGTCGTCGCCTGCCCCGGCCGCCTCGAAGACCTCATGAAGCAGAAATTCGTCAGCCTCGACGCCGTCGAGATCACCGTGCTCGACGAGGCCGACCACATGGCCGACCTCGGCTTCCTGCCCGTCGTCACCCGCATCCTCTCGTCCACCCCGCAGGACGGGCAGCGCCTTCTGTTCTCGGCAACGCTGGACAACGGCGTCGACAAGCTCGTCAAGCGTTTCCTCAGGAACGAGGTCATGCATTCGGTCGACGAGGCCAACTCCCCCGTCGCCGCGATGACGCACCACGTGTTCGACGTCGACGGCGTCGAAGCCAAGAAGGCTCTGGTCGAGAAGCTCGCTTCCGGTACCGGTCGTCGCATCCTGTTCATGCGCACCAAGCATCAGGCACGCAAGTTGGCTCGCCAGCTCACCGAGTCGGGCATCCCGTCAGTCGACCTGCACGGCAACCTCTCTCAGGCTGCTCGCGACCGTAACCTGGCGGCATTCTCCGCCGGTGAAGCGCGCGTCCTCGTCGCCACCGACGTCGCAGCGCGCGGCGTCCACGTCGACGACGTCGAGTTGGTCGTCCATGTCGATCCGCCGGCCGAGCACAAGGCGTACCTGCACCGCAGTGGTCGCACCGCTCGCGCAGGCAGCGCCGGCGACGTGGTCACCGTGGTTCTGCCCGAGCAGCGTAAGGATCTCGCGATCCTCATGCGTAAGGCAGCCATCAAGGTGACCCCGGTTCGTTCGACTGCCAACTCCGAGCACGTCGTCAAGTTGGTCGGCGACATCGCACCGCACGTCACGCCGGCTCCGAAGGCTCCGGCCCAGCCGAACGGTGGACGCGGACAGCGTCCCGCCGGCCAGGGTGGACGCGGCGGCGCAGCACGTTCGGGTCAGGCTCGCTCCGGACAGGGCAGTCAGTCACGCGGTGCTCGCACCGGCGGAGTTGCCCGTCAGGAACATGCAGGCGGCGGCGCTCGCCGTCCCCGCACCGGCGGCGGCGCTCGCACCGCAGGCTCCACCGGGGGCCGTCCCGCGCGCTAGGCCACCCGGTACAACTCAATAGGTTTCGTAGTGGACAGCGTCGGCCAATGGCCGACGCTGTCGCCATCCGAAGCGCTCGAGATCCGGAACCTGTTGAAACTCAGTCACCTTCCCGACGCACAGCCACGCAATGGGGCGTACGGGCGACGGAATGCCCATGAGTTCGGTGAGGTACTTCTCGTCGTAGAACGAAACCCAGCCGATGCCGATCTCCTCGGCCACTGCGGCGAGCCACAAATTCTGAATGGCGAGTACCGCCGAGAACAGTCCGGTGTCGTCGACGCTATGACGGCCGAGGATGTTCGGGCCACCGCGTGACGGGTCGTAAGTGACGACGATGCCGGTACCGCTCTCGGCGATTCCCTCGATCTTGATGGGGTCGAACGTCGATCGGCGATCCTCGGGCAAAGACTGCGCGAACTTCAGCCGGGCATCGGCGACGTGTGCCGCGAAGGTATTGAGCGTCTCCGGATTACGAACGACGACAAAATCCCACGGTTGCGTGTTTCCCACGCTCGGCGCGCGATGGGCGGCGTCGAGAATGCGCATCAGAGTTTCGTCGGGGATGACCTCTCCCGAGAACTCGGCGCGAACGTCTCGCCGTCGCCGAATCGCTTCGTACACGGATACATCTGATTCACTCACGCCCCGACGGTATAGCGGTGCAATCCCAGCATGGCGTCGGGGTGCGGTTCGACCGTTTCCTCGCGCACGCAGGCGCGGAGTGCGCTGCCGACCGCTCCCGAATCCATCCCGGTACCGATCACAACGAGTTGCGTGGTTCGAGGTTCGCCCGACTTCCACCGCAGCGGCGTGATCCGAACATGATCACCCACCGATTGGATCTCGAATTTTCCTGTGTAACCCGGAATCTCGAAGTTCACGAATCCTTTGATGCGGTACACCCCCGGCGGTTGATTCTCGAGGAAATGCGTCAGAGCCCTGGCATCGAGTGGCATCTCCGACGTGAAATCAACCGATTCGTAGCGGTGGTGCAGGTGATCGTGGTGACACGAGCCGTCCTCGTGATCGTCGTCGTGCCCCTCGCGAAGGAGCTCGTCGAGGCTCAGTTGATCGCCCGGAGCGGGAGGGGTCACCTCACCGGAATCGAACAGCAGAGCAGGGTCTATCCGTGAATGCGCCGTCTCCACTATCGGCGCTCGCGGATTCAACTCGCGAATTCCGGCCGTGAATCTCTCGCGCTCGGAGACCGGAACGCTGTCGATCTTGTTGACTACCACCAGGTCTGCCAGGCGGACATGTTGATCGAGCTCGGGATGTTCGCGGCGAACGGTGGAGAAATTGGCTCCGTCGACCAGGACCACCAGGCCGCCGTAGACGACAGACGAATTCTCACTTCCGAGGACGAGTCGAATCATGTTCCGCGGCTCAGCAAGCCCGCTCGCCTCGATGACGATGACGTCGATCCCGGATTGCCGGTGCGCCAACTTGTTCAGCATCTCGTCCATGTCCGAGACGTCGACAGCGCAGCACAAACAGCCGTTGCTGAGAGAGACCATCGAATCGACCTGACCGGCGACCATCATCGAGTCGATGTTGACGGAGCCGAAGTCGTTGACGATCACGCCGATGCGTACACCGTCGTTGTTGCGCAGAAGATGGTTGAGCAGCGTCGTCTTGCCCGAACCGAGAAAGCCTGCGACGACTATTACGGGAATCTGCTTCTTCGCCACCACGCAACCTTCCGAAACCACACGTACCGATCAGTGATCGTAGTGGAGTGTGGCTCCGGAAGGTTCACGCTGACAGCAGACTCACACCGTGCAGAGCGGACGGATGTCCGACGTGCCCTCGGTGGTCGGTGACGTCAAGATCGTGCACGCGTTGTATCCACGGGATTCGGCGACCCGACGGATCTCACTCCAGCCGGCCGCGTTGACAATCGGGGACCGTGAGAGCACGAACCCGGAAAGCCTGAGTGGATCGCCCACCAGTGCCCACGAATAGTCGTCGGCGATATACGTGACGATGTAGTTGGGCGGACCGTCCAAACTCTCCTGCGAGGGCACCCCGGGGAAGCTCACATGCAACTGGGCACCCGTTGCTGGATCGGTAACTCGGGCATTCCCGACGATCTCGTTGGCTTGGCCGGTCCACGTCGTACACGTGTTCTTCACGCTCACGTTCGACGAATCGACGATCCCGTAACTCGCCCGGGTGTCCTTCGCGCACGCGAGGTTGAAGGGCTGAGGAATCGCCGCCACCTGGTTCCATTCCCCTACGTAGCGCGCGGCGTCCAGGTTCGCCACCGGCTGCAGAGGTTCCCAGAGTGGGCTCGCCTGCGCGGTTCCCGAAAACAGCGTCGCTGCGGCGCACACTCCCGCAATCGCAATCGCACTTCGCCCCGACCACTTCATGTCATTGCTCCTCGTCTGTACAACGCTCGATCGGCATTGGTTCCTCAAGGTATTCGGAGCTGACGGACTGGAGGATGGGGACGTATGTAAAACTACTTTCGGTTTGTTATGGACCTACTTCACAAACCTTATGTAGTCTTTGCTCAAAGATAGCTGAAAGTCGGACGGAGCTACTATGATGAAGGTTGTCGACTTAGGTCTCGAGCGCACTCGCTATGCAGTCATCGACGAGACGATCGAGTCGAGGTGGCGCCGAGTCACCTCGATGCAGCACGACACCGTTGCCGTCGTGACTCCGCGCGACCGGATCACTTTCGCCGAACTCGAACTCCGGACCGATGCATTGGTCCGCGAACTTCGCCTACGTGGGTCACACGGGGCTCGCCCGGTTGCGGTTGATCTCGAACCAACCGCCGAGTCGGTGCCCGCCATCCTCGCTACTCTGATTTCCGGTCGACCTTTGGTCATGATCGACCCACAACTCCCCGAGGCCCGGCGAGCGCACATCATGAGCGCCTCGGGCGCCGTCGCGCTGCAGTCGATCCTCGACGAATCGGCCGCAACCGGCTTCCGTTTCGACAACGCGCTGGAACCATCGAGTTCCGCCCCTGCCATGATCGCGTTCACATCAGGGACCAGTGGAGCGCCCAAGGGAGTCGTGTTGAGCCACTCCATGTGCCTGAACAAAGCCGACGAACTTGCCGCAGCAATCGACCTGCGCCCCGACGATCACATCGGAAACCTGTTGCCCGTCAGTTTCGGAGCCGGAATCACGGCCCTGATCATGGGACTGATGAACGGCGTCACGGTCTTCTGCTGGGATCCACGCGTCGACGGAGTTTCGGGAATCGACGACTGGCTGATCGAGAATTCGATCACGACCGCGCACTGCGCGCCGTCATTCCTGCGGGCATGGTCAAGCCTCGAATCCGATGAAGCACCGGATAATTCGCTCGGATCGCTGCGGGTCGTCGTGACGTACGGGGAAGCAGTTCACGGCGAGGACTACGCGCGCCATCGCAGTCACGGCTTCGCTCGCGTCACGTACGTCAACTGGCTGGCCACCACCGAGACCGGTGTCGTCGCGTACAACGCGTTCCCACCACATTCCGAACTACCCGTCGGAGTGGTTCCGGCCGGACGTGCTCGCGACGGCAAGGACGTACAGATCGTCGATGTGAACGGCGTGCCTCTTCCCGACGGAGAGATCGGCGAGATACAGGTTGTCTCGAGCGATCTTGCCGATGGATACCACGGTGACCCGGATCGCACTGCGGCACGATTCACGCGCCTCGGCGACGGAGTGAGCATCTACCGGACCGGTGACCGGGGCCGTATCGACGAACGCGGCGAACTACAACTGCGGGGCCGCGTCGACGACGCCGTCAAGATTCGGGGCTACCTGGTAGAACCGATGGAAGTCGAGGCGCATATTCGTCGAATCTCCGGGGTCACCGACGTTTTCGTGGCTGTTGTCCTCGAGAACGATCGACCGGAGATTGTCGCCTACGTGGTCCTGACCAAAGCCGTGATGGCACGGTCGGGCGCCGAGATGCGCCGCGAATTGGCCAAATTTCTACCGACCTGGATGCTTCCCCGACATTTTGTCCTCCTGGCCGAGTTGCCCCGCAACGAACGCGGAAAGGTCGATCGCCCGAGGCTGCCGACTGTCGCGGTGAGGAGCGATCTGCCAACTCTTGCCGGCCCCACCGAGCTGATGTTGGCTGGTATCTGGAAGTCGATTCTCTGCACCGACTCCGTCGACCGCGAGGACGACTTCTTCGAACTCGGCGGCGACTCACTCGCTTCCATCGAAGTTCTCAGCAGAATTCAGGAGAAGTTCCGGGTTCGAATCTCCAGCGCACAATTCGTCTCCGCCAGCACAATCAAAGACCTTGCAGGAGTTATCGATCGAAGTGCGGTCGTCAAGCAAAGCGCGCCGCAGCCGACGGTTGTGCCACTCAAATCCGACGGTAGTGGCACTCCCCTCTTCATCGTGAACGGTGCCGGAGCACCACCGACTGCATTGTCGAACTTGTCGAATTCTCTCACCACAGATCGCCCGGTTTTCGCGGCGCAGGCCCGCGGATTCGAATCTCGTGGCCTACCCGACCGCTCGGTGAAAGGTGCGGCACGGCGACTGATAGTCGAGATCAAGAAGATTCAGCCGACGGGCCCGTACCTGCTCGCCGGATACTCCTACGGTGGATACGTAGCTTTGGAGATAGCCGCTCAGCTCGAACAGGCCGGCGATGACATCCAGCGGGTCATCGTTCTCGACAGCAGGATTCCGAGTACTGTCGTCCAGCGGTTGGCGGCCCGCGCGGGCGTCCCTCTGGATGCGTCCGTCATCGAGTTGGCGCCTCAACCCCAGTCGAACGTCCGGTGGCAGCCGACCAAGCCCGCAGTCGCGGCACTGTGGGTGCGCTCGCTGTTCGCCGGGATCATGCAGTACCCACCTGCGATGCAGTGGATCATTTTCCTCTACATCGCAAACCAGGCGATAGCGAGACATCGCATTCGTCCCTGTGCTGCCCCAGTCACAGTAATCCGTGGCGCCTACAACAATCGGGGTTCCGAAGTCTGGTCGCTCATTGCCACGGGCTCACTCGAATTCGACGACATCGACGCCGGTCACGAAGACCTGATTCGTCCACCGTATGTTCGGCAAACTGCATCGGCCTTCGACCGAATCTGTGACCGAACATGACCAACGATGCTCACGTCCAGCTGTAGAAGAGAGAGCGGCGCGGAGTGACAGCCCATTCGGTCGTCGACGAACAGACCCTTTCCTTGACGAATGCACCCGCCCTGCCCGCAATGACCACTCCCGTTGACTCGTCGACACGAGTGGTCCGCTGGAACACACCTCGCCGCCTCCCGAGACTGATGCACCGACCTGCGAACTTCGGAGTCACCGGGCGCGGCGCGGAACCTTCGAGTCGATGCAGGATCGTTTCGGCCGCATGGACCCCCAAGGGGATCGCGGCCTGACAACTCATCCTCAGTGAAAGATCACCGACTGCGACGCCATCGCCCGCACCAAAGATGTTGGGGTGGGACGAGCATTCCAGTCGATCGTCGACCTTCAGACGACCGAGATCGTCGACGGGGAGGCCACTTCGACGGGCCAGCTCCGGGACACCGAATTCTGTTGCGAGAATCGTGCACTCGGCCTTCACCCGCACGCCTCCCGCGAGCTCGCACGACGAACCGTCGATCCGCGTCACCCGCGATTCGCTGACAATATCGACCCCGAGGTCGGTCAATGTTCTGAGAATTGCCGATCGCGCACGCTCTGACAGGTCCGGGGCCACGATTCCACCCGTCACCAAAGTGATTCGGCTGCTTCGATGCTCAGCCAATTCTGCAGCAGTCTCGATCCCGGTGAGACCGCCGCCGACAACGCAGACCGCAGCCTTCTCGTCGAGAGTCGCCAGCCTGGACGAGAGGCGATCCGCGTCCTCGAATTCGGCGACGCCGAACCCGTGCTCGTCCGCCCCGGCGATCGTGCTGGGTAACTGCCTACTTCCGACTGCGTAGACCAAGTAGTCGTAGTCGAGCACACTGCCGTCGTCGATGGTGAGCCTGCCGAGCGCCGCCTCGATCGTCGTCACCTCTCCGAAGACTCGGTGTGCCGCACGCGGTAGCGCCCTGTCGAACGAGACCGTCGCGTCGTAGCCAGCCGCCATCATCTGATGGAGCCTGATTCTTTGCACGAAGTGTGGGCGCGGATTCACGACGGACACCGTGATGTCCGACCGAGTTCTCAGCAGTCGCTTCGCTGCCATGACGCCCGCATATCCTGCCCCGATTATCACCACGTGTGCACTCATGGTTCTCCGTTCCGCCAACGGTCCCCATGCTGAGAATGCACGGGATGATCAGGCCTCATCGCGGACGTTATTGAATATTGACGCCCTGGCGTTATGGCGGCCGACACATCTAGGCAGAACTGTGCTGTATGCAATAGAGACTCGAAAAATGCAGGGTCGACAACACAACACTGGCTCGAAAACAACAAATGCTCTGCACCGATTGGTGCAGAGCATTTGTTCGGGTGGAGCTAAGGGGACTCGAACCCCTGACCCCCACACTGCCAGTGTGGTGCGCTACCAGCTGCGCCATAGCCCCGTATTCAATTAACTCTAACAGTCGAACTCGCAGCGGCTTTTCTGCTTTCCGCTTGCTGGAAGAAAGTTACACCACTTGACTCCTGGGCAACAAATCGCCTGGTCAGAGCGAAGCGGCCGCTCCTCGTCCGAGCGGCCGCTTCAGCTCAGGAGGAGAGCTTGGAAACCCAGTCGCTACTGCCCGTGTCAACGATCTTGCCGTTCGCCACTACCGTGGGCGTCCCGTTCGACCCGACATCCTTGAGCGCCTGGCTGGCGGCTGCAGCATTGGCCGCGGCTGCTTCGACGTTGGTACCGGAAGAGATGCAGGTTGCCACGTCCTCGGATGCGCCCGCATCACGAGCGATCTGGGCGAGGTCGTCGTTGGTGTGATCGCTGCTGCCGCCCTCGGCAGGCTGCGTGTCGGTCGCGAAAAGCTTGTTGTGGAATGCGGAGTACGCGATCGCGTCACCACCCTGAGCGACGCAGAGCAGAGCGGCGCCGGCCCGTGTGGAGTAGTCACCGCTGCCCGACGCCCGGTTGAGGAAGTTCAGCATGTGGTACCGCACGGCGACGTCACCGTTGTCGACGGCGGCCGCGAGAGCCTGGCCACTGAGGTGCTCGAGAGCAGCGCAGGCCGGGCACAGCGGATCCTCGAAGAGATCAATGGTCGTCGCGGCGGAGGGCTTGCCGAGCAGCACCACTCCGTTGTCCTGCACCGTGACGGCAACTTCGGAACTCTGCACGGAGCCGTAGCCGTCGTTCTGGGGCTTGTTCTTGCTGTTCGTCCACAAGACACCGCCGATGACGAGGGCCGCGATCACGAGCACCGCGAGGCCACCGATGATGTAGGTGGAGCGGCTCGAGACCGGTTCCGGCGAGTATTTGTTCTTGCTGCTCTTGGTGCTCACGCTGATGCAGTCCTTCGTGCGTCGAAACGATTTACCGATTGCTTACCTTGCCACTGAAGACTGAGTATCCACTGAGAACGCCGCGCGTGATCCGGGCCCCAATGCGAGCGGCGAACGCGGGAACACGAGCAGCCAGACGGCAAGTGCCAAGAAGCCGAGGTCCCGGAGAATCTCCTTCAAATAGTCCCAAGCGCCGACGTCGGCTGCACCTCCGCCGCCGAAACATCCGCAGTCGATGGACAATCCCCTGGCCCACACCGAAATGATCACCGCAATGAGAACCGTGAGGATGACCACCGAGACCGCAGCGGATACTCGCACCGCCAGCCCGACGAGGATCAGCAGGCCCAGCACTATTTCGACCAGGGGAAGAGCCGTCGCCACCGGACCTACCAGCGACTCGGGCAACAGTTGATAGGCGCGCACCGCGATCTTCGTCTGCACGGGATCAAAGAACTTGAGTCCCCCGGAAATCAGCCAAACGGCCGCCAAACCCAATCGGGCCACAAGACTCACGATGCGAATTGCCACCCGATCGAGAGTACAGAATGCCCGGTCAGTCCAGGTTTGTCCGCGCAGGAGTATCCGTTAGCACCGTCACATCAGTCAGATCTTCGACGACGGATTCGACGGGCTTCGTTCGCGACGGAACGAACAACCAACCCGTCGCCGACACGACTACTACGGCTCCCATCACCGCGAAGGCCGCCGAGTACGACACATGCTGGGCGATCAGTCCGGCACAAATCGGCGCCACTACCCCACCGATGTCGGACATCATCTGGAATACCGCCAGAACGGGTCCGCCTCGGGCCGTCGATCCGACAACATCGGCAACCGCGGCTTGCTGGGCCGGACTCATGAGCCCGGAGCCGACACCAGTCACTGCGGCGATGGCGAAGAACGCCACAAGGTTGTCGGTGAATCCCATTGCGATGGTTCCCAGACCGCAGATGAGCAGACCGCTCACGACAAAGGGCTTGCGTCCGAAGCGGTCTGACAGTCGTCCTGAAACGATCAACACCAACGCGTTTCCGACGGCAAAGATCGTGAGAGCGTAGGCCGCTATCGACGGGTCTCGGTCGAGGAACTCCACGACGAACAGAGGGACCATGGCAACGCGAACTCCGAAGATCACCCCGCCGAAGGCGAGGTTCGATCCGAGCGCTGCCCGGTACACCGGCGACTGGAGCCCTTCGGTGAGAGTCATCGACTTCACATCGACAGCCTTGTCCGGTGACGCCAGGTGAGATCCACGCAGGCTCACGAAGACAACGAGCGCGGCGATCACCAGCGCAACTGCGTAGATGATGAACGGCATCCGCAGACCGAACTGCAACAGCGCACCGCCGACCAGCGGGCCGCCGATCGATCCCATGAGAAAGCTTGTCGCGTACAGCCCCGAGACGCGGCCGCGACTGTCCGGCGGTGACATGCGAATGATCAGCCCGAGAGCCGACACCGTGAACATCGTCGACCCGATACCGCCCAACGACCGGAACAGCAGAAGTTGCCAGTACTCCCCGGCGAAAGCGCACGCACCGGTCGAGACCGCGACGATCAAAAGGCCGACGATGTAGACCGGACGCTCACCGAGTTTCTGTACCAAAGTGCCGCTCATCGGCGCGAACACCAATCGCATGAATGCGAAAGACGAGATCACGATCGTGGCGGCGGTGACCGATACGTCGAAGCTGCGCGCGAACTGCGGTAGAGCCGGAGCGACCAACCCGAATCCGAGGGCGATGACGAAGCTGGCGGCGACCAGTACCCAAATTTCCTGTGGCAGCTTGGCTGCACGAGTTTTCATGTCGCCCGGAATTCTAGCCGGGCGACACGAGCGGTCCGCGAGCTAGTTCGCCTTCAAGACGCCGGACACCAAGTCCTTGGCCGCTGCCTGAACCTGAGCCAGATGATCGGCGCCCTTCATCGACTCGGCATAAATCTTGTACACGTCCTCCGTGCCGGACGGCCTCGCTGCAAACCACGCGTTCTCTGTCGTCACCTTGAGACCACCGATCGCCGCGCCGTTTCCGGGCGCCGCGGTCAGTGTCGCCGTGATCGGTTCACCCGCCAGTTCGGTCGCACTCACCTGATCGGGAGACAGTTTCGCCAAGACTGCCTTCTGTGCGCGTGTCGCGGGCGCATCGATCCGCGCGTACGCCGGGCTCCCGAACTTCTCGGCCAACGCGTCGTAATGCGCTGACGGAGACTTTCCCGTCACCGCGGTGATTTCCGACGCGAGCAACGCAAGGATGATGCCGTCCTTGTCCGTCGTCCAGACGGAACCGTCGTGGCGGAGGAAGGATGCACCGGCGCTTTCCTCGCCGCCGAATCCCACCGACCCGTCGAGCAGACCGGGAACGAACCACTTGAAACCGACTGGAACCTCGAGCAATTCGCGGCCCACACTGCTGACCACGCGGTCGATCATCGAGGAACTCACGAGTGTCTTGCCCACCTTGGTGTCTGCGCGCCACCCTGGCCGGTTCGCGAAGAGATACTCGATGGCAACGGCGAGATAGTGATTCGGGTTCATCAAACCGCCGTCGGGTGTGACGATGCCATGGCGGTCGGAGTCTGCATCGTTTCCGGTCGCGATGTCGTAGCGATCCCGAATTCCGATCAGCGACGCCATCGCGTCGGGCGACGAGCAGTCCATGCGGATCTTGCCGTCAGTGTCGAGCGTCATGAATCGCCAGGTCGGATCGACGAGCGGATTCACCACTTCGAGGTCGAGTCGATGAGTTTCGGCAATCGCGCCCCAGTAGTCGACGCTTGCCCCGCCGAGGGGATCTGCACCGATCCTGATTCCGGCATCGCGGATTGCATCGAGGTTGAGGACGGAGGGGAGGTCTTCGACGTAGTACCGGAGGAAGTCGTAGCGTTCGACGCGGTCCAGCGCCTGCGCCGCCGTGACACGCCGTACCCCGGAAAGCCCCTTGCGTAGTAGCTCGTTCGCTCGATCGGCGATAACCGACGTCGCATCCGTATCCGCGGGTCCGCCGTGTGGCGGGTTGTATTTGAAGCCGCCGTCACGCGGCGGATTGTGTGAAGGCGTCACGACGATGCCGTCGGCCTTTGCCTCCGGTCCCGTCGAGTTGTACCGCAAGATCGCGTGACTGACCGCCGGGGTGGGCGTGTAGGCATCACGTGAATCGACGAGGACGACGACGTCGTTGGCGACCAGAACCTCCAAGGCCGACAGCCAGGCAGGCTCCGAGAGCGCATGTGTATCGCGGCCGATGAACAGTGGTCCGTCGATGCCCTGCGAAGCGCGGTACTCGACGATCGCCTGGGTTGTCGCCAGGATGTGAGCTTCGTTGAACGCCGCGTCGAGACTGGAACCGCGATGTCCTGAAGTGCCGAAAAGTACCTGCTGCATCGGGTTCTCGGGATCCGGGGTGCGCGTGTAATACGCGGTGACCAGATGAGGAACGTCGATCAGATCCTCTGGCAGAGCCACTTGTCCTGCTCGTTCGTGCGCCACGAATCCCCCTCGGCCCGGTGGTCGACCACTGTGTCGACGCGACTGTGGACAATTGTCTACCCTGGCCGCGTGGCGTGCACGCTCGACGCCGGATCGGTCAATCCGTGATCTGGATTCCCAACCACGCAGCGGACAGTCCGACGATCAAACTGACGACGATGTAGATCAGCGAGAGGGCCGTCTGGCGCCTCTCGACCATCCCGACATTCTCGTTCGCAAAGGTCGAGTAGGTGGACAAGCCACCGCAGAATCCGGTCGCCAGAAGTGCGGCCATCTCGGTGGAAAGAGCTGCCCCGGTGAACAATCCAAGGAGGAAGCAGCCGATCACGTTGGCGGCGAACGTCGCAGCCGGGAATCCCTTGTACGCGGGTACATACCGCGCCAACAGGTACCGGCCGCTCGCACCAGCGCCGCCGCCGAGTGCCACCAGGAGAACTGTCATGCCGGCGCGCCGTCCCGCGCGCGGATCCAGCGTTCACCGAGCCCTTTGCCCAGTGCAGCGGCGAGGATCGCGGGAATCAGCGTCCCGAGAACATAGAGAATCGATCGCCACGGACTCTCCGTCACGGCGTGAACCGCGAAGGACGAGAAAGTGGTGAAGCCGCCACAGAACCCGGTGCCGAGAAAGAGGTACCCAACCTTGTTGTGGACGAGGAGGGCCGCGAGAACACCGAGAACGAACGAGCCGACGACGTTGATGACCAGCGTCGTCCAGATGTGGGGAAAGAGCTCCCCCAGCCCGTATCGACTCAGTGCCCCCAATGCTCCGCCGACGGCAACCGCTCCCACCGCACCCGGCAGCTTCAGATCACCCATGCTCTCGCCTCACCCGAAAGAGCCTACGTCCCGGATCGGGCTTTCGGCGGGCGCGGAATGAAGTAACTTGTCCGCTGCTGGTACTCGCGATAACCCGGACGCTGTTCCATATGTCGCTCGAGCAACCGCGCACCGGTGGCGAAGACCAGGAAGTACGTCATGGCGATCGGCGAGAGGACAGTCAACACTCCCGGCCACACGGACGCCGAGACGAGGAAGATCCCCCACCAGACGCATGCGTCGCCGAAATAGTTGGGATGCCGCGTCCACGCCCACAAGCCTTGATCCATGATGTGGCCACGGCTACCCGGATCGGATTTGAATTCCTCCATCTGCCGGTCGCCGACCGTCTCGAACGTGACGCCGACAATCCACAGCACGATTCCGAGCACAACAAGAAGCCCGAAGCTACCGTTCGATACTGCTGCGACCTGGATCGGCAGGGAGACGAACCATAACGAAATCCCCTGCGTGAGATAAATCTTGCGGAGCGCATACAGCGTTCGATTACCCGTCGCTCGTCCGAGCATTTCTTCGTACCGCGGGTCTTCACCCTTGCCGCGGGATCTGATCGCCATGTGCGTCGCCAACCGCAGACCCCAGATCGCCACCAGCGCCAGCATCAGCAACCGGCGCCAGAGGTCGCCGGTTCCAACTACCGCGGACACGAGGGCGATCAGAACGAAGCCGGCGCCCCACGACACGTCGACAACATTGTGCCGCCCGATCCGTACACCGATGGTGGCTGTCACTGCCATTCCGACGGCGATCGCCAACAGGCTCGTGAGCGTGACTACTCCGAATGCGCCCCAGTCGAATCCGTTCATCGCCGCGACACCCACTGCGGCCGGACCGATTCCATATCCGATCGACCATCACCGTGCGGCCGGACCGACAGAATCTGATCGACGCCCATCCTGCCGTCCCGAAATGCCATTCCTCCGCCGACGAGGTAGAGACGCCACACCCGAGCGACTTCGACACCCACGAGATCCACGACGCGATCCCAGTTCGATTCGAAGGTCTCGATCCACGCGTCGACGGTCCGCACGTAGTGCTCACGCAGGGCGTGCACGTCCCGGACTTCGAGTCCACCTTCCTCGATCATCGCAACAGTGCGACCGACCGGCCGCATGTACATGTCCGGCGCGATGAACGACTCGATGAACGGACCTCCCCCGGGGTGCGCACCGGTGCGTGACATCTGCTGAATCAGCACACGGCCACCGGCAATAACGTTGTCGTGGAGCGCTTTCACGTATGTCGGATAGTTGTCCTCACCGACATGCTCACCCATCTCGATCGACGCGACCGCATCGAAGGGCCCGTCCGGAATCTCACGATAATCTTGGAGCCGGATCTCGACCCAGTCTTCCAAACCGAGTTCGCGGATCTTCGCGTCGACAAAAGCCTTCTGCTCCGCTGAGATCGTGATGCCGACCACCCGAGCGCCGTACTCACGCGCTGCATGCAGGCTCAGCGAGCCCCAACCACAGCCGACATCGAGGAACCGTAGGCCTCGCGCCCGATCGAGACCGACCTTGCGGCACACCAGATCCAGCTTGTCTGTCTGTGAGTCTTCGAGCGTGTATTCCGGCGCATCGGAAGTCCAATAGCCCGAGGAGTACGCCATGTTCTCATCGAGGATCAGTTGGTAGAAATCGTTCGACAAATCGTAGTGGTGCCCGATCGCCTCGCGGTCGCGCGCGAGACTGTGCAAGCGGCCCTTCACCTGAGCCTGCGACGACGGTGGAGCCAAAGGTCTCCCGAAAGCACCGAAGGATCGCGCAGCCTTGACCGCGGCCAGGACGAGAGACGGGGTCGGGGTGATCGACCCGAGCCCCCGCTCGGCAGAGACCTTCCACACGTGTGTGAGCGCATCACCGAGATCGCCTTCGACGTCGAGTTCACCGAGAACATATGCCTGCGCCGCTCCCAACTCGCCGGGATTCCAGAGCAAGCGTCGCAGCACATTCGGGCTGTAGAGCGTCACTTTCGGAGCATCTTCCGGACCTGCTGTGCTGCCGTCCCAAGCAGTCAATCTCACCGGAAGTTCGCCGCCGACAAGTGGACTGAGGATGTCCGAGAGACGGCCCGCAACGCCGGCATCTTGCGCCGTTCGATCCATCGTGGCGGTCATCGCTGGTTCCTCCGATCGAGAACAATTTGCTGGACGTCGAGATATCCCGAGCGAAACCCTGCCTCGGAGTAGCAGAGATAGAAATGCCACATGCGCGCGAACACTGCGTCGAACCCAAGCGCGGACGCTTCGTCGGTGCGAGCACTGAAACGCTCGTCCCACAGCCGCAACGTCTGCGCGTAGTGATCGCCCATCGACATCCGCTCACGCACCCGAAGGGTTGTCATGCGTTCGGTGACGTCCTCTATCGCCCGCACCGACGGGAGAAATCCGCCGGGGAAGATGTACTTGTGCACCCAGGTGTAGGTGTTGCGGGTCGCGAGCATCCGATCGTGCGGCATCGTGATGGCTTGGATCGCCGCGCGCCCACCCGGCGCCAGCAGGGCGTCGATCGTCTGGAAGTAGCTTCCCCAGTACTGGTGGCCGACAGCCTCGATCATCTCGACCGACACGACGGCGTCGTACTCCCCCTGTACTTGCCGATAGTCGAGAAGGTCGACCTGAACGCGATCTGCCAGTCCCGCAGCGCTTATCCGCTTCGCTGCCAATTCCTGCTGTTCGACCGACAGTGTCACTGAGCGCACCGTTGCTCCGCGCTCGGCTGCTCGGATCGCCAATTCTCCCCAGCCTGTGCCGATTTCGAGCACTCGCGAACCGGGACCGACACCCGCACCGTCCAGCAGGCGATCGATCTTCCGATGCTGAGCCGCTGCGAACGCGTCCCACGACGGGGTAGCTCCCATCGACAGATCCTCGAAGAGAGCACTGGAATACGTCATGGTGTCGTCGAGGAACAGTTCGAACATCTCGTTCGAGAGGTCGTAGTGCCGGGAGATGTTCGAGCGCGTGTTCTGCGTCGAATTCCGCTCACTGCGAGGCTGCTTCGGAATGTAGAGGCCTCGTAGCCGCTGCAGGAAGTCGGGAATCAGCGTCGCCACCCGGGAGGCGAAGACTTCCAGGACCGCGGTGAGGTCGGAGGCTTCCCAATCGCCCGCCATGTACGACTCGCCGAATCCGATCAACCCACTGTCGCCCACACGAGCAGCGAAGTCGTCTGGACGGTGGATGACCATCAACGGCGAATCCGGACTACCTCCACCGGAGAACTCACCGTTGGGCATCTGAACGCGCAGCGGCAAGCGCGCGACCGCCTTGTGGAACAGAGCGCGGGCAACCGGCGACGCAACCCTCACTTTGAAGCCGCTGGGCACCGTGGCAACGCCCGGCCACCGCTCGGTTTCGATCGTGTGAGCGGAAGGTTCGGTGCCGAGAGTGGTCGTGGTCATTGCACTGCCTCCTGCGGGTGATGTTGCGGTCGGGGAACGATGGGTAAGCGCCTGGCCCACAGCCGGATTCCTTGAAATCTGATCTGCGCGGCGACTCGGAGCGGAGCCAGCGGGATGGAGAGCGCACTGCGGACGATCTCGCGCGTCGTCGCCGGCACACAACGACCGGACACCGTGGCTACGAATGGCGCCTTGCCGTCACGGGCCAGAACTATCGAGAGCGCGAGCGCGGTGTCGGGTAGCGGAAGTCGCATCCGGTACTCGCCGTCCAGATCGTTGAATGGAGACACGTAGAACTCTTTGGACGTGCGAGCCCCGCCGCGTTCGTCGGTTTCGAGCAGGTAGCAATGCCGCTCGCCGTAGGTGTTGTGAACCTCGGCAACGACGCACCGCTGACTGCCGTCGTCGTTCAGACACCAGAACACACTCAGTGGGTTGAACACATGCCCGAGAACACGTGCGTTCGCAAGCATGAGGATGCGGCCGCCGGCGAACTCCAATCCGTTAGTTGCCAGAAAAGACTCGACGTTGGCACGAATCGATCGGGTGGGGTCGCCGAGGTGATCTCCGGCGTCGAACTTCGCCAAGGGTCGCAAAGCCTTCGGGAGCTCGGGCAGATCGTCGACGTCGACGAGCCAGCTGTAGCTTCGGTACTCGAACTCGTTGTGCAACGGCTCCGTTCGTACGTGCCGGATGCTCGTATGAACGATGGACGGCGTGATGGGTGCAGTCACGGCCACCGACCTCCGACGCGTTCGGCGGCACGCAGGCCAGACAGTGCACCGTCCTCGTGGAAGCCCCATCCGTGGTACGCACCGGCAAACGCGAGCACGTCCGAGTCCAACTCGGGAAGCCGCGCTTGAGCGGCGACGGAGGTGGGTGTGTACTGCGGATGCTCGTAGGTCATCTGATCGATCACCGAGTCCGGGGACACCATTTCGTCTCCCCCCAACGTCACCAGGTAGCGCCGACCGGTCTCCGGCAGCCGCTGCAACCTCGTCATGTCGTAGCTGACCAGAACGTGATCTGGCTTCGCGTTGCATTCAGGGATGTAGTAGTTCCACGACGCGCGCGCATTGGTGTTGCCGGGCAGCACATTTTCGTCCGTGTGAAGTTGGGTGTGGTTGACGGAGTACGGCATTGCGCCGAGGACCTGGGATTCGGCAGGCGTCGGATCCGCCAAAATCTTCAGTGCTTGCTGCGGATGCGTTGCGACCACAACTGCGTCGAAGGTCTGGATCTGGTCGTCGCCGTCACGAATGTCGACGCGATCGTCGAACCGTTGGACGGCGCGAACTGGCGTGTTCAGGCGGATATCCCCGATACTTTTGGCGACGAGACGAACGTATTCGCCCGATCCACCGGTGACTGTTCGCCAGGTCGGCGATCCAGTGACGCTCAGCATTCCGTGGTGATCGAGGAACGAGAACAGGTACCGCGCGGGATACTTCAGCGCCGAGCCGGGATCACACGACCAGACTGCCGACACGAGCGGAGTCATGAAGTGAGCGGTGAAGTAGTCGGAGAACCGGCCGCTGCGCAGAAACACTCCCAGTGTCTGGTCGGGTGCCGACGGATCCGTGTTGTCGAGCAGAGCGCGGGCACGGCGATGGAAGCGCTTGACCTCCATCAACATGGACAGAAAGCTGCCGTTGACAAGGAGCCCCGGCGTCGGGAGAACGCCGCGCAACCCTTGGCCCCCCGAGTACTCGAGACCGCAACCCCCACACCTGACCGACATACTCATGTCGGATTCCTGCGTAGGCACATCGAGTTCTGCGAACAATCGCAACAATGTCGGATAGGTGCGATCGTTGTGAACGATGAACCCCGTGTCGATGGCGAGGCTTCGCCCTTCCGGGTCGGTGACCGAATGGGTGTCCGCGTGCCCGCCGAGCCGTGAATCCGCTTCGTAGAGGGTGACGTCACTGTCCTTACTGAGCACCCACGCCGCTGTCAGACCTGCGACACCACTACCGACGACGGCCACCTTGCGCTTGTCGGAACTCATCGTCGTTCTCCCATCTTTGTTGCGGCTACCCCGCGACTCATTCGTGCGATTGCATCCGCGACGAGGCGATGCCAGGTCGCCGCCCGACGGAGCATGAAGTGGCCTGCGCCGTCGATGCCGATCCATTCAGCGCTGTTACCCGACTTCTGCAGTTCGTCAACTTTCCGACGAGACGCTGCCGGGTCGGTCCACGAGTCGGCCGTGCCGTGGAGCACAACCAGTGGTGTGTCCGAACGCAGATTCACCGACGTTCCATCGGGCCACCACGGCGCCAGCGCAACCACACCGACCACCGCCGGATCGCCACACAGTTCGGCGGCGACCCGTCCGCCCATCGAGTGGCCCAGCAAAATCACCCGAGCTTGTGCATTACGTTTCGTTATCGCGTCGAGTGCGGCTCGCGCGTCGGCGACCGGACTGCGCTCGGCACCGTTCCAACCACGCACCCGATAGCGAGCCTGCACCGCTCTCACACCGGAGCGGCGAAGCTGAGCGGTGAACGGGCGCATCCGAAGGTTGGACAGATGCCAGGCGCGAGCCGGGCGATGGCTCGAGACCTTTCCTCCAGGCAGCACGAGCACCACCAGGTGCTGGTCACCGTCCTGCTGTTGCCGTCGGTTGGGCGTCATGCATGGCATTCGGAGCCGAAAACCATTTGGATGGGGTTCGTAGAATTTCTTTTGTGAATCGTGAAGCACTCGTCGGTGACGTCCTCGACGCCATGGACGCCAACTTGGTTTCCCATGCCTGCCACCTGCATGAACACTTGCCGACTGCATCGGTCACGGTCACTGCGGACGTTGTCGTCGCAGACAGCGGCCTCGCCGACGACACTTTCAACATCATCGCTGGTGCTCGCTTCGCCGTACCTGCCGACGGGCCCGAAGATCGGCGACTGATCGACATCCTCGCCTCGATTCGGGCAACCGGACATCCGTTCTCCTGGTGGACCGGACCCCGCGATAATCCCTCTGACCTCGGGGCTCGCCTGTCCGCCCTCGGCTGCGTGCGCTCCGAGGAAGAACGAGCGATGACGGCGGACCTTGACGTCGTCCCTCATCCGACGCCTGTCCCAGAACTCTCCGTTCATCGGGTGACTACTCGTACCCAGCTCGCCGACTATGCCGCCGTGATGGCCGCCAACTGGTCGCCGCCCTCAGCCGCAGTAATTGGATTCTTCGAAGACACCGCTGATGCCGCCCTCGATGAGCGTTCGCGGAGTTCGTTTGTCGTGGGGTACGCGAACTCCCAGCCTGTCGCCGGAGCCGAGGTCCACTTTGCCGCCGGCGTCGCCGGCCTGTATGGCGTCGTCACACTCGAAACGGCTCGCCGACGCGGATTCGGCTCGGCGGTCACCCTTGCCGCACTCGACATCGCCCGCGAGCGAGGTGCCCGAACAGCAGTACTTCAGGCGTCCAGCGACGGCGCACAGCTCTATCGAAACCTCGGCTTCAAGGATGTCGGCACCTACGCCGAGTACTCGATCGGAAGCAGTTAGACGTCCCCGCGGGGACGCTTTCACCCCGTATCCGTGAAGGTGTCGGCACCCACATCTACCATCGAACGTACATTCGAAATGATGTCGGACTCGAGCCGGGGGGCAACCATGAACGCAGCATTAACCGAGAACGCAGCACTGATCGATGAAGATACGCAGGGTTCCAACCGAGACGACGTGGATCAGCTCGGCTCGGAAATCTGCGCCCTCGCCGGCCAGATCGCCGCGGCCACGGCTCGATTCCTTACCCTCCTGTCGAAATTCGACGAAGACCGCGGATGGACCGGTCCGGGACTTCACTCGTGCGCCCACTGGTTGTCGTGGAAGTGCGGAATGAGCCTGCACACCGGCCGTGAATACGTTCGCGTCGCCAAAGCGCTCCGACCTTTGCCCGAGATGCGGAAGGCCTTCGAGCAAGGCCGCCTGTCCTACTCGAAGGTTCGCGCCCTCACCCGGGTCACCACGCCCTCCAACGAAAAGCAGATGGTTCGGTTCGGATGTGAGGCGCCCGCAGCCCAGATCGATCGTCTCGCCGCAGGTCTGCGTAAAGCAACCGACAACGAATCCGGCAAAACCAAAGCAGTCGAACATCTTCAGGTCCGCTGGCATTGGGACCCGGATACGGGCGAATTTGTCATCAAAGGACGCCTGCCTGCGCAGGACGGCGCCCGAATCCTCGCAGCGTTAGCTGTGGCGGAACGTGAACGCACCCGAATCGCCGCCATCCGCCCCGTCGACGAGAAGGCCGCAAAGAACCCGGTCGGAAATATCGGGCCAGGTCTCGTCGCGATGGGAGAGCTCGCCACCGCCGCAGTCACGGACCGCACGCCCAAGGCCGCCGCGAACGAAGTTGTGTTCTTCCACGAAGCGAACACCGTCCGAGTGCCGAGCGGACCCGCATTGCCTCAAAATGCCGCTGAGGAAGTGCTCTGCAACGCCAAGCTTCGCCTGGGAACGACCAAGGAAGGATGCGTTCTGAATCTAGGTCGGCGGACTCGCGTCGTCAGCGCTAAACAAATGTTGGCATTGAACTACCGCGACGGATGCTGCCGCACACCAGGATGCGGACGGACCCGCTTCCTGCACGCACATCACGTGAAATTCTGGGGACGCGGCGGCAATACGGACTTGGACAATTTGATCATGCTTTGCGGTACCTGCCACCGCGCGCTGCACGACGGCAAGTTCACGATCTCTGCACTCGGCGAGCAGAAGTTCGAGTTCCACTACGCCAATGGAGACGTCATCGACCCAGCACCGCCAACAGAGGGGTTCGCCGATGACCTATTGCGCGGAGACGTACCCGACGACGCGATCGTACCGGCGTGGAGCGGAGAGCCCCTCCACCTCGATCACGCGGTCAGCGTCATCCTCGACGGCTGGGCCGCGTGAGCAAACATTGGTCTAGTCCAATCTGAATCCGTCGTGAACAATCAGACAACCCTCGCATTCAGGTAGTGCAATTGGTCTAGTCCTATCGCAATATCTTTAGCGTGACCAAGAAAATCGCTCGCACCTCAGCCGCTATCACACTCCTCCTCGCCGGCGCTGTTGCTGCCGGAACTGCAACTGCTGCAGCAATTCCCGGATCGTCCGACCTCAATCCGTCGGCCGCCGAGAAGACAGTTGTCATCGGCCTTGACGGCACCATGCTCAGCCACATCAAGACCGCCGACGCTCCCCGTCTCCAGAAGCTGATCGCCGAAGGAACCAGCGGAGAATCTTCCATCCTCGGCCACACCACCATCTCCGGACCGTCGTGGTCGACCATCCTGACCGGAGTCTGGGACACCAAGCACGGTGTCAAGGACAACACGTACGCAGGCGCCCGCTTCGACCTCTACCCGAGCGTGTTCACACGGTTGGAAACAGCACAGCCCTCTCTGCTCACCGAGTCGATCTCCACCTGGGGCGGCATCGACAACATCGCATCCAGCGGCACACCGAAAGCCGACGTTGTCGTCACCACTGCCGATGCAGGTTCCGGAGCGGCCACCGATGCTGCGACCGCTGACGCCGTCGCCCGCGACATCACCGACAAGGGACCTGACCTGATCTTCACCCAACTCGATCAGGTGGACGGCGCGGGGCACAGCGGCGGCACCAACGGCGCTGCGTACGAAGAGTCCATTGCCTCGGTCGACGCTCAGGTGGGCAAGATTGTCGATGCCGTTGATCAACGAGCCGCGAAGACCGGTGAGAAGTGGACGGTTCTGGTCACTGCGGATCACGGCCACAAGCCTGCTGGAGGGCACGGTGGCCAGACGCCGGCGGAAGCAACGACATTCGTCATTGCACGCGGTGCGGGATACGCGGCCGGCAAGACCACCGACGCGTACACGATCGCCGACATCACACCGACCATCCTCCAAAGCCTGGGCGTTGCATTGCCTGCCGATCTGGACGGAAAGCCGCTGGCCAAGGAAGCTCCCGGCTTCGTCGGCTCGGTCGACCTGGGATTCTTCGGCTCCTGATCGCAAGAAGACCCGGGCGCTCAGCAGAGTGCCGCAGCAAGACCGCAAAAAGGTCGGGCCGGAGAGCGTGTGCTCTCCGGCCCGACCTGTTGTGGAGCTGCCGGGAATTGAACCCGGGTCCTACGTTGAATCGCTAGGGCTTCTCCGTGTGCAGTTCGCTAAGTCTCTACTTGGATCTCCCAGTCTCGCGAACAAGCCAGGATGACGATCCCAGTCACTGTTTGATGTCCCATTCGACTCCGTGACCGAGCCGAACAGTAAAGCCCTCTAGCTGATGCCAGGAACCGGGTCGAGGGCAACCCCGGGCTGACAGACACGCTTCGCTACTTAGGCAGCGAGAGCGTAGTCGCGCTGATTGGAATCGGCGCTTATAGGTTTGCAGCGACGCTTACGGTGGTCTCTTGCCTGCACCGACACGCTTCCCCTAACTCAACACACGCAGTCGAAACCGTTCAGCCCCGTGTGTGCCCCGCGTCTTTCGTGGGGCTATTCACTATAACGCGCCGAAGTTCGGAAGTCATACCAATTAATCGGCGGCACTTTCCGTGTCCTTCGCCGCAGCTGATTCCCTGATAGCTGCGGTCTCACGCTCTGCAGCACCGGTGATGTTGATGATCATCCCTTGGAAGACAACTCCGTGGAAAGGCAGGATCGAGTACCAGTACGCCCGGCCGGCGAGCCCGCGAGGGAAGAAGACCGCACGCTGATCGAGATGCGAACCCACCGGCCGTCCATCCGCACCCGCCGGACCTTCCGACACTCGCAACTCCAACCATGCTCCGCCCGGGACCTTCATCTCGGCGCGCAATCGGAGCAACTTGCCTCGATCGATTTCTTCGACCCGCCAGAAGTCCAGGGCTTCACCGGTGTTGAGCCGACGTGGATCCCGCCTACCCCGGCGCAGTCCGACCCCGCCGACCGCGCGGTCCATCCACCCCCGGATGGCCCACGCCAAAGGGAATGAATACCAACCATTCTCGCCGCCGATCGACTCGACGACCGACCAGAGGGTCTTCGGATCCGCAGCACAGTCACGTTCGCGGTGGTCTACGTAAACTGCCTCCCCTGCCCAGTCCGGGTCGGACGGAAGAGGATCGGACGGCGCTCCCGCGATCGTCGCACCGGACCACGCCGTCTCCACCTCACCGGTCTCGATCTTGCGAAGCGCCAAACGCACAGCTTCCCGGTACGGTGTGAGGCCACCGGCCGGAGGCGGGATGAAGTCGTCGATGTCGTGGTTGTGCATCACCGCGTCGTTCTGCAGTGATTCGATCAGTGGCATCGCCAAGCCCCGCGGGATCGGCGTGACCAATCCCACCCAGTGACCTGCCAGACGCGGGGTGAGGACGGGCAAGACGAGGATGCGTCGGCGTACCAATCCTGCGACGTCGGCGTAGGTGTTCATCATCTCGCCGTACTGCATGACATCTGGCCCACCGATGTCGAAGGCGCGGTTGACCTCCGGCGTTGTCGCCGCGGCGGCGATCAAATAGTGGAGTACGTCACGCACCGCGATCGGCTGAATGTTGTTGTGCACCCACTTGGGTGTGGTCATCACCGGAAGCCGATTGGTCAAGTGGCGCACCATTTCGAAGGACGCCGAACCCGATCCGATCACCACCCCAGCTTGAAATACAACTGTCGGAACCTCGGAGTCGAGGAGGATCCGACCGACTTCGAGCCGAGACTGCAAGTGAGTCGACAACTCTCGGTCGGACGGATGAAGCCCGCCCAGGTAGACGATCCGGCGCACCCCCGCATCGCGGGCAGCGGCGGCGACGTTCTCCGCGCTTCGCTTGTCGATATCCGAGAACGAACCTCCACCGCCCATGGCGTGAACGAGGTAGTAGACCACGTCGATATCGTCGAAAACATCTGAGAGGGAGGCACTGTCGGTCAGATCCCCACGCTTGATCTCCACGGAATCATGCCAGGGAACATCGCGTAGTTTCTCCGGGCTGCGCACCACCACTCGAACGCGATGGCCCTCTTCGACCAGGCGAGGGGCAAGACGTCCGCCGATGTATCCGGTCGCACCCGTGATCAACACTCTCACTGCGTCCATCACCCCACGCTACGCACAATTCAACTGCGAAGCGCCAGTGCAACCTCGAGGTCGTCGTTGGTCAACATCATGTTGATCCCCGCTCCAGCCTTCGCCCCGGCGGCTGCGGCCATGATGACCTGGGCACCCGGGTCGACGACGTTGCCCGCAGCGAACACGCCGGGCACACTCGTCGCCCCCATCATGTCGACTGTGACGAAATCGCCCATCATCGTCTCAGCGCGCTGCGCGCCGAACGCGCGCAAGATCGCATCGTTGGGGTCCATCGTGAGGGCGCCACCGACAAAGACCGCCGAACGCGCGACCACAGTGCCGTCGGCCAACCGCGCGCCGACCAACCGATCATTCTCGACGACGGGACCGACGACCTCACCCTCGACGATCGAAATATCGCGAGCTGCAAGCTTTTCCCGATCTTCGGAACTCAGTTCGGTGATTCGATGGAGGAAGAGAACTACGTCGTCGGACCACTGGCGAACCATGAGGGCCTGGTGCATCGCAAATTCCGCGCTCTTGGCGATGACACCAAGCGGCTGTTCGCGCACGCTGTACCCGTGGCAGTACGGGCAGTGCAACACGTCGCGGCCCCAACGCTCGCCGAAGACTTCGAGTTCGACCGGCAGGCGGTCCGTCAGACCCGTTGCAACAAGGACTTTGCGCACCTGAATCTTGCTGCCGTCAGCCAGTTCTACCGAGAATTTCTCGCCGTCCCGTGTCACGGAGACAACGGTGCCGTCATGGAACTCGCCGCCGAATTTGCGGACCTCACCTCGGCCGATGGTCAACAATTCGGCGGGGTTCATGCCGTCGCGGGAGAGGAATCCGTTCATGTGATCGGCGGCCGCGTTCCGTGGTGATCCGTTGTCGAAGACGATCACGGACCTGCGTGCCTGACCAAGGATGAGTGCGGCGTTCAGCCCCGCCGCGCCGGCTCCGATTACTGCTACGTCGAATGAGTTCTGCGTCATGAATCCAGAATGACAAGAGATCGCGTTCTTGACAAACACTGTTGCCACTTTGGCAAAATAGATCCATGACCGAAACATCGTTCGAAGCCGTTCTAGCCGGCATCGGCCCTCGCCTACGTGCGTTGCGCCAGCAGTCCGACATGACCCTGGCCGACCTGTCGGAGACCACCGACATCAGCGTCAGCACACTCTCGAGACTCGAATCCGGTACTCGCCGAGCCAACTTGGAGTTGCTGCTGCCGATCGCCAAGGCACACGGCGTCCCGTTGGACGACCTGGTGAACAGCAAGATCAAGGACCCCCGCGTTCGAGAAGAACCGCGAACGGTCGGATGCATGACGGTCATTCCGCTGACCAGTCAGCCCGGCAACCTCCAGGCCTACAAGATGATCATCTCCCCCACCGACGACGATCGCGAACCGGGATCCCACGAGGGCTACGAGTGGGTCTACGTTCTGTCCGGGCGCATCCGACTCCAACTCGGCGACCGGGATTTCATCATGGGGGCAGGTGAGGCCGCCGAGTTCGACACCCACATTCCGCACCGCATCAGCGCTGCCGACGGCCGACCTGCGGAGGCGATCAGTCTCTTCGGGAAACAGGGCGAGCGTGTTCACCTACGCGCAGCGCCGGCCGACAGACGCGGCTGAAACACTAGGACTGAAAACGCTGGAACTCGAAAGAATCTAGGCGCCCGCGACGGCAATCATGCCGACCGCCGCCAGCGCCAACAGCATTCCCGCTTGTTGCACGCGGCTTACCCGCTCGCCCAGCATCACCATGGCGAGCAGAACCGTCGCAGCCGGATACAGCGAACCGATCACGCTGACCAGTGAGAGCATTCCGCCTTGGAAGGCGTAGATCATCGTCCCGTTCGCGACGACGTCGAGGACGCTGACGTACACCGCGAGCTTGAGTGGCTCGCCTCGTGGGAGAACGAAGTGACCGGCCGCCAGCGCGACCAACCACACCACGACGGTCGCGGCGCCTCGAGATACGGCCAACGCCCACAGCCCGCTGCCCTCGCCGATCTGGTGAAGTGCGATGAACGAGAGAGCAAAGGCACCACCGCTTCCGACGCTCAGAAGAGCCACTTGCCTGGTGAAGCGGAGAGTGATTCCGCCGGCAACCTCACCCGCGGTGTCGTCAGGTGACTCGCGGCTGACCAGGACGACGGCAACCAGCGCGACGGCTATACCCAGGTACGCGATCAACCCCGGCCGCTCACCGAAAGCGAAGCCGACGAGCACCGGAATACCCGCCACCAGAACAGCTGTCAGCGGCGAAACCACCGACATGGGGCCAGTTGCCAGCGCGAGATAGAACCACCACACCGCCAGACCACTCGTGACGCCCGCGATCGCGCCCCAGATCAAACCATTCAGTGTCAGCGTCCCGGATACGAAAGGTGCTGCGATCAGAACGATGACGAGCGAGAGCGGATACGAGACGATCACCACACGCAGTGCGGCAACTCGTCGTGATGCAACTCCCCCGACGAAGTCGCTGACTCCGTAGGCAACTGCCGCCACGAGGGCAAGCAGGATGGAGGTCAGCGCATGCCCTTGATACGACGACCGAGCTCGCGAGTCACCTCGCGCTCGGCGGTCCGCTTGGCCATGTCCTGGCGCTTGTCGTAGTCCTGCTTACCCTTTGCCAGCGCGAGTTCGACCTTGACCTTGCCGTCGTTGAAGTACATCGACAGCGGAACCAGTGTCTGGTTTCCCTCGCGGGTCTTGCCGACGAGGTGCTCGATCTCACGCTTGTGCAGCAGGAGCTTTCGGGTGCGACGCGGTGAGTGGTTGTTCCACGTGCCTTGCGTGTACTCCGGAATGTGCAACGAGCGCAACCACACTTCGCCGTTGTCCACGGTGGCGAATGCATCAACGAGCGACGCCTTGCCTTCACGCAGACTCTTGACCTCGGTCCCGACGAGCGCGATACCGGCCTCGTAGGTGTCGATGATCGTGTAGTTGTGGCGTGCTTTGCGATTGGTCGCAATGACCTTGCGGCCCTTTTCCTTCACTGTCCGGGCCTCTCAGTCCGCTGTCTTGCTGTCGAATGGTTCTTGCTGTTCCAGCATAGAAGCTCGTGCAAACCGATTATTCGCGGACGTACAGACGCAGTGTCACGTACGCCGTCACCGCGGCCATTCCGACGCCGGCAAGTACGAGGATCGGCGAGACGAACAGCACGTCACTGTTGGAGATCCGCGCCACGATATTGGCTTCGTAGACATCGGACAGGACCCCGTCGATGAAGACGTTCTTCGCCGTGAACAGTCCGGCAATGGCGAGCACCGCACCGATCAAGGCCGCCACGACGGCTTCGAGGAGGAACGGAAGCTGGGTGTACCACCGCGTCGCGCCGACCAACCGCATGATGTTGACCTCGGTACGACGCGTGAACGCGGCGATCTGGACCATGTTGGCGATCAGCAGGATGGCCGCGATCGCCTGGACGATCGCGATCGCGAACGCTGCGTTGCGCACTCCACCGAGCACACTGAACAGTCGGTCCACCAACTCGCGCTGATTGAGCACACTCTCGACGCCGGGCCTCGAACCGAAGGTGTCGTTGATGACGCCGAACCGCTCCGGGTCACTGAGCTTGACCTTGAACGACGCCGGGAAGCTGTCCGGGCTCACCAGCGCTGCCAGCTCGGGCTGGTCCTTGAACACGCGCTCGGTGGCGTCCTTCACGGCGTCTTCGCGGTTGAGGTACTGAACCGCGACGACGGACGGAGTCTGCTCGAGTTCCTTGCGCAACGAACTGCAGATCTCCTGCTCGCAACCGGGATCAGCCGAAGAGATGTCGTCGGTCAGGAAGATCTGCACCTCGACGCGTTCGAGGAAGATCTGCTGGGTCTTGCCTGCCATCTGCACGACCAGCAGACCACCGCCGAAGAGACCGAGGGAGATCGCCGTCGTCAAGATCATGGCGATGGTCATCGTGATGTTGCGGCGTAGGCCGGTCAGTACTTCGCTGAAAATAAAGCTGGCGCGCATCGGGGAATCCGATTCCTTTTCGAGAGGCCGGTTGTTTCACGACAACCGGTGGGCGTACGGGACGTGTGGTCGTAGTCGGCGCTACCTGCCGACGCCGTACACACCCCGCGCTTCGTCTCTGGTCACCTTGCCGAGATCGAGTTCGATGACGCGTCGACGCATGGAGTCGACGATGTGGTGATCGTGGGTCGCCATCACGACGGTGGTGCCTGTGCGGTTGATCCGCTCGAGCAGCAGCATGATGTCCTGGCTCGTTTCGGGGTCCAGGTTGCCGGTGGGCTCGTCGGCGAGCAACACGAGCGGGCGGTTCACGAATGCGCGGGCGATGGCGACGCGCTGCTGCTCACCGCCGGAGAGTTCGGTGGGCAGTCGATCGGCTTTGCCGGCCAGACCGACCATGTCGAGAACCTCGGGCACAGTGCGCGCGATGACGTTGCGGGGTTTGCCGATGACTTCCAACGCAAAGGCGACGTTCTCGGACACCGTCTTCTGCTGAAGCAGGCGGAAGTCCTGGAAAACACAGCCCATGCTCTGGCGAAGCTTCGGCACGCGGCGGGCCGCCAACTTGTTGACGTGGAAATCCGCCACCTCGATGTCACCGGACGTGGGCGACTCCATCTTGAGCAGCAACCGCATGAACGTCGACTTGCCAGAGCCGGAGGGGCCGATGAGGAAGACGAACTCCCCCTTCTCCACCTCCACGCTGACTTTGTCGAGCGCCGGCCTGGTGGAGGCCTTGTAGGACTTCGACACATTCTTCATGCTGATCACAACTAGCCAGTCTAGCCGTTATCTAACGGTGACCTTGGCGCCACGCGCGAGCACCCTCGTCCTTATCCGGTACCGGTGGTCGCAGGTGACTGTGGCACCGACGTCGGTGCCTGCATTGCCGCACCAGGTTGCGGGACGGTCGTCGTCGCAGGAGTCGTCGGCACTGTGGTCGCAGACTGTTCGGCGTTTCCCGGAGCAGGCGCTGGACCAGAAGTCGGCGTCGGAGAACCGGAGCTGCCCGTACTCGATTCCGAGGACGGAGCCTCGGTGGTCGTCTGCTCGGTCGAGGACGGCACGGGGGTCGTCGTCGACGGTTTGACCGATGGAGCGATGTACGGCTCGGTGACTGACGTGTCGACGCTGGGCGGCGGAGTTGCTGCCGTTTCTTCCGGATTGAGGTACGTGTGCAGCAGATACGTGAGGATCCAGGCGACCACGAGAATGAACGTCGAGGTGCGCATCCGGCCACCGAAGATCCGTGACGGAAGCCAGTCCAGGTGAATCAGGCGGTCGAGTCCGCGGCGCGGTTCCTGATCGGTCATTCGCTCGCCTCCTCGGTCCGTGCGGTGTGCAGATCCGGTGACACCGTGATCCCCTGACGTCGCAGTGCTGCGGCGACGCGGACACGAAGTGCTCGCCCGACCTGGAATTGTTTGCCAGGCAGCGTGCGCGCAACCATCCGCACGTTGACCTGATCGACCTCGAGGCTTTCGACGCCCATGACAGTGGGCTCGTCGAGCAGCAGTTTCTTGAGTCCACGGTCAGCCATCGCGTCGACTCCGACCTGACGAAGTACCTCGTTGACCCGGGTGAGGTCGGCAGTCGCCGGAACCGGAACGTCGATGACGGCGCGTGCCCAGTCCTTGGACAGGTTGGTCGCTTTCACGATCTGGCCGTTGGGAACGGTGATGACCTCGCCGTCGGAGTTTCTCATCCGCGTCACGCGCAGGGTCACGTCCTCGATGACACCTTCGGCGTCGTCGGAGGAGCCGGTGATCGCAAGCCGGACGGTGTCACCGAAGCCGTACTGGCGTTCGGTGATGATGAAGAAACCGGCAAGAATGTCCTGCACGACGCGCTGTGCACCGAAACCGAGCGCCGCACCGAGAACAGTTGCCGGCGCCACGAGACTGCCGATCGGCAAATTCAGTTGGTCGAGAACCTTCAGCGTCGCGATCACGTAGATGAACGTGATGACCACCCAGGTGATGACCTGCGCGACCGAGTGGCGATGCTTGGTCGCCTCGGAGCGAACCAGCGCATCGCCCAACTGATAGTTGGAGTCGATCTGGTCGGTGACCTTGTTGCCGCCCCAACTGACCAACCGGGCGAGAATCATCGCGCCGAGCACGGTCATGAGGACGGACAAACCGGTGGTTTGAAGCCAATCGAGCAGGTTCTGCCCAGGTCGAAGTAAAGTCATCGTGCCTTTCGGTATCCGAACGCTATGCGGACTGGTTCTCGCTCATGCGCCAGCGAATGCCGGCCTCGAGGAACCCGTCGATGTCGCCGTCGAGCACTGCCGACGGGTTGTTGACCTCGTACTCGGTACGCAGGTCCTTGACCATCTGGTACGGATGCAGAACGTAGGAACGCATCTGGTTGCCCCACGAGCTGCCGCTGTCGCCCTTGAGCGCATCCATCTCGGCGCGCTCTTCCTGACGCTTGACCGCGAGCAGCTTGGCCTGCAGGACGCGCATCGCCGACACCTTGTTCTGGAGCTGCGACTTCTCGTTCTGACAGGTGACGACGATTCCCGTCGGGATGTGTGTGAGTCGAACGGCGGAGTCAGTGGTGTTCACGGACTGGCCACCCGGACCGGACGAGCGGTAGACGTCGACGCGGATGTCGTTCTCGTTGATCTCGATGTGGTCGGTCGTCTCGACGACCGGCAGGACCTCGACCTCGGCGAACGACGTCTGGCGACGCCCCTGGTTGTCGAACGGGCTGATTCGGACGAGCCGGTGGGTGCCCATCTCGACGGACAGCGTTCCGTAGGTGTACGGGCCCTTGATCGCGAACGTCGCGCTCTTGAGTCCGGCTTCTTCGGCGTACGACGTGTCGTAGACCTCGACGCCGTAGTCGTGCTTCTCCGCCCAGCGGATGTACATACGCATGAGCATCTCGGCCCAGTCTGCGGCGTCGATACCGCCGGCGCCGGAGCGGATGTTGATGAGTGCGTCGCGCTCGTCGTACTCGCCCGACAGCATGGTCTTGACTTCCATCGCCGCGATGTCGTCACGCAGGCTCGCTCGCTCGGCGTCGGCATCGGCCACCGCGTCGGGGCCTTCGTCTTCTGCCAGTTCGTAGAGGATCGGCATCTCGTCGAGCCGCTCGCGCAGTGCAACGATGCGGCGAAGCTCCGCCTGGGCGTGGGAGAGCTGGCTGGTGACCTGCTGGGCGTGTTCCTGGTCGTTCCACAGACCGGGGTCGGCCGCCTGGTGCTCGAGCTCGTCGATGCGTCGGCGCAGCTCCTCGACGTCCACAACCGATTCGCAGGTGCGAAGGGTGGTGTCGAGGGCGTTCAGGTCTGCAATTACGTCGGGATGCACGGTTCTCAAGGCTACCGGGTGCCGACCTGGGCTCTGCTGTGCGTCACCCTGTCCGCTCCCCCGTGCGTCACCTATTGGGATCACCGCGACTGGAAGCCTTGCCAACCAGGGTCCGAGGGAACCTACTGGAGTGATGACTGTCACCGACGAATACCTGCAGAACAACGCCGCCTACGCCGAGCAGTTCACCGGTCCGCTCCCCCTCCCACCCAGCAAGCACGTTGCCGTTCTCGCCTGCATGGACGCCCGCATCGACGTCTATCGGGTGCTGGGGATCCAGGAAGGTGAATCGCACGTCATCCGCAATGCGGGTGGAGTCGTCACCGACGACGAGATCCGATCCCTCGCCATCAGCCAGCGTCTGCTGGGAACTACCGAGATCATCCTCATCCACCACACCGACTGCGGAATGCTGACGTTCACCGACGACGACTTCAAGCGATCCATCCAGGACGAGATCGGCATCAAACCAAACTGGGCTGCCGAATCGTTCCCCGACATCGACGAGGACGTCCGTCAGTCGTTGAAGCGCATCGAGAACAGTCCGTTCGTCACCGCGACGACCTCCCTACGCGGATTCGTCTTCGACGTCGCCACCGGAAAGCTGAACGAAGTCCTCCCCGTTTGAGCCGGTAGGTTGTGTACCCGTGACCGATCGCGCATCCGACCTCGCACTAGCCCTCCGTATCGCCGACGAGGCTGACGCGATCACTCGCGCCCGCTTCGGTGCGCTCGATCTTCGAGTCGACGACAAGCCGGACCTCACCCCTGTCTCGGACGCCGACCTCGCTGTCGAGCGTGCAGTGCGCGCGACACTCGGTGAGCACCGACCGGAGGATTCCGTACTGGGCGAAGAATTCGGCGGCGACGCAGTCTTCGAGGGCAGGCAGTGGGTGGTCGACCCCATCGACGGGACCAAGAACTTCGTCCGCAACGTACCGGTGTGGGCCACGCTGATCAGCTTGCTCGAGGACGGCGTCCCCGTTATCGGCGTCGTGAGCGCACCCGCCCTGAATCGGCGATGGTGGGCTGCAACAGGTTTGGGCGCACATACGTCCTTCGGGGACAGTGATGCGCGGGCGATCCAGGTATCCGCCGTCGATCGCAGCGAGTCAGCGAGCCTGAGCTTCTCGAGCCTCTCGGGGTGGAAGGACCGCGGAATTCGCGATCAGTTCGTCGAACTCACCGACCACGTATGGCGCGTGCGCGGTTACGGGGACTTCTTCTCCTACTGCCTAGTGGCCGAAGGCGCCGTCGACATTGCTGCCGAACCCGAGGTTTCCCTGTGGGATCTGGCAGCGCTCGACGTATTGGTCCGTGAGGCCGGCGGCGCGTTCACCGATCTGGACGGCGGCGCAGGTCCGCACGGCGGCAGCGCGGTCGCCACCAACGGACTGCTGCACGAAGACGTTCTAGCCCGCCTGCGGTAACCACCCGGATACCAGAACATCCCACCCGCCGCAAGGGTCCGAGGGAGGAGTTCCGACAGGCCCGTCGGCAGGATTCGGCACGACATCTCGGCCCGTTGACTGGAAGTAGTTGATCACGCACTACTTCCAGGAGAACGATGAACCGGATTTCCAGGCGCACGATTCTGTTCGGTCTGGCCGCAGCGCCCCTCGGGCTCGCGGTGGGCTGCGGCGCCGACCCGGCAGCGAAGAGCGCCACGTTGGCGGAGGCCGGAACTTCGCGTCCGCTACCGATTCCGCCGCTTGCCGAATCCACCGTCGACGACGCAGGTGTTCGCCACTTCACACTTCGTGCCGGTGCCGGGACCACCGAGATCGTCGCGGGAAAACTCACCGACACTTGGGGTTTCAACGGATCCATTCTGGGGCCCACCGTCCGCGCCGAACGCGGAGAATCTGTCGCATTCACGATCGACAACACACTGGCAGAGCCCACGACCGTCCATTGGCACGGCATGCATCTGCCCGCCAGATACGACGGTGGCCCGCACCAGACCATCGAAGCCGGCGGACGCTGGGAACCGGCGTGGACGATCGGTCAGCCGGCGTCGACGCTCTGGTATCACCCACACCCGCACGGATCCACCGAACGGCACGTGCAGCGCGGTCTTGCCGGACTGTTCCTGATCGACGAAGCCGACACCCGGGCGTTGGACATCCCCAAAACCTATGGTGTCGACGATGTTCCGCTGATAATCCAGGATCGTCGATTCCTCGCCGACGGCAGCTTCGACGAATCAGATCCGACCGACATCGGCCTGCTCGGCGACACGATCGTCACCAACGGCATCTCCGACGCCTACCTCGACGTCACCACCGGAGTCGTCCGGTTGCGCATCCTGAACGGCTCTTCCGGCCGTCTCTACAACCTGGGGTTCCCCGACGACCGCACGTTCGATCTGATTGCCACCGACGGCGGACTGCTCGAATCACCGATTGCGATCAAGCGGATTCAGCTCAGCCCCGGCGAACGAGCCGAGATCGTGGTTCGCGTCGACCCCGGTGCGACGACCACACTGGTGTCGTTCCCGATCGAGGACGGCGGTGGCGTGAGTTCCTCCGACGCCGAGAACTTCGGCATGAACGACCGCTTCGACATCATCGAGCTGCGGGGGGTTGCCAGCCGTGCGTCACGGTCGACTCTCCCGGCGCAGTTGGCCGTACTGCCGCGTCTCGATCCGTCGAAGGCAAGCGTTTCCCGAACCTTCGATCTGCAGTGGTACATGATCAACGGGCAACGAATGGACATGAACCGCATCGACTTCGAGGCCGAGGTCGGCGCGATCGAGGTGTGGACGATCACCAACAAGGACAACTGGCCACACAATTTCCATGTCCACGACGTACAGTTCCAGATCCTCGACGTCGACGGTCGCACTCCCCCGCCGCACTTGCGCGGACTCAAGGACACCGTCTACACACCGCCGGGCAGCAGGGTTCGCGTCGCACTGCAGTGGTCCGAGTACACCGATCCCACGTTCCCGTACATGTTCCACTGCCACCTGCTGATGCACGAGGACCAAGGGATGATGGGCCAATTCCTCGTCCTCGAACCGGGACAGAAGGCGGCTCCGATGCAGATGGACATGCCGATGCCTGGTTCGCACTCCGGTCACTGAAAGTTCTGCAAGTGGTACACAGCGAGGCGAACCCGATTGTCGCAACCGGTCTTCGACATCAGGTTCGCCACGTGCGTCTTCACCGTGGTCACACCCAGATGCAGTGAGTCTGCGATCTCCTGATTGCTCTTCCCTTCTGCCACCAGTGCGAGGACCTGCGATTCGCGATCGGTCAGCGGAACCCTCTCTGTCACCGCAGTGTCTGCGATACCACCGATCACCGCTCGATCCACAACGCGGCGGAGAAGTTCCGGAGTGAACACCATCTCGCCCTCGGCGACCCGCCGAATGGCGCCGAGCAGCTCGGCGGGTTCGGTATCCTTGACGAAGAACCCCGAAGCCCCCGCGGCGAGTGCGGGATACAGATGATCGTCGTCGTCGAAGGTGGTCAACACGAGAATGCGTGCTCGACGACCGGCCTTGACGATCTGCTGCGTGGCACCGATCCCGTCCAGCCCGGGCATTCTCAAGTCCATCAGAATCACGTCGGGATCCAATTCGGCAGCGAGTGCTACCGCCTCGACGCCGTTCGACGCCTCACCGGCCACGGTCATGTCCTCGGCTGCAGCGCACAGCATCCGCAAACCGGCGCGCACCAGTCGCTGGTCGTCGACGATCAGCACGCTGATCACGAGACACCGCCCGAGACAACCAGTGGAATACTCACGTGCACTTCCCATTTCCCGTCACTGTTCGTGCCGGCGGTCATCTCGCCGCCGACCAACTCCGCGCGCTCCTGCATTCCCACCAGGCCATGACCTGCATTCCGGGGCGATCCCTCGACGTCGTTGACAACCCTGACATGCACCCGGTTGTCATCGCGACCGACCGAGACCGATACCAGCCCCTTCTTGTCGCCATGCTTCATGACGTTGGTCAGTGATTCCTGAATCACCCGCAACAACGTCAGCCTCCCGATCGCGTCGAGATCGGCTGCGCCTGACTCGACATTCTCCTGGGTATCGAAAACCGACTGCACCTCGAAACCTGCCGCACGCACACGATCTATCGCCGCACCGATTTCCGCGTCTACGGCATCCGGCTCGACCAGAGCGACCTCACCGAGCGAAGGATCACGAAGTGCGACCAGAAGCCGACGGATATCGGCCAACGCATCCGACGCCGTCGCACGCACATCCGCGAGGACCTCACGCACGGCCTCGTCCTGGGGCGCCAAGACATGTTGAGCCACGCCGATTCTCAGGACGATCGATGCCATGTGGTGTGCAACCAGGTCGTGCAGTTCGCGGGCGAGCGCACTGCGCTCCGCAGCGCGGGTCTGCGCAAGATTGTTCGCGGCCAATTCACGCTGCGAGCGCAGATACAGTCCGAGCAGCAGTGGCAACCCCACGTACGCAAGCACTTTCACAGCCGTGGTGACCGAGAAGAATGCTTCGTGAGATTCGAACCAGATCCCCGCGAGCACCGAACCGCACCATCCTGCTGCCGATACGGCAACCATTTCTCTGCGCTCGGCCCGCATCGTGACGTCGACGACGGCGACAGCCCCGAGATACGGAACAAGTTCGGACAGCCCCCAGGCGTCGGCGACGAACATCGGAACGGCGAGCGCCGAGATGGCCAGGGACGCGAAGACCGGCCATCGACGGCCGGCGACGAAGGCAAGCGCCGACAGCATCGACAGTATCCAGTAGGTGACGGGAACTCGATACTCCCCCGGATACGTGCTGGCGATCAACAGGCACGGGACCACCACCAACGGCGCGTAGCGCATATATCGCTGTATCCGATCTGGCACCTCTGTCCGGCTCACCCCTCGAGCCTATGACGCGCATCATTTCGCGGTTTCTCGACAACAGACCTTACTGATGAGTAAGATAAAAATCGTCCAACGCCCCAACACCGAGAAACAGCTGGTGATCATGACCAAGCAAGACAGTGTTGCCCCCGACAAGAGCGCTCAGCGCAGCGAATCGGGCGCGCAGCGCGGCGGCGCCAAGGGTGCGCCCCGCGACACGTCCGCCGTCGGCCTGAACCCGATCAAACGCGACGCCATGGGCGCAGCCATGCGTGTGCTTACCAAGATCACCGGTTCGGAACTGGCCGAGAAGTTCAATCTGCGTCAGACCATCGATCGCGTGACCTACGAGGGCACCAAGACGGGCTTCAAAACCCTGGGTGCCGCCACTCGAGGATTCCAGAAGGTTTCGGGCAACGGTGCACCCAAGCGCCTGCCCGACAACCCGAGCAAGAACGCCGACTACTTCGATCTCACCCCGGACGACGACCAGAAGATGATCGTCGAGACGGTGCGTGAGTTCGCGGCCGAAATCCTGCGTCCCGCGGCCTACGACGCCGACGGCGCAGCTCAGGCCCCCGCCGATCTCTCCAAGCGCGCGGCCGAGCTCGGTATCACGCTGATCAACGTTCCCGAAGAACTCGACGGAGCAGCCGCCGATCGCGGCGCAGTCACCAATTCTCTTGTTGCCGAGGCACTTGCGCACGGAGACATGGGACTTGCACTTCCGATCCTCGCACCGAGCGGTGTTGCAGTTGCACTGACGCAGTGGGGCACCGACGCGCAGCAGAAGACCTACCTTCCGGCCTTCACCGGCGAGCAGGTCCCCGGCGCAGCAGTGGTGGTCAACGAACCACGCGCACTGTTCGATCCGTTTGCCCTGCAGACCAAGGCAGTGCGCTCCCCCAGCGGCTACAAGCTCAACGGCGTCAAGAGCTTGGTGCCCGCCGCGGCTACGTCCGAACTCTTCGTCATCGCCGCGGAACTCGACGGCAAGCCGTCCTTCTTCATCGTCGAATCCGACACCAAGGGACTCGTCGTCGAAGCAGATCCCAGCATGGGTCTGCGCGCCGCCGGCCTGGGTCGCCTGATCCTCACCGACGTCGCTGTGTCGGAGTCCGCACTGCTCGGCGACGGTGACGCCGAGCAGCGCAAGGCCGAATACGCCGACGCGATTCGCCTGGCTCGCCTCGGTTGGGCGTCCATGGCCGTCGGCACCAGCCAGGCAGTTCTCGACTACGTGATTCCGTACGTCAACGAGCGCGAAGCGTTCGGCGAGCCGATCAGCCACCGCCAGGCGGTTGCCTTCATGGTCGCCAACATCGGCATCGAACTCGACGGACTGCGTCTGGTCACGCTTCGCGGCGCTTCACGCGCCGAGCAGGGCTTGTCCTTCGCTCGCGAATCCGCTCTGGCCCGGAAGCTGGCTTCCGAGAAGGGCATGCAGATCGGCCTCGACGGTGTGCAACTCCTCGGTGGACACGGGTTCACCAAGGAACACCCGGTCGAGCGCTGGTACCGCGACCTCCGTGCCATCGGCGTTGCCGAGGGCATCGTCCTCATCTGACGCCGCTGAACTTCCAGGAGAACCACGATGATCAACCTCGAACTTCCCAAGAAGCTCAAAGCATCAGCGAACCAAGCACATCAGGTCGCGGCGCAGATCTTCCGACCCATTTCACGTAAGTACGATCTCGCTGAGCACGAGTATCCCGTCGAGCTCGACACCATGGCCGCCATGGTCGAAGGCCTCTCCGATTCCGGTGGAGACATCGGCGGTGCCAGCGGCGGACGGTCCGACGCGAGCGCCAAGGGTGGCAACGCCAACGGCGGCAACATGTCTGCGCTCCTCAACTCGCTCGAAACATCTTGGGGCGACGTCGGACTCATGCTCTCGATCCCCTACCAGGGGCTCGGCAACGCCGCGATCGCCGCAGTGTCCACCGACGAACAGCTCGAACGTTTCGGCAAGGTGTGGGCCTCGATGGCCATCACCGAACCGAGCTTCGGTTCCGACTCCGCCGCAGTGACCACCACCGCCGTTCTCGACGGCGACGAGTGGGTTCTCAACGGCGAGAAGATCTTCGTCACCGCCGGTGAGCGTTCGACGCACATCGTCGTGTGGGCGTCGGTCGACAAGTCGAAGGGCCGAGCGGCCATCAAGTCGTTCGTCGTTCCGCGTGACGCACCGGGCCTGAGCGTTGCTCGCCTCGAGCACAAACTGGGCATCAAGGCCTCCGACACCGCAGTACTCCTGCTCCAGGATTGCCGCATTCCCGCGGACAACATCCTCGGCAGCCCGGAGGTCAACGTCGAGCAGGGCTTTGCCGGCGTCATGCAGACGTTCGACAACACCCGGCCCCTCGTTGCAGCCATGGCCGTCGGCGTCGGACGCGCGGCTCTCGAAGAACTGCGCGGCATCCTGACCGAAGCCGGTGTCGAGATCTCCTACGACACACCGGTCTACAACCAGCATGCAGCTGCAGCCGAGTTCATCCGTTTGGAAGCCGACTGGGAGGCCGCGTACCTGCTGTCTCTGCGCGCGGCGTGGATGGCGGACAACAAGAAGCCGAACTCGCTCGAAGCGTCCATGTCCAAGGCGAAGGCCGGCCGCACCGGCACCGACGTGACGCTCAAGGCAGTCGAGTTGGCCGGAACTTACGGCTACTCGCAGCGCCCGTTGCTCGAGAAGTGGGGCCGCGACTCGAAGATTCTCGACATCTTCGAGGGCACCCAGCAGATCCAGCAGCTGATCGTCGCACGCCGCCTGCTCGGAAAGTCGTCCGCCGAACTGAAGTGACGGTCGAACTGAAGTGACGGTCGCACAGACCCGATCCCGAAACACTCCGCCCCGCCACCTTTCGAGGTGGCGGGGCGGAGTGCTCGGTCGCCATCGTGAAACTTCACCACCGAAACCTGATTGCCCATTAGTGTGTAATCAGTCCTACAACGACGCTCGGAAGAGGTTCACGTATGCCCGGATTGGTCACCAAGGTCACTGACACCATCGGCGCGGCGGGGGTCATGTTCCGAGCCGGACTCGTCCCGTTCCCTCGCCTCGATCGCGGGCTCAAATCCATTGCAGCCGTGGACAAGTACGGACCCTTTGCCGGTCCGGTCCATGCACACGCCGAGAACGGCTACGACGCGGTGGCGATCATCGACGAGCGCGGACCCATCACCTATGCCGAGCTAGAGCGTCAGAGCAACGCGTTGGTCCGGGCGTGGCAGGCCGACGGCATCACGTCCGACTCGGTCATGGGTGCGATGTGCCGTAACCATCGAGGCTTGGTCCTGACCATGCTGGCGGCAGCGAAGAACGGAACAAAGCTCGTTCTCATGAACACGGGCTTCGCACGGCCCCAACTCGTGGACGTCGCCGCGCGTGAGAAGGTGGTCGCCTTCGTCTACGACGACGAGTTCGCTGACATCGCCGATGCCTTGCCGGACGACGTCGTCGTCTATCGTTCCTGGCCAGAGGGCACGGCCGCGGACGGTTCCACGGCAGCTACTCTCGACGAGGCCATCGCCGGACGCACCACGTCGTCGGTGCCGGCACCCGAGAAGAACGGTGGCTTCGTCCTCCTCACCAGCGGCACAACGGGAACTCCCAAGGGTGCGCCGCGTGGCCACACCTCCCCTCTCGCGTCGGCGCAGTTCCTCGACCGCGTGCCGTTGCGCCGCGGACAGACCATGATGATGGCGGCCCCCGCCTTCCACGGAACCGGCGTCTCGCAGTTCGCTCTCGCGTTGGCGCTCGGCCAGACCGTCGTCATGCATCGAAAGTTCGACCCGGAGAACACGATCAAACTTGTCGCACAATACAAGTGCGACAGTCTGGTCGTGGTCCCGACGATGCTCACTCGCATCATCGACCTCGGTCCCGACGTGCTGTCCAAGTACGACACGTCGAACCTGAAGATCATCTTCTCGGCAGGTTCGTCACTCTCACCCGACCTGTGCAAACGAGTCACGGCCTCGTTCGGCTACGTCCTCTACAACCTGTACGGATCCACCGAGGTCGCGGTGGCAACAGTCGCGACTCCCGAGGATCTGACCATTGCGCCGGGAACCGCGGGCCGCGCGCCGGTGACCTGTCACGTCGAACTGTTCGACGAGAACAACAAGAAGATCACCACCCCACACACGATCGGCAGAATCTTCGTCGCCAGCGGGCTGAGCTTCGAGGGATACACCGACGGGCGTGACAAGGAACGTATCGACGGACTTCTCTCGACCGGCGACGTCGGACACTTCGACGCCAACGGCCTCCTCTTCGTCGACGGCCGCGACGACGACATGATCGTCTCCGGTGGCGAGAACGTCTACCCGCTCGAAGTCGAGAACCTGCTCGCCGATCGAGAGGACGTCTTGGAAGCGGCAGTCATCGGAGTCGAGGACGCCGACTTCGGGCACCGCCTGCGAGCGTTTGTCGTCGTCGCCCACGGCGCCGACCAGAACTCCGACGAGCTGAAGGATCACGTCCGGTCGAATCTCGCGCGCTACAAGGTTCCCCGCGAGATCGTCTTCATCGACGAACTTCCCCGCAACGCCACCGGAAAGCTGTTGCGCCGCGTCCTGATCGAGATGGAGATCAGCGAAGACTGAGCACAGTCACAAAGCGCTGAGCGTCCGGATCAGTTCCGCCTCGTCGACGCGAGTGGAGTGCCCGTCGCGGAGCACGACCTCGCCCGCAACCATCACCGTGTCCACGATCTGACGACTGCCCGTCGTGAGAATGGACGCGCCCGGATCTCGCACCGGGAGGCAACCGAAGTCGCGTTCGAACCGAATCATGGTGAGGTCGGCGGGATCGCCCACGGAGATCCCGCCAGACCTGGCCGGCAGACCGAGTGCTGCGTTCGCACCGCCGGATGCGATGTCGATCATGGCTTCGAAGCCGAGCAGGTCGGCGCGGCCACGCGCGGCTCGCTGCACGTAGGCGCCGGTGCGCAGCGTCTCGAGCATGTCCTGAGTATCGTTGCTGGCTGCGCCGTCCACACCCAACCCCACCGCGATCCCCGCGTCGAGGAAACTCGGGACGGGCGCGATTCCGCTACCGAGGCGCATGTTGCTGACGGGGTTGTACGACACTCCGACGCCGCGCTCCGCCAGCACCTTCTGACCACGGTCGTCGAGTTCGACGCAGTGGACCGCCAGCACCCGGTCCCACAAGAACCCATGGGAATCGAGGTAGTCGACCGCGTTCATGCCCGCGTGTTCGGTACACATCGTGTTGTCGGTCTGCGTCTCGAGCAGGTGAATCGAGACCGTCAGGTCGCGAGCCCGCGCGAACTCACGCACTTCCGACATCCCGTCCGGGGTCAGCGAACGCGGGTTCGGTACCGCGACTGCCACGTCAATGCGGGAACCTGCGACGTCGCGCATCATCTGATCCGTATGTGCGAGAACATCTCCGAGTGGTTGCATGAGCCGCGGATCGAAGCCCCACTTCCTCGTCTTGTCCGCCCGGTCTGCGGTTCCGCGTCCCAGCACCGCACGAATCCCGGTGTCGTGCAACGCCCGGATCACAGCGTCGTGAACCTCGCTGGACGGGTGCGGCCACATGTGTTCGACCAGGGTCGTCGTACCGCTGCGCAATGCCTCCAGCGAGGCTGCGACAGTGGCCGTGTATGCGCGCTCCGGCGTGATCTGAACCGACTCTTCTGCGACCGCGAGTAGCCATTCGAGAAGCGGTGTCCCTTCGGCGATCCCCCGCATCAGTGACTGCTGAAGGTGCGTATGGGTGTTGACGAACCCAGGGATCAGATACGCCCCCGATCCGTCCACACTTCCAGGTGTGGCGGTGCCGGTCGACTTCTCGATCGATTCGACCACCCCATTCGAGACGACGACGTCGCGGCCGGCCAGCCATTGCCCGCCGCTGTACAACGTCACGTCCCGGATGATCGCGTCGGTCATGTTCTTGGGCGCGGTAGTCATCGCCAGTTCTCCTGAAAGTGTGTGACGGAACGGATACGGATCAACGCGCGAAGTTCGCGCGTACTCGCTGGTCGATGTAGTCCTCGGCAGTGATCGGCGGGTACTTGCCCGCCGGCCCCTCGATGGTCACGTCGCGGTTCGCCTGAGCGAAGAACGCGAGGCTGTAGCGGGCTCCCCGATAGTCGGTGACTCCGGGACTCTTGACCCGGTGGAAGTTCGACGGCAGGACATCATCACTCCATCTCATCAGCATGTCGCCGATGTTGCAGGTGATCGCTTCCTCGGCCGGCACCACCGACGTCCATTCCTGGGTGTCCATCTCCTTGCCCGGGCACAGTTGCAACCCGCCCTGACCGTCACGCTGGAAAAGCAATGTCAGGCAATCGAAATCGGTGTGCGCTCCGGCACGCCACATCCCTTCGACATCTGCGTCGGCGGCAAGGGGGAAGTAGTGGAGTAGTCGCAGTGTGCTCTGGTAGGTGGCCACCGACGGGTCATGTGCCCTGGTGAAGAAGTCTCGTTCGAATCCCAGCTTCTCGGCGAAGCACGACAACAGGTCCATCGCAATGCCCCAGCACTTGGCTTCGAAGTCCAGGATCGTTTCGCGGAATCCACCCAATTCGTCTGCAGTGGGCCACAGATCACCCATATGCGGGCGGGTCACCTGGTAGGACTCTTTCTGATCAGGCGTTCCGATGGACGGACGCACCTGCGTCATGCTCTCCCAGCCGGAGTTGAAACCCTTCTTGAGCGGATACTGGGCTTTGACCTCAGTGGGCAGTGCAAAGAATCGCTCGGCCGCCGCGAAAGCCTCGCGGACCTGGTCCAGATCGATTCCGTGATTGACGATTTGGAAGAATCCGATGTCGGTCGCTGCCGACCACAACTCCTCGGCGATCTCGCTGCGCCGGTTCTCGAAATCCGAGAGATCGATTCTTCGGACCTCGCGGTCGGTGGTCTCCGTGCCCAGGCCACCCATGCGGGTCTCGCGGTTGAGTTCTGTCATGTCGTACGTCATTTGCTGTGAGCTCCTTCAGCGGATTCCGATGGACCGATCGGTGAATTTGTCGGTGTAGATCTCTTCTGCAGGCGATGACTGCGGTATCGCCGCACCCCCGGCGTTCAGAATGGGCTTCAGTTCTTCGACGGTGTGAGCGACTCGCGTCATGTCGAACGTGCCGACGGATCCGTCTGCCTCGTTCGCGATCAGGCCTTTCTCTTTCAGGAGCTGGGCACTGAATGCTGCTTCACCCTCGGTGTAGGGAGAGAACGACACGTCCTGCGAGACGACGTCGACAATGGCAGCATTCGCCGCATCCGGCGCAGTGATGTAGTCCGCGGTGGACTGCTGAATGATCGGAACCAGCTTGCTCAAACACGGCGAGAGTGTCTCGACCTTGTCGGCACGAACGGAAACATTGGACGCGTAGATGTCGAAACCCGAATCTTTCAGCAGGTCATAGGAAACCGGCTTGTCCCACGCCGGCGTCTCCTTCTCGTACGTGTACGGTTCCGAATTCGCGAATCCTTGCTGAGCGATGGTCGGGTCACCGACAAATCGCGAGGGAGCTCCGTCGTAGCTCGTGTCGAGCTGAGACTGCTTCAGTAGTCCTTTCGCCACGAGCCACTGCGGAAAGAGTTGCTCCTTGGAAACGACGACACTCGCGTCGGACTTGCCGATATCGGCAACACTCGTCCAGTCCGGATGAGACTCTTTGTCCCACATGAGGATTGCCGGGCTGTATTTGAGCAATGGCGTGACGGCCACAACGGGCTGACTTGCCGCTGCCGCGATCACCTGATCCCCGTGCACCAAGCCGAGAGTGATGGAATCGTCGACGTACATCTGGGAGCTGACGGATTGGAACCCGATTGCCGGTCCCCCGGCCCGCAAGGTCAGGTCGACTCCGGTGTCCTTCCCTCCGGCGACAAGAGTCCCACTGACGGACTTGTCGTCGGTGTCGACCGAATAGCCGGGACCGAGCATCTCGAAGAGCGCTCCCATATCCGACTGTGGCTGCCATTGGAGTTGAACCACAACGTTTTCCGGACAGAGACCAGCAAGGTTCTGCGCCTCGGCAGCTGGTTCGAGAGATTCGGCTTTGGTCGTCTCAGCCTCACTGGAGCTGCACGCAGTCAATCCGATGGCTGCACACATGGCCAGTGCCGCGCCCGCCGCTCCCACACTTCTGCGATTGGAATACACCTTGCGATTTGAATACACAGCGTCTCCTTCGTGAAAACAATTGGGATGTGGGCGAACCAAGAAGGGTGATCCGATGAGCACACTCTGCAGCACGTGGATTACATGCAATCGCCTCGTTGTTTCCATCAGGTAACGCGCGCCAGTATTCTCGCTTCACCTGCAATGTCACCTCACATTTACATTCAGCAATCTAGGCGACATACATGCAATTCAAGATAGTTCCTACATATTGAAGAACTTTTGCATGCATTACCGAACCGGAGGCTCAGATGGAACTCGCGAACACGATGCAGGATGCCGACGCTCGCAAGCTCACCGCGCCGATGCAGATGGTCTTTTCCGATGTCATCAAGAAGTTCGATACCGGCACTGTCGCGCTGGACGGCATCGATCTGGACGTGGAGCGAGGAGACTTCGTCGCCGTGGTCGGACCCTCCGGCTGTGGCAAGTCGACTTTGTTGCGCATGGCGGCCGGCCTCGAGCGACCGACCAGTGGTGCGGTTGCCCTCGACACCGAATCAGTTGGCTTCATCTTCCAAGAGCCGACTCTGCTCCCCTGGCGAACCGTGCAGGCCAACGTCGAATTATCGGCAGAACTCGGTGGCGGCGACAAAGCAGCGCGAAAGTTGCGCGCCGACGAGGCAATCCGCGCAGTCGGCCTTGCGGACTTTGCGAAACAACTGCCCAATGCGTTGTCAGGCGGAATGAAGATGCGTGTCTCGTTGGCGCGTGCGCTCACCCTCGCACCCGCTGTGATGCTGCTCGACGAACCTTTTGGTGCGCTCGACGAGATGACACGACTGGAGATGCAGGTAGAGCTCCAAAGGCTCTACACCGACAAAGGGTTCACCTCGATGTTCATCACGCACTCGGTATCCGAAGCCGTGTACCTCGCAAACAAGGTGGTCGTCATGACCGCCAGGCCTGGACGAATACATTCGGTCGTGGACATCGATTTCCCGTACCCGCGTAGCCCGGAACTGCGCTACGACGCCCGATACACCGAACATGTCGCCGAGATCTCGGCCAGCCTCCATGGGAGCTCACGATGACCGAAGTCCTTGCAGTACAACAGGGCACCACCGTACGCAATACCGCCGTTCGTAATGATTCTGCGACCACGGCGCAAGCACAGGCACAGTCCGGACGGCCCTCTCGAATGAGAGCGCTCGGCACCTTCCTGCTCTATCCGCTGCTCTCACTTGCCGGCGCGGTCGCAGCGTGGTCGATCGTCAGCTACCTCGTTCTCTCCCCGGAACGTCGATTTCTCCTTCCGCCGCCGAGTCAAGTACTGACGAAGTCGCTACTCGACTGGAAACACCTCTCTCCCATGCTCGAAGCCCTCGCAGTGACGGCACAGGTTGCGCTGGTCGGCTTCGTCGTCGCGGTGGCAGTCGGCGTCGGAACCGGCGTGCTGATGAGCCAGGCCAAGTGGATCGAGCGGATCGTCTATCCATATGCCGTTGTGCTGCAGGTCATTCCCATCCTCGCCATCGTCCCCCTCATCGGGCTCTGGTTCGGCTACGGCATGACCGCGCGCACCCTGGTGTGCGTTCTCATCGCGGCCTTCCCGATCATCACCAACACACACTTCGGGTTGCAATCGGTCGATCGCGGACTGCACGAACTCTTCACCCTCGGCCGCGCCTCGCGTTGGGATCGACTGGTGAAACTCGAACTGCGAGCGGCAATGCCGGCCATTCTCACCGGCATCCGCACCGCCTCCGGCCTTGTGGTCGTCGGTGCCATCATCGGCGACATGTTCTTCGCCAAAGGACAACCCGGGATCGGGACCCTGCTCGACGTCTACCGAAGCCGCCTTCAGTCCGAGGATCTGATCGCCGCGATCGTGATCGCGTCGGTGTTCGGCGTCCTCGTCTTCTCTGCCTTTGGATTCCTCTCACGTGTGCTCGTCGGTAAGTGGCACACGTCCGGCCGCAAGGACTTTAAATGACCCACGAAATTCCCGCCTTCGAAATCCCTACGATCGATATCAGCCCGTACCTCACCGGCGAGGCATCGGCTGCAAACGCCACCAACAGCACTGCCTGTGCGGAAGTGGCAGCTCAACTCGATCGCGCGTGCCGGGAGGTCGGATTCATACAGATTGTCGGACACAGCATTCCACGATCGGCGACCGACGGACTGGCCGACGCTCTCGACGAGTTCTTTGCTCTCCCACTGACGGTGAAGAACAACTATCGCCGTCCCTCGTCCGAGAACCGTGGCTACTCGCCACCGAAGTCGGAATCACTCAGCATGAGCCTGGGCGTCGCCGCTGCGAACCAGATGAACGATTTCTACGAAGCAATAGTCGTGGGTACAGAGGTGAGCGACTATCCGGCCCTCGACCTACCCGAGTCCAGCTACGCCGCCAACACTTGGCCTGAGGCCGCGCCCGGATTCCGACCGGCAATCGAAGAGTATTTCCGTCATGCCCAGGGCTTGGCACGAATCCTGATGTGCGCCTTTACCGACGCCCTCGGATTGCAGCCCGAGTACTTCGATTCGATGCTCGACCATTCGATCGACGCGATGAAGATGAACAACTACGCACTGCCTGAGGGCGAGATCCGCATCTCCGGCGACATGACGGGAATGGGCGCTCACACCGACTTCGGAATCTTGACCATCCTGTGGGCAGATCAAGTTCCGGGCCTTCAAGTTCTGAGTGCCGATGGCGTATGGCACGACGTCCAACCTGCCGACGGCGCACTCTTGATCAACCTCGGCGACGCGATGGCACGCTGGACGAACGACCGATGGCGCTCGACAGTGCACCGAGTCGACCCACCTATCGTCGATGGTCAGATCATCCGACGTCGCTCTGCCGCATTCTTTTTCGACGGAAACTACGACGCCGTCATCGAAGCACTGCCAGGGACTCTCGAACCGGGCGAGGTGGGATACCCGCCGATCACAATCGCCGAGAACATCGCGGCCAAAGTGGCCGGACTGAAAGGCGCGACGGCGCCCGAGGTCGACAGTCGCAGCGCTGACCGGGTGCGCGCCGCCGGATAGCGCTCCCGGGTACCGTCGATATCGTGCAGGATCGAAGTGAGGACAAGATGACCACCACCGAACGAGCTTTGCTCACCGAGTCCGTGCACGAGACGCTTCGAGAACTGATCTTTTCGGGAGAGCTGGCGCCGGGGACACCACTGAGTGTTCCCGCGCTGGCGAGCAAGCTCAATGTCAGTCGAACGCCGGTCCGCGAGGCCGTGCAGCAGTTGATCTACGAGGGCATCGCGGTCCACACCCGAAATGCGGGTGCAAAAGTCGATTCGCTTGACGCAGAGTCTCTGCGCGCGGTCTTCGAGGTGCGTGAGGTACTCGACGGTCTCGCGGCGTTCAACGCGACGGCCAATGCCACGCATGAAACCGTGTCACAGCTGAACAAGATGGTGCAGGTGCAACGCGAACTTCTCGAGAGCCCGCCGGATCAGCGTCGCGATTCGACGCTGGACCTCGAGTTCCACACCTTGATTCGTGAGACTGCATGCAATCACCCGCTCAGTGAAGCCCTACATCGTCTCGACGGACAGTCACATCTCTACCGTTCGGACATGTGGAGCCTCGAGCTCAATCGGCGGATCGCCGTCACCGAGCACGCTCGTATAGTCGCGGCCATCGAATCGGGTGACGCCTTGGGGGCCAGAACTGCCGCGAGCGCACACGTAGCCGGGCTACTCGTCCGAACAACCCGGACCTGAAGCTTTACCGAAATGACGGGAACAACGTGTCAGGCCAGGTGATGTCGCCGTCGTTCTCGTCCACGAACGTACCGACACAGTCGCGCCCCAAAGCGCTGATCGCTCCCGAGATGACCTCTGGATGCTCGAGCTCGGTGAGATGGTCTGCTCCGGTTCCGGCCCCGGGAACGCCATCGATGTACACCCGGCACTGGCCCCCGTCCAACCGACCGTCCGCCCACTCGCCTGAGCTCTGCACCACCGAATAGTAGGCAGATCCAGGAGTGTCCTCACCGGCATTGAGCTTGGTGAGAACTTCGGAGAACATGCAGGTGTCGTAACCGTCGGCAGGGCCTTGTACGCAGCCACCGGGGCTACCGTACTGAGGAGCACCGATGGCGACGAATGAATCCACTACTTCGGAGCCACCGAGGAACTTCGCGTAGTACCGGGAGCTCAGTCCACCCGCACTGTGCGCGATCACCCCGACGGAGTCAGCGCCGGCAGCGTAGGAGCGAATCGAATCGGCAATCAGCTCGGCGTCGGCCGCAATCATCTTGCCGGGTGCGTCGACGAAGTGTGTCTCGTAGCCAGCAGCGCTCAGTGCCTCGTCGAGGGCGCGGTAGGTCGCCTGGTGCGTTTCTCCCGAGTTGTAGAGCTGCTGCCCTGGAACGATGAAGACCACGCGCTTCGCATCGGTGATCCGCCCACCGGCGGCAGCGCTTCCTGCCGAGAACGCCAGAGCGGTGGCCACCAGCGAAGTAGTCACCGCCATCGCCAAAAGAATCTTCGAGAGTCGCACGTCGCCACCCTACGACGGCTGCGCACAAAAAAGGACCGCCGCACTGGAATCCAGTGCGGCGGTCCTTTTCTAGTAGCGGGGACAGGATTTGAACCTGCGACCTCTGGGTTATGAGCCCAGCGAGCTACCGAGCTGCTCCACCCCGCGATGCATTGACAAAGTTACACGAGCAGATGAACGGAACGCAAATCGCCTGCGCTGGAGCGAAATACACGCCTGAAAGTCGAAGAATCGGGTGACTGGGTTCACAAAATGCCCGTGAGCATCAACACATAACAAGCATGTAACGAACGTACCTCGAAACGGCATCGGAAAGGCTCTACCAGCACAAACGCCGAAAATCCTGGATGGGAGAAGACCAGGTGGTCCGGAAAATCGCGAATCGACCCTCGTTCAGCGCTCCCGTACGGTCGGTCCCGGCCCGAATCAACCGGGCGAACGCCGACCCGCCGCTGCTCCACTCTGCCCCGCGGGATCGGAACCCCCGAAACCTTCGAGGGGCAGAGACACGGAGAGACAAGCGCCCGGGAAAGTCAGCACCATCGCCGACCCGCAGGCCCGCCGATGTCAGCAAGCGCGGAGAGGATTTACCCCGACATGACGTACACCAGCATCAGCAAGCGTGCATTCGGCACATTGGCAGTAGCCGGCGCACTTGTCGCAGTGCCCCTCACCATGAGCACCGGCACCGCTTCCGCAGCCACCCACAACTGGGACGGCGTCGCACAGTGCGAGAGCGGTGGCGACTGGAACATCAACACCGGAAACGGCTACTACGGCGGCCTGCAGTTCTCGCAGAGCACCTGGACCGCCAACGGTGGCACCGGCTCGCCCGCCAACGCTTCCAAGGAAGAGCAGATCCGCGTCGCCGAGAACACCCTGCAGAGCCAGGGCCCCGGCGCATGGCCCGTCTGCGGCCAGCGTCTGACCGTCGCAAGCGAGCCGGCAGTCGAAGAGGCTCCCGCCGCAGCACCGGCTCCCGTCGCCGAGGCACCCGCAGTTGCTCCCGCCGTCGAAATCCCGGCCGAGCTCAAGCCCGCCGCACAGCAGGCTTACGACACCGCTCGTGACCTCGCCGGCCAGTACGGATTCGCCGCACAGTTCCAGCAGCTCTCCGATGCCAACGCACCGATCGTTGCAGCATTGCGCTGATTCAGCTCATACAGCTTCACTGAGCACACAAGAAGGCCCACCATCCGATCGGATGGTGGGCCTTCTGCTATTCATGAACTGACGCCGCTTACCTCGGCAGCGCCTGGTACGCGTCGACAGCCTTCTGCAGGCGGTCGAGCGCAGCACCGTAGCTGGTGAAGTCACCGCTCTGTTGCGCCGACTTCAATGCCGCCATTGCCGAATTGACCTCGGCCAGCGCCTTCGTGACGTCATCCGAAGAAGCCGGCGGGGCCGGTGCCGTCGGAGTAGTCGGCGTTTCCGGTTGCGCTCCGGTATCCGGATCGGGTGCCGGCTGGGTGACAGTCGCTGCCGAACCTGCGCCCGGCCAAATCTGACTGATCGCCTCGGAGACGGTCGGTGCATAACCGATCCGAATGCCGTTGGTGTCGCTGAAGCTCACCAGCACACGCGCCAACTGAGGGAACGCGTTCTGCGAGTTTCGCTGCGAGTACAAAGGTTCGACGTAGAGGATTCCGCCCTCGGCAATCGGCAGAGTCAGCAGGTTTCCGTACTGAATCTTGTTCGACTGCTTGAGCAGTGACACTTCCGAAGCAACACGCGAATCCGACGTCATCGCAGACTGAGCCTGCTGTGGACCCTGAGTCTGCGTATCGGTCGGCAGCTGCAGCACCGTGAACTTGCCGTAGTTCTCCTTGTCGTTCGCCACCGAGATGTAGGCCGACAGCAACTCACGACTGAACCCGACCATCGGACTGGTCAGACGGAAATCCGCCTTCGCGGTGTCCTTGTCGCCCACCAGCACGTAGTACGGCGGCTGGTTGGCCGACGTGTCGATCGTCGGATCACTCGGAACCGACCAGAACGCGTTGTTGGTGAAGAACTCACTCGGATCGTCGACGTGGTACTTCGCCAGCATCTCTCGCTGAACCTTGAACATGTCTTCCGGGTAGCGGAAGTGCGCCTGCAGGTCGTCCGAGATTTCGCTCTTCGGCTTCACCGTGTTCGGGAAGACTCCCATCCACGCCTTCAGAACCGGATCCTGCTCGTCGACCTGGTAGAGCGTGACCGTGCCGTCGTAGGCGTCGACCGTGGCCTTCACGGAGTTACGGATGTAGGAGAACTCCTGACGCGGAATGAGGCGCCCGGTTGTCTGGTCGATACTGTCCTCGACCAACCCGTCGAGCGAACTGCGCTGCGCGTACGGGTAGTCCTGGGCGGTGGTGTAGCCGTCGATGATCCACTGCATCTTGCCGTCGACCACTGCGGGGTAGGCAGCGCCGTCGGTCGTCAGCCAAGGCGCGACCTCCTCGACCCTTTCCTTCGGATCACGCTTGAAGATGATCTTCGAGTTCGAGCCGATTGCACTCGAGAACAAGATGTTGCGCTCGGTGTACTTCGCCGCGAATGCAAGACGGTTGAACCAGTTGCCGATCGAGACACCACCCGAACCGGTGTAGGTGTACTTCGAGGTGTCGGTGTCGTACTCACGAGGTCCCTCGCCGTCGACGGAACCGACGATCGAGTAATCGGCGTCCGACTGGCTGATCACCTCGCCGTAGTACGACCGCGGATTGTCCACCTTGAGGTTCTCGTTCTCGGGCGTGGTCGTCAGGTCGCTGACCGAGTAGATCGGGTAACCACCGGTGTTGTTCTGACTGTCGCCCTGCACGGCCGTGACTTCGTTCGCCTGGGCCGCGACGAAACCGTTGCCGTGCGTGTAGACCGTGTGCTTGTTGATCCAGTCCGTCTGGTTCCCGGAAAGGTTGTTCGGCGACAGCTCACGCGCTGCGACAACGAAGTCGCGCAACTGGCCGTCCTGTTCGTAGCGGTCGACGTTGAGCGTCTGCGGGAACCCGTAGAAGTTCTTGAGCTGACGCTGAGCGGTGAACGTCGGCGACAGGATCGTCGGATCCAGCAGTCGGGTGTTCGCGATCGTGGTCCGGTCGGCCGGAACGTCCTGGGGCTGCTTGGTGCCAACTCCCGGATAGTCGACGTAGTCGACGTTTTCTTCCGTGATCCCGTACGCCTGACGGGTCGCTTCGATGTTTCGTTCGATGTACGTGCTCTCCTTCTGCGCCGCATTGGGCTTGACGGAGAACTGCTCGACGATCATCGGGTAGACCGCACCGACGAGCACCGACGAAAGAACCAGTAGAGCGACTGCCATGGCCGGTATCCGAAGATCCCGCGTGAAGATCGAGGCGAAGAACGCCAAGGCGCAGATGACCGCAATGGACAACAGAATCAGCTTCGCCGGCAGAACCGCATTGATGTCGGTGAAGCCCGGACCGGTGAACGTCGGTTCCTTACGACTACTCGACATCAACGAGTACCGATCGAACCAGTACGCCACCGCCTTGAGGAGCACGAAGGTGCCGGCGATGACAGCCAGTTGAATACGTGCGGCAGTCGTGAATGTGCCAGCGCGCCCGGCCAACTTGATCCCACCGAAAACGTAGTGGGTGACCAGGTTTGCCACGAAGGCAAGCAGAATCGAGACGAACAACCAATTCAGAACGAAGCGGTAGAACGGCAGATCGAACGTGTAGAAGCCGACGTCCAAGTTGAACTGAGGATCGGTGATGCCGAACGGCTGACCGTTGAGGAACAACTGGATCGTGACCCAGTTGGCCTGCGCGATGAGACCGGAGAGAATGCCGATCGCGACCGGAATGATCACGCCGAACAGACGAAGTCGCGACATGACGGTCGTGCGGTAGCGCGCGATCGGATCGTTGGGTCCGGAGACCGGAACGAACACCGGACGTGCGCGGTACGCGAGAAGCATCGCGAGCCACACGATGGCTCCGACGACAATTCCGACCACGAGGAAGAGCACGAATCGCGTCAGCAGAACCTTGGTGAAGACACCGCGGTAGCCGACTTCTCCGAACCACAACCAGTCCGTGTACATGCCGATCAGTCGCGGCCCCACGAGCAGCAAGGCCGCCACTACGACAGCCACCACCAACAAGATTCGACTGCGTCTGGACAGAGAGGGTAAACCTGCGGGGGGCCGCATGCCCACGTGCCACGCTCCAAGATTTGGCGACGCCGTGGCGTCGCAACCGATTGCATCGATCACTGCGGCCACGCCCGAGTGGACTTGGCCGTTTCCGACCACTCTACGTAACAACGGTCACGGGTTGACAACACGGAGAGCAGAGAGCCGGACAGAAGGTGGGAGGATGAACGTGTGAGTGAAGAGAATATGAGCAGATCACCGAGTGCCCTCGCCCGGTGCGTTCATGAAGTTGTCGACCACATCGACGCCGAAGGCTGGGATCAACCGCCGAAGCTGTACGCGTTGGTGCCTACCGAAATGCTCGCCGCGGCCGAACCCGGACTGCTCGACCAACTCGCCGAGGGCGCCGAATACACACCGATCGAACAGGAATCGCTTCCCGAGGACATCATCGGCGGTTCACGGGCACTCGACGAGTTCCTGGCAACGACGCATTGGCCCGAGTCGGTGCAGGGTTGCATCCTGGTTCAGGAGATCGTCGTCCTGCCGCCCGAGGCGGAATCGGATCTCGATCACGCCACGGCGCCGGTATTGACCGATCAGCATGCTGCGGACGAGGTCGCGCGACTGACGGCCAACGCGCATCCCGATCGACGCGAGGCTCGACTGTTCGTCGGCGTGCTCCGTGACGGTCCTTCGCTGTCGCTTCTGCAGATGCGTCCCGACGAGGATGCGGATCCGTACGGCGACCTGGAACTGCTCACCTACGACGGTCTTGCACCTCACCTGGTTCACGCGTTGTACGCGACGCTCGACGAGGTCGAAGAAGACTGAAAGAAGAAGACTGACCGAGCCTGTCTTCGGCAAGGCAGGTTTCAGCAGCGGGGTGCGTCGCCGCCCGTGTTGAGGCTTTCGAGTGAGTCCACTGCGCCGGGCAGGTTGTCGACCTTGACGAGTCGAAGCCCGTCCGGCGCATTCTGTTTCGCCTCGTCACAGTTCTGGGCCGGCACGAGGAAGGTCTCAGCACCGGCTTCGGAGGCGGCGATCAACTTGTACCTGATACCGCCGATCGGACCGACCTCGCCGTCGGAGTCGATGGTGCCCGTTCCGGCCACGAACTTTCCGCCGTTGAGCTCCCCCGGAGTCAGCTTGTCCACCAAGGCCAGTGTGAACATCAGTCCGGCAGAAGGACCGCCGATGTCGGCAAGGTTGAACTGCACGGTGAAGGGAACGTCCGGGACCTCGTTGGGCGTGACGCCGAGGTAACCCGATTCGGGCTTGTTGGGCCGCGCCCCGACGGTGACCGGCACAACGGTCTCCACACCCTCGCGAAGGACGGTGACGTCGATCGCGGTGCCTGGCGCGATCGCACCGACCGTGTCCTGAACGCCGGTGATGGTGGTTACCGGAGTGTCGCCGATCTTGACCAGGACATCGCCTTCTTGCAGGGCACCCGCAGCGGGGCCGTCCGGGGTCACCTTCGAGACAGTGAGTGCCACCGGCTTGCCGAGAAAGTGCAGTGCAGCCAACTCGGCACTGTCCTCGGACTGCTGGAAGTCGGCGGTGTTGGCCTGCTGAATCTCTTCCTTCGACTTCTCGGGCGGATAGATTTCCGAGCGAGGGACGAGTCCGTTGCTGCCACTCGCCCACAGTCCGAACGCTTCGAAGACGTTGAGGCCGTCGCGAACCGACACCGTTGTCATGTTGAGGTTGCCGTCGGTGGGATCGACCTCGGTCCCCTGGATGTCGACGACGGGCTTACCGTCGACGTCGCCGAGGGTGTTGAAGGTGGGGCCAGGACCGAGTGCGACATAAGGAACAGTGACCATTGTTCCGACGACTCCCAACACGACGATGGGTGCGAGTGCGGCCAAGAGCGTCACTATCCGTCGATTCACCTGATCCAGAGTAAAGCGCGAAGGCGCCGGAGCACCGATCGCACCGCCTGAGCGCCGTGCGTGTTCGCCGTCAGCGTGACTCGGAGGGCGACTCCGACCGCTCGAGCCTTGTACCGTTGAGGTATGAGCAATATGCCGTTCGGCTTCTCCAACTCCGACGACGATCCCGATCGCGACAAGAACGCGGCGGGTGGCAATCCGTTCGGGGGTGGTGACACGCCGTTCGGGTTCGGCGCGGGCGGTGAGGGATTCGATCCGGCTCAGCTCGGCCAGATGCTCACCCAGTTCGGTCAGATGCTGAGCGGGATGGGCTCGTCGATGGGCCAGGGCGGTACTTCCGGTCCGGTGAACTACGACATCGCCAAGAAGCTGGCACGCCAACAGATCGGATCGGTTACACCGATCACCGAGGGCAATGTCAAGGCGATCGCCGACGCCGCACATCTGGCCGAGATGTGGCTGGACGCCGCAACGACGCTTCCTGCCGGAGCGAGCCGCACTCTCGCCTGGACTCCGAACGACTGGCTCGACAACACGATCGACACGTGGAAGCGGCTCTGTGATCCGGTGGCCGAGAAGGTGGCGGGCATGTGGGTCCAGGGACTTCCCGCCGAAGCACAGCAGATGGCGGGCCCGATGCTGGGCATGCTCGGCCAGATGGGTGGACTCGCGTTCGGCTCGCAATTGGGCCAGGCACTCGGCCAACTGTCCACCGAGGTGCTCTCCTCCACCGACATCGGCTTGCCCCTCGGACCAGAGGGCACCGCGGCCCTTCTCCCCGCTGCGGTTCAGGCGTTCAGTGAGGGTCTCGAACAGCCGCATCAGGAAGTTCTGGTGTTCCTCGCCGCGCGGGAAGCAGCTCATCAGCGCCTTTACAGTCACGTTCCGTGGCTGCGACAGCGTGTTCTCGCCACAGTCGAGGAATACGCCCGCGGGATCACGATGGACTTCTCGGCGATGGAAGAATTTGCCAAGGACCTCGACCCGTCCGCTCTCACCGATCCGAGCAAGCTCGAAGCACTGATGCAGCAGGGCACGTTCGAGCCGCAGAACACCCCGGAGCAGAAAGCCGCTCTCGAACGGCTCGAGACTCTGCTCGCGCTGGTCGAGGGTTGGGTGGAGACGGTCGTCACCGCCGCACTCGGCGAGCGACTGCCTGGTGTTGCCGCGATGAGCGAGACGTTGCGGCGTCGCCGTGCCACCGGCGGCCCCGCCGAACAAACCTTTGCGACGCTGGTCGGACTCGAACTTCGTCCTCGCAAGGTCCGTGAAGCGGCCGGGTTGTGGCAGAAGCTCACCGCGGAAGCCGGTATGGACACTCGTGACGGCGTCTGGTCACATCCCGACCTCATGCCCGATTCGAGCGATCTCGACGCACCGGACGGATTTGTCGCCCGGGTCCTCGGCGGCGGCGAAGCCGGCAATTTCGACGACCCGATCGCCCAGCTCGAAGCCGTCGAGGCAAAAGAGCGTGCGGCCGAGGCAGCGATGGACAAGACCCGCGAGGACGACGAAGAGAAATAATTCCTTCTCGACACATTTTCGCAGTTCAGCCATGCTGACGTCCTGTGGATAACTGTCACTGACGCGGACTCGCCGACGGCCCGCCGTGCCAGCATCGAACGATGACCGGTGACACGCAAGACGACACCACACAGAACAGCACGTCACAGCGATCCGCGGGACCCCGATGGGACCCGCGGATCGCTGTTCTGTCGCGCCCGGACGGTCGGCTGCAGCTGGGATGGACACCCGGACGTGCCGTCCTGCTGACGCTGCCTGTCGGGGTCGATGCGCGCGCGGTGAAGTCGATCCTCCGCAAAATGGACGGCTCCAGATCCCGCGCGACCATCCTGTGGGAAGCATCGACGCGCGGGATTTCGACGTCGGTGACGGAGAAGTTGCTCGAGCAACTCACCGATTCCGGATTCGTCCACACTGCCGCCAGGAGGACCGTGTCCGTCCGGATCCACGGTGTCGGTCCACTCTCGGACGCCGTCGAGCGCGCCCTGGTCACCGGCGGGGTAAGCACGCGTCGCTCGCGCGGGTATCGCAACACCGACGTCGTGCGCACGTGGAACGAACAACTGGTGGTCCTGGCCGACGACGTTGTCACTGATCCTCGCCTGGTCAGCGATCTCGTTCGCTGCGGACTCCCCCACCTTTCCGTCCGCATCCGCGACGGCAACGGCGTGATCGGTCCTCTTGTCGTGCCGGGCCAGTCGAGTTGCCTGCGATGCGCCGACATCATCCGATCCGAACTCGACCCTCATTGGCTTCATCTGTCCGCGCAGCTACTCGGCAGCGCCGGCCACGCGGAATCGGCGATGATCCATGCAAGTGTCGCGCTGGCCCTGGCCGAGATCGACTCCGCATTATCCGAGACAGCGGCGACGCATGCGGCGAGTCTGTCGTCGACGCTCGAGATCGCGCTCCGTCCGTATCGGATCACAACCAGGCGCTGGCCTCGGCAAATATCTTGCAGTTGCCAATACCTGGCACCTGTTTCGGGCAAAGGACGCCCCAGTCAGACATGATGGTGTGGTGTCCGAGATCCCACGCAAGAGTTCTGCCCGTACTGCCAAACTCGCGAGCATCCCCCTGGGGATGGCCGGTCGCGCCGCCATGGGCTTCGGACGCAAGCTCGCCGGCGGCGACAAAGGCGAGATCGACGCGCAATTGAGCGCGAAGGCCGCCGAGCAACTGTTCGCGGTGCTGGGCGAACTCAAGGGCGGCGCGATGAAGCTGGGCCAAGCGCTCAGCGTCATGGAGGCGGCGATTCCGGAGGAATTCGCGGAGCCGTACCGCGAGTCGCTGAACAAGCTCCAGGCCGCCGCCCCGCCGCTGCCGACCAAGCAAGTACACAAGATGCTCGATCAGCAACTCGGAACCAAATGGCGCGACCGATTCCAGTCGTTCGACGACGAACCGACCGCGTCGGCAAGCATCGGGCAGGTTCACCGTGCGGTCTGGGCGGACGGCCGCGACGTGGCCGTGAAAGTTCAGTACCCCGGCGCCGACGAAGCTCTACGCGCCGACCTCAAGACCTTGGGCAGATTTGCCGGTCTCTTCGGTTCGGTCATGCCCGGTGTCGATGTGCGCCCCGTGATCGAGGAGTTCACCGCGCGCACCGAGGAAGAACTCGACTATCGGATCGAGGCGAACAATCAGCGAGCTTTTGCAAAAGAATTCGACGGCGATCCCCAATTCGTGATCCCGCACGTCGTGGCGAGCGCGCCGAAAGTGGTCGTGACCGAATGGATGACGGCAACCCCGTTGACCAGAATCATCGAAAGTGGAACGCCGGAGCAGCGCAATGCTGCCGGTGCATTACTCGCCGAATTCCACTTCGCGTCTCCGGCCCGTGTCGGCTTGCTCCACTGCGACCCGCACCCCGGCAATTTCATGCTTCTGGAGGACGGCCGACTCGGCGTCATCGACTTCGGTGCTGCTGCGCCGTTCCCGAACGGACTGCCACGGGTTCTCGGCACGATGGTGCGCTTGGCTGTCGAGGAACAATTCGACGAATTGACGGAGTTGTTGCGCGCCAACGGTTTCGTGATTCCCGGACGCACGGTGACCGACAAGGAGATCGCGGATTACCTGCGACCCTTCACCGACCCGATCCAGACCGAGTCATTTCACTTCACTCGGTCGTGGCTGCAAAAGGCCGCCGGAACCGCCACTGACTTCAACAGTGCGCAGTTCCGAACGGCCCGTGCACTCAACCTTCCGGCCGAGTATTTGATGATCTTCCGAGTTCTTCTCGGTTCGGTCGGCATATGCGCCCAGTTGGACGCATATGCCCCGTACATGGAAATCCTGACTCGTTGGTTGCCAGGGTTCGCGGAGCCGGTTCTGGATGACACCGGCTCCGCCGAATAAGACGCCGGCTCCGCCGACTAAGACACCGGCTCCGCCGAATAGGGCTCTCACGCGCACACGAGTTGCTTGCGTGGGCGCCCCCTCGGTCTCTTGCGCGCTATGACGGCCCCCTGATCGAGGATCTCGCCTCCCCACACCCCCCACGGCTCGGCGCGGTCGAGAGCCGCACTGAGACAACGGGAACGGATGGGGCACTGCGCGCACAGTGCCTTCGCCTGCTCGAGTTCGGCCGGAGCTTCGGCGAACCAGAGATCGGGGTTGGATGCCCGGCACGGCAGGTCGCGGCGGGGGGACGCGACCTCGATGAACGTGACTGCAGCCGAAGTGACGTCGGTGGAAGTTACTGCAGTGGTGGAGTTTTCGGATTCCACGCGGATTGTCTGGGCAGACAACTCGGTCTCCTAGTGCTCGGATGCGAAACTGTGTCGCACGATATGGGTTCGATGGGTGCGAACCTGAGCCGAGTCGGAAACCGGATAAAGAGGGGTATCCAACACAAAGGCCACGGTCCGCAGGGGCTGCGGGTCCGTGGCCGTAAGTGAACGGATGTGTCCTACCGAGAAATACCTCGATGGCTTAAGAACACGGACTCGACAGCTGCTTTCTTTGCTGCTGCTTGAGGGCGCAGGCGGAACGCATGCTGCGCCCATCCCGCTGCACGCGGCAGCATGGGGGCGGCAACAGCGAACTTTGCGCTTGCGCACGCTTCATACGAGATCAAGTTCGTCATTTTTTTGCCACCTCCATTTCGTGTCGGTCCGGATAGTTTCTGCGCACAGGTTGCCCCGTAACACTGAAAACCAGAGTAGAGAATTCGTCGAATCTGCACAACCTATTTTTGACCTGCGGTTATGTAACTCACCGTTGTCGATTCGGATGCATTTCAGATATCGAGTGTTGCCGCACGCAGTTCGCCGCGAATGACAGCTAGTACGTCTTCCCCGAAGTTGTCGAGTTTCTTCGGCCCGATTCCAGGGATCGAAACCAGTCCGCGATTGTCTTGTGGTCGTTGTTCGGCAATAGCCATCAGTGTGTTGTCACTGAAGACGACATAGGCCGGAACTTTGAGTTCTCGGGACTTGTCCAGCCGCCAGGCCTTGAGGTGCTCGAGCAATTCCAGGTCGACATTGGACGGGCATTTTTCGCAGCGCCCGAGCATTGTCGCCGACGTCCCGATCAACGGTTTGCCGCAGACGCGGCAGCGCGGACGCTTCTTGTTCCCCGACGACGGCGCGGCAACGCGCGAAGCCGGTGAGTCCTCGGGGATGAGCCCGTTGAGGAACCTCGACCGGCGACGGGACTTGCGTCCCCCCTCATTGCGAGCCAATGCCCAAGACAGCTGCAGATGCTCGCGGGCGCGGGTAACACCCACGTACAGAAGCCGACGCTCCTCCTCCACCGCGACGTCGTCGGCGCCCGAATTGGCGTCGCCGAGAACGTGTTGGATCGGCAGGGTGCCGTCGTTGAGGCCGACCAGGAACACCGCATCCCATTCGAGCCCCTTGGCCGCGTGAAGGGAAGCCAACGTCACGCCCTGCACGGTCGGTGGGTGCCGCGCCTCGGCTCGGGCTGTTAGCTCCTGTAGAAGCCCGGTGAGCGACAGTTCGGGTTCGTGGACGAGTTGTTCTTCGGTCAGCGCCACGAGAGCCGAGAGCGACGCCCAGCGCTCGCGGGCCTGCGTGCCCGAAGGTTCTTCGTTGGTCAGACCGAGTGGCGCGAGTACAGCGCGAACCAGTGAAACCAGCGCTTCGCCGTTGTCTGCGCCTTCGGGAAGGTCGTCTCGTCCGGCGGCCTGACGCAGCGCCGCCACTGCCTGACGGACCTCGGTGCGGGTGAAGAAGCCCTCTCCACCACGCACCTGGAACGGAATGCCGAGCTTGGTGAGTGCCTGCTCGTGCGCCTCCGACTGAGCATTGATCCGATACAGAACAGCGATCTCGGCCGCTGGAGTGCCTGCCGCGATCAGCCGTTTGATCGCCCGCGCAACGCCGAGCGCTTCGGCAGGCTCGTCGTCGAACTCCATGAACTCCGGCTCAGGCCCCGGAGCGCGTTGCCCGATCAACTGAAGACGCGTCCCGGCGATCCGTCCGCGCGCTGCACCGATCACGCGGTTCGCCAGCGACACGACCTCAGGGGTGGAGCGGTAGTCCCGTTCGAGCCGGACGACGGTCGCTTCGGGGAATTTCCGCGAGAAGTCCAACAGATAGTTCGGGGTGGCGCCGGTGAAGGAGTAGATGGTCTGATTCGCATCGCCCACCACGGTCAGGTCGTCGCGGTCGCCGAGCCAGGCGTCGAGCACCCGCTGTTGCAGCGGGGTGACGTCCTGATACTCGTCGACCACGAAGCAGCGGTACCGCTCGCGGAACTCGTCGGCAACCGTCGAATGCTCTTCGAGCGCAGCCGCGGTGTGAAGTAGGAGATCGTCGAAATCGAGGAGCATTCCGTCCTGGCCACGTGCCTTCAGCTCTTCGTATGCCGCGTAGACCTGCGCAACCTTGGTGGCATCGACCGGCGCCTCGCGACGAATCTTGGCTATCGCGCGTGGGTAGTCCTCGGGCGCGATCAGTGAGGCCTTGGACCACTCGATTTCGCTGGCGAGGTCGCGCACGCTTTCCGTACTGGTGGACAACCCGACACGAGCGGCGGCACTGCTGACAACCGCGAACTTCCGATCGAGCAGACGCCACGGCGTGTCACCGATCACCTGCGGCCAGAAGTACTTGAGTTGACGAAGAGCGGCGGCGTGGAAGGTGCGAGCCTGTACCTGCGGCCCACTCCCACCAACCCCCAGCTCACGAAGCCGTCCACGCATTTCGCCGGCCGCTCGCGCGGTGAATGTCACGGCAAGCACCTGCCCGGCGGAGACATGACCGTCGGCAACCAGATGCGCGATCCGGCGGGTAATGGTGCGGGTTTTGCCTGTTCCAGCGCCCGCGAGGACACATACCGGGCCGCGTGGCGCGAGCACGGCGGCCGATTGTTCTGGATCCAGTCCGGTGTCCGCAGGCATGGGGACCATCATGGCAGGACGTTCCGACACTCCATTCGCCGCGCCCGACGGTATGTGGGCAAGAGAACACGGGCCGATACGGAACAACGCTCTCGGTCGTGGTGTTATATCGGCCGTGACTTCTACCGAAAATGCGCCTGCCCTGACCATCTACTCGACCACGTGGTGTGGCTACTGCCGCCGCCTCAAGACGCAGCTCAACGCGTCGGGAATCGAGTACACCGAGATCGACATCGAGAACGATCCGGCAGCAGCCGATTTCGTCGGCAGCGTCAACGGTGGAAATCACGTCGTTCCGACCGTGAAGTACGGCGACGGCAGCGTCGCGACCAACCCGTCGCTCAACCAGGTCAAGCAGGCCCTGGGACTGTAGAGCCTTTCAGGCTGCTGTCTGACCCAGCTCTTATTTGACCCAGCTCTCGAGCATTCCGCGAGCGATGGAGATCGAGCCGGGCAGCAGCAGTGGCGCGTCCGCTTCCGAACCCCAGTCGCCGAGTTCGAGAGCGGCACGCACCTCGTCCTTCGTGAACCAGGTGCCCTCGGCGATCTCGCCGTCCGCGAACAGAAGCGGAGCGGCGGGGTCGCCGATTGCGGCGAAGCCCAACATCACCGAGCGAGGGAACGGCCAAGGCTGGCTCCCGAGGTATCGAACGCTGTGCACGTCGATGCCGACTTCTTCCTTGATCTCGCGGACAACGCACGTTTCGAGCGACTCCCCGGCCTCGACGAATCCCGCGAGAATCGAGAAACGTCGCTGCGGCCAGGTCGGCTGACGAGCGAGTAGAACTCGATCGCCGCCGTCGTGCACCAGGCAGATGACCGCCGGATCCGTTCGGGGAAACTCCTCGTGGCCGGTGGACGTGGAAATGCGTGACCAGCCGGACATGGTGGGTTCACTCGGTGCGCCGTCGATAGCGCTGAATCCGGCACTGTCGTGCCAGTTGAGAATCGCGACGGCACCGGTCAACAAACCGGCGTCGGCGTCGTCGAGTGTTCCGCCGAGCATGCGCAACTCGGACAACGTGCCCGCCAGCAGCGACACCCGCACCGCCCAGACGTGGCGATTCTCCCGAATTCCCAGGAACACTGCACCGCGCACCGGTTCCGGACCCAGTTCGGTTGCCTCGGCGAAGACCAACTGACCTTCCGGTGAGACCTTGACCTGACCCCGTGAATTCACACGGAGGAGCAGCGCGTCCGCCCAACCCGTGGTCAGTGCGGCGGCATCCGACCGCAATTCCTCGGCGCGGCCGACGCTCGAGCGTGAGAGCAGCGGTGTTTCGGTCAGCTGGAAGTCGTTCACGCTCACGACATTACTGCGCGCACGAAGCTCGGCAGCACTCAGTTCGTGACGCGGCGGATGTAGAGCAGGCGATCGTTCTCCTCGACGGCGTCCACCTCGGGCGAACCGACGCGAACCAGACGGCCGTCGCGAACTACCCCGAGCACGATGTCGGAGAGATGACGCGGAGAGCCGCCGACCTCGTCACGTTCGACTGCGCGCTCGGCGATCGCGAATCCGGCTTCCGGGGTCAGAAGGTCTTCGATCATCTCCACGACAGTGGGCGTTGTGGTCGCGATGCCGAGGAGTCGACCTGCCGTCTCCGAGGACACGACCACCGAGTCTGCGCCGGACTGACGCAGAAGATGCGCGTTGTCGGCTTCACGGATGGCTGCGGCGATCTTGGCTTTCGGCGCGATTTCGCGGGCTGTCAGCGTCACGAGCACTGCGGTGTCGTCACGATTCGTGGCGACGATGATCGACGACGCATTCTGCGCACCTGCCAACCGGAGTACGTCCGATTTCGTCGCCGAACCGAACACCGTCACCAGGCCCTTGCTCGCCGCGGAGTCGAGGACTGTCTGATCGGTATCGACGACCACGATCTCCGACGCCGGTACACCGTCACCGAGCATTGCTTCGATTGCCGTCCGCCCCTTGGTCCCGTATCCGACGACGACGGTGTGATTACGCACGTGCTGCCTCCAACGCTGAATTTTGAACGCCTGACGCGAACTCTCGGTCAGAGCTGAAAGTGTGGTTCCGACCAACACGATCAAGAAGAAGATTCGAAGTGGCGTGATCAACAGGACGTTGACCAGGCGCGCCGACGGAGTGAACGGAGTGATATCGCCGTAGCCGGTGGTCGAGAGCGAAACCGTCGCATAGTAGATGCAGTCGAGCAGCGACAGCTCGTTGTCCTGTGCGTCTCGGTATCCGGCGCGATCGATGTAGACGATCAACACGGCGGCGCCGAGAGCACCCAATGCGATGAGAACTCGCTTGTAGATGGCCCGCGCCGGACTGGTCTGTAGCTGGGGAATGCGCAGCACCCCGACAAGGGCGAAGTCAGGCTGATCGGTCAATGCTTCCGACCTGGTCAAACGCGCCCGGAGCTTACCGGCCATACATCGACTCTCTCACTCGAACTTACGAAATACCTACACGGACATCGGCAGGCAGCGTAACCCTCGAAGATCGACTTCGGAACTCGGGCGCCGAATAGCGCGCGGGTCGTGGCGCCGGTAGTGGCAAGAAGGTCCACCGTGAGGCAGGCTGGGCAAATGCCTTTCACCGGTTCGACGTCCACTCCCAGCCAAGCGGCCGCTCTTCGTTTGTCGGCCCTCCTTCTCGGCGCCGGCACCATGCATTTTGCAGCGCCCTCGTTCTTCGACAGCACCGTTCCCCGCCAGCTTCCCGGACAGGCCCGCACCTACACCCAGGTGTCCGGCGTCGCGGAACTGGCGATCGGCGCTGCCTTGGCCGTGCCGAAGACCCGCAAGCTCGGCGCGGGCCTTGCCGCCGCGCTCTTTGTTGCCGTGTTCCCCGCCAACATCCAGATGGCGATCGACTGGTGCCGAAGCCCGAAGACGTCCACACCGCAGAAGATCGGTTCGATCGCACGTCTCCCCCTGCAGGTCCCGCTGGTGACCGAAGCACTCAAGGCTCGTCGAAACGCAAGCTAATCTTGCGCGCCTGCCGTTCGGATGAGGCGAGCGAGAGCCTCACCGTCCGGCAGGTTCTCGGGTGCGATGGTGCGACCCGATCGAACGTAGTGAAACGCCGCCCTCACCTTGTCGGCCGGAAACTGTTCGTTGCGCCCCGCAGAACGAGCTCTGGCTGACATCAATTCGGCCCAGGCCACCCGATACGCGGCCAACTGCATCACAACAGCGTCCTCGTTGGCGGCCGACGGTTCGGCACCGGTCTTCCAGTCGATCACCGTCCATCCGCCGTCGGGATCGGCGAACACAGCGTCGATCCGACCGCGCAAAACCGTTCCGGCAATGGATGTTTCGAAAGGAACTTCCACTTCGATCGGGCTGCGATTGGCCCACGGGGACCGCAAGAACGCATCCTGAAGTTTCACCAGGTCGGTCTCGGGACCCGCGCCGGTATCCGCGGCGCCGGGTAGCTCGTCGAGATCCAACAGCCGAGTCGCACCGAACCTTCGCTCGATCCAGGCGTGAAAAGCGGTTCCACGACGAGCCAACGGGTTAGGCGGATACGGCAGCGGACGACGTAGGCGAGCCGCCAGTTCGTCCGGATCTGCCTTGAGGTCGACGAGCTGAGTCACCGAAAGCTGCGCCGGGAGAATCACTTCGGCACGCGCGTTTGCGCGGGCCTCGCGCTCGGCCAGGAGCACGTCGACGTCCGAGGCCCAGTTCTCCGGATCGTCCTCCGGTTCTTCCGCCTCTTCGCTGTCTTGCGGCAGCGAAGCGAGAGCGGACAGGACGCTCGCGGCTCCGGCCTCGACGGCGCCGCGCCGCGCACCCAGCGGATCCGGCGGCCACTGCGCCGTACGGGGCGTGGCGGCCAACGGGTTCTCGGTATCGGGTTCCGGGGCCGGCGCCCATTCCTCCACGACACCGATCGCACCGCGTGAGTCTTCCTCATCGGCATCGTTGTCGGCCGTGACCATCTGATGCAGCTCGTCCAGGAACTCCGAAGGCCCCTTCGGTTCCGAACCGGATTCCGCCCAGTGATGCGCCGAGATGAACAGCGCCCGTTCGGTTCTGGTCAGCGCGACGTAGAACAACCGCCGGTCCTCGTCCAGTCGACGGTTGGACAAGGCCTTCTTGTGCGCCGTTATCGCGTTCTCGAGGTCCTTGCGGTTGTAGAGCTCCTCGAGGTCGAGCACCGGAACTCCGTCGGCCGAATCCGCGTCGACCGCCCGGTCACCACGCAACGACGGTGGCAGTTCGGCGAGCGCCCCGAGCCACGATCCGGACGCGGTGGACGAGGGGAACACCCCGTCGCTGACATGCGGGATCGCCACTACTTCCCATTCGAGCCCCTTCGCCGAGTGCACGGTCAGGATCTGGACCCGATCCGGCGCCACCTCCACTTCGCCTGGCGTGAGGCCCTTTTCGATCTGTTCAGCTGCCGCGAAGAAAGCCAGCATCCCGGTCAGATTGGCAGTTGGACGCGTCGCGTAGTTGGCGACGACGTCGGCGAAGGCGTCGAGATGCTCGCGGCCCGCGGTCCCGACGACGCCGACTCGGGTCCGTGCGCCCGCCTCGATTCCGATCCCGAGCACCCGCTCGACCTCCGCCACCAATTCGGTGAGCGGCTGGCCGATACGTTCGCGCAACGACGCCAACTCTGCCGCTATCGCGTTGATGCGTGTGTACCCGAGAGCCGAATAGCGTTCTGCCGGGCCTGGATCGGAGATCGAGTCGACCAATCCTGCTTGCTCGGCGTTCTCCCCGGGCAGAGCATCGTGGACCGCCGAGGTGAGCGCCTCGGCGTCGGTGACCGCACCCGCCGTTCCGTATCCCGCGGAGATGGCAAGTTCGCGGGAGCGTTGAGAGAGTGCGGCCAGGTCCTTCGCGCCGATCTGCCATCGCGCGCCGGTGAGCAGCCGAACAGCTGCGCTTCCTGCAAGCGGATCGGCGACCACCCGGAGCATGGCGATCACGTCCGCAACCTCGGGTGTGTGCAGGAGCCCACCGAGTCCGACCACTTCGACCGGCAGACCTTTGGACCGCAAGGCCTCGGCCAGCGGAGCGGCATCGGCGTTCCGGCGGATCAACACCGCTGCCGTGGGCGTCGGGCGGTCTTCGGCACGTGCCGCCTCGTATTCTTCGGCGATCTTCTCCGCCACCCACTGACGTTCCTGTTCGACGTCGCCCAGAAGCGCCAGTCGAACGTCTCCGGCGACGGCTCCCGGCCGTGCACGCAGGGTACTGACGGCCACGCCGCGTCGACGCAACGGTGCCGACGACAGGTTAGCCAGCTCGAGAGCCTCCGGCGGGTTACGCCAACTGGTGAGCAGTTCGAGCGTCGGAGCCGGTTTTCCGTTGGCAAGCGGGAAGTCGGTTGCGAACCGTGGCAGGTTGGCCGCCGACGCGCCGCGCCAACCGTAGATCGACTGCATCGGATCGCCGACGGCCGTCAGTGCCAAGCGGCCGTCGGCTCCCCCACCGAACAACGAGGACAACAACACTCGCTGAGCGTGACCGGTGTCCTGGTACTCGTCGAGAAGAACCACCCGAAAGCGCTCACGCTCGGTCTGCCCGACCTCGGGATGCTCGGCGGCGACCCGGGCAGACAGCGACATCTGGCTGCCGAAATCCAATGCGCCTTCACGCCGCAGCGTCTCACCCAGCCGGGCGACGAGAGGCAACAGTTCGATGCGCTTATGTTGCACATCAAGGTAATTCAACAGCTCCTTGCTCGGTCCACCCCGCTGTTTCGGGCCGGCGGGCAGAGTGTGAATCAGCTTGTCCAGCTCGGTGTGTGCCTCGAGCAACTGCTCGGGATCGACCAGGTGCTCCGCCAACTGACCGGCAAGAGCCAGAACGGTCTCGGTGATCGAACCCGGATTCTTGTCGGTGTCCAGATCACTGTCCCAGCCGCTCACGACGCGGTGCGCAACCTGCCACAGTTCGGTCTCGGACAATAACGTCGCCGAGGGTTCGATGGGCAACAGCAGTCCGTGTTCGGAGAGCAACCGTCCCGCGTAAGCATGGTAGGTACTGACTTCGGGTTCGCCGGCCAGAATCCGGGAACGCACTCCGCCGGTCGGGTCGAGTGCCCGCAGAACGTCCGAACCCGCCAGCCGCGCCAACCGCTTGCGGATTCGCGACGTGAGCTGTTGCGCCGCTTTGCGCGTGAAGGTCAGGCCGAGAACCGCCTCGGGGTCGACGAAGCCGTTGGCCACCAGCCACACGACGCGAGCAGCCATCGTCTCGGTCTTTCCGGCACCGGCGCCGGCGACCACCAATGTCGGACCGAGCGGTGCGGCGATCACTGCTGCCTGCTCGGGCGTCGGAGGGTGCTGACCGAGCGCGACCGCCAGGTCGACAGGGTCGATCTTCGGTCGGCGTGCCTTCTGCGTCGCGGCAGCCACTTAGTTACTCACCTGTCGTCCCTCGTCGTGTGCCGGGCAACTCGAACGCACCGGGCAATGTCTACATCCGTCGTTGACCCTGGCCAGATACTGCGGCCCTTGGGTCGCTGCCGCTGCGTTGTGAATGACGTCTCGCCACATCTCGACAGCTTCGGCCGTCAGCGGCGGCTGAACTCGCTGCGCCGCACCGTCCTTCTTGTTGGACTTGGCCACGAATACCAGGCGCGCACCGCCGGGTTGTGTGGCCGGTTCGCCGGCAATCGCACCTTCGGCCGCTGCGACCTGGTACGCCGCCAACTGCGCATGAGATTGCGCGGCCTCGTTGCTGACGGGGTTTCGCGCAGTCTTGACGTCGACAACCACCGGGCGACCTTCGGTGTCGCGCTCGAGCCGGTCGATCCGGCCACGTAGCTTGACCGCAGGCGCTCCTTCTTCGCGCGGTTCGAGGACCCCCTCGACCGCGACCTCGACGCCGACTTCGGTCAGCTCACCGCGAGTTGCGTTCATCCAGGCGGTGAACGTCGCCAGCATCTCCCGAGTTCGATTGAGTTCACGGCGCGAGTACCACTGCGATCCCAGATCGATGGATTCCCAGGCATTTTCGAGTGCCTTCTCGACCTGATCCGGTGGAATCCGGCCGGCCAGTGCCTGCACCAAGGTATGGACCAGCGTACCGGCGATCGCATGAGTGTTGTCTCCGTCGCTGCCACCATGACGCTCGAACACCCATCGGAGAGGACATGTTTCGAGAAGCTCGATGGTGGACGGGGACAGTGAAACCGGTCCGTCCTCGGGCTGCCACATGGGAGCAGCGGTACTCGGCTCGGCTGTGCCGTACCACTGATCCGGATGCGCGCCTCGTACTCCGGCCGCAGCCAGACGGGCCAACTGGCGAGCAGCCCGAGAATGCTTCTCGGGGTCGAAATGCGCGATGTCGGGATCACACACCACGCTGCGAAGCTGTGCGACCAGTGCAGGCAGCGACAGAACCCGGGTATCCCCGGTCTCGGGTGCAACGACGTCGAGATCGGAGGACGGGTCGTCCGAGTACGCGTCACCACGGATCAATTCGTCCACGAACCGCGAAGGCACCAAGTCGGTGTCCCCCGAAGCCGATTCGACTGCGGTGATCAGCAGACGGCGACGAGCACGGCTACAGGCGACCAGGAACAACCTGCGTTCTTCGGCCAGAAGTGGCGCGGTTCGCGAGAGTCGTTCGGCAGCCGAGTCACTGCCGTCGGAGACTCCGTTGACCAGGTCGATAAGTGCTTCGGTACGCAGTAGCGAGCCGCGTGCCCGCAAACTCGGCCAGAGCCCCTCCTGCACACCCGCCACCGCCACAACCGCCCATTCGCGCCCCGCCGCGGCGTGAGCGCTGACCACGGTGACGGCGTCGGGAGCGATGACCGATCGGCTCCGCGAGTCGGTCGGTATCTCCTGGCTGGTCAAGTAGTCGACAAAACCGGAGAGTTGCGAACGCGGCAGCCGGTCGACGTAGTTGGCAGCCGCGTCGAAGAGTGCGACTACGGCATCGAGGTCTCGATCGGCTTGTGAGCCGATCGGTCCGCCGCGCGCCGACGCGGCCGCCCACCGCCGTTCCAGCCCCGTCGCCTGCCAGGCCGCCCACAGAACTTCTTCGACCCCGAGACCACGCTCGAGAGGCACTCGGGCCTTGCGAAGGACCGACAGCACGCGATTGAGGGCCGCAGCTTCGACGTCTGTCAGCTTGCCCATCAGGCGCTTGGACTGCGCACGATCCTCGTCGATCAGAATGAGCCGCAACAACTCCGAGGAGTCCCGATCACTTCCCGATGCCAACTCGACCCGGCGCAGGCCACGACGCAACCGGCGCAGGGTGACCGGTTCGGCGCCGCCGATGGGACCGGCCATCAGGGCAAGCGCGTCGTCGCCGGTGAACTGATCGCCGCCGAGCGCCCGAAGGACCAGCAGCAGGCCGGACACTCCGTGTTGCCGCGCGAGCGGCAATTCGGTGGCAGCGGTCGTGACGGGCACCCCCGCCGCGAGCAGGGCTCGCCGGAGAGGGGCGAGAGTGCGCGGGACCGACCGCACGATGACGGCCATGTCGGACCACGCAATCCCGTCCAGCAGATGCGCCCGGCGCAAGGTATCTGCGACGACTGCCGCCTCTTTGGCCGTCGTACCAAGAACCCGCACCGACGCCCGTCCCGGATTCTCATCGGTGAGATCGGATGGAACCGCGATGCGATGAGCCAAGTTGCCAGGCAGCCGCGCAGCGATCTTGGCCGCGATCGACGCGACGTCGGCGTTGTTGCGATACGTGACGGGCAGAACGATCTGGCGCTCGTCTCCACGCTCGGCCAGTCCGAGCAGGAACGCCGAATCCGCACCGCGGAATCCGAACACGGACTGATCGGGATCACCGGCGATGACCGTGCCCGCAGTTCCGGTTCCGATCAACCGAACCAGTTGCGCCGCCTGCGGATCCAGATGTTGTGCGTCGTCGACAAGGAGGTGCCGGATCCGAGCGCGCTCGGAGCGAAGCAATTCGGGATCGGTGGCGAACGCGGTCAATGCCGCACCGATCAACTCGGCCGCGTCGAGCGCCGGCGCCGTCGCCTCCGGAGCCTCGACACCGACACTGCCGCGCAGCAGCACGCCTTGCTCGTAGGCCTCGGCGAACCGCCCGGCCGCCACCCACTCCGGACGGCCACGCTTCTTGCCGAGCTTGACCAGATCTTCGGGGCCGAGCCCGCGCTCGTTGGCTCGCAGCATCAGATCTCGAAGTTCGACGGCAAAGCCGTTCAAACCCAATGCGGGTCGCAGGCGCTCCGGCCACCGGAGCGCACCGTCTTCGATGTCGCCGCGCAACATCTCGCGGAGCACCGAGTCCTGCTCGGCGCCGGTGATCAGGCGTGGCGGCGCGTTGCCGTGTGCTGCGGCTTGAAGCCGGAGAACGGCAAAGGCGTAAGAGTGAACGGTGCGTACCAGCGGCTCACGGGTTGCCTGCGGTCCGCGTTCCTGTTGGTACCCGAGCAACCCAGCGGTGATCTGCTCGCGGACCTGCGTCGCGGCTCGGCGTGACTGGGTGAGCACCAGGACCGATTCAGGATCTTCGCCACCCGAGATCTTCTGCACTGCCAGATCCACGAGAAGGGACGTCTTGCCGGTTCCGGGACTGCCGAGTACCTGCCAGGGATTCCAAGCCGCTGCCGAACCGAAAGAAACAGGGCCGAACGCGAGCTGGAACGGATCCTCGGACGGCGGCGCGAAGAGCCGCGTCGTCCCTTCATCCCACGTTCGAGGTATCGGAGACGGCGCAGTTCGGTGCACCAACCGCGCCCGCGGAATGGTGACCTTGCTGCGTGTTGCCGTCTCACTCACCCAGGCATTCCACCAGAGCGCACCGACAACTCACACATCGCCTGCATCCGGCATGATTGACCTCGTGTCTGCACTCCATACGTATCTCTACGGACCCGTCTGGGCGCCGGAGATCCTTTCGCTGCACGGTCTGACCGGTCACGGCCGCCGTTGGCAGTCGATGGCAGAGAACCAACTGCCCCAAGCGCGCTGGATCTCGCCCGATCTGCGCGGTCACGGGCGCTCGACCTGGGCTCCCCCGTGGAACATCGAATCCCACGTGGAGAGCCTGCTCGAGACACTGGACGAACATGCAAACGGACCGGTGGTGATCGTCGCGCATTCGTTCGGCGGAATGCTGGCGCTTCACCTCGCGGCCACCGCGCCGGAACGCGTTCGTGGGCTCGTTCTGCTCGATCCAGCGATCGGCTTGGATCCGACTTTCATGCAGGAAGTGGCCGAACTCACAATCGGCTCACCGGATTACACCGATGCGGCCGAGGCGTACTCCGAGAAGATTCACGGCTCGTGGGGTGAGGTTCCCACCCAGGACCTCGACGTCGAGATGGCCGAGCACCTGATTCAACTGGGCAACGGGCGCGTCAACTGGCGCCTGTCCACGCCCGCGATCGTGACCGGGTGGGGCGAACTCGCTCGCCCGATCGTGCTGCCACCGCCTTCGATGCCGACCGTGCTGGTTCAAGCAATGAAAGTCCAGCCTCCGTACGTCACCGACGAGTTCCGGGCAGCGCTCACCGAGCACCTCGGTGAAAATCTGACCAGCGTCGAATTCGACTGTGACCACATGGTCCCGCACGTGCGGGCCGACGAAGTCGCCGCCCTCGTTCGCAGCGTGCTCTGAAGGAACCGACATGGCAGCCACCACCGAAGAGCAGATCGAAGAGGTACGGCGACTCATCGCGTCGATTCCGGCCGGTTTCGTGGCGACGTACGGCGATATCGCTGATGCTGCAGGACTTTCCAGTGCTCGCACGGTCGGTTGGATCATGCGGACGGACTCTGCCGACCTGCCGTGGCATCGGGTTCTCGGCGCCTCCGGCAAACCGTCGGCGCACCTGGCTCATCGTCAGATCGCCAAGCTCGAACTCGAAGGGGTACCGATCAAGGAGGGTCGGGTCGACCTGAAGAAGGCACGGTTTCACTTCTGATCCCGTGTCACCGGTCGTCCTCATCCCGGCGATGGGGCAGCATGGAGGCATGACCACCACGCCGCCGACCGCCGCCGTCATTCTGGCGGGTGGTCGCGGGACCAGAATGGGTGGTGTCGACAAACCTGGCCTTCTCGTACACGGTCGCAGGCTCCTCGACATCGCGCTTTCAGCAACGTCGCATCTCGACGCCGTCGTCGTGGTCGGCCCGCATCGACCTGAACTTGATCCTGGAATCACCCAAACTCAGGAATCTCCGGCCGGAGCCGGCCCTGTCGAGGCGATCTGGGCCGGGTTGTCTGCGACCCGGTTACCCGATAACGCCGTGGTGGTGGTGCTGGCGTCCGACCTGCCGCACATCGAGGCCGAATCAGTCGACGCCTTGATCGCTGCCACGTCGACGGACAATCCGGTGACGTGTGCCGTGGACGAGAACAACCGAACCCAATTCCTGTTCTCCGCATGGACATTTCGCGAACTCCGGCAACGCCTGTCCACATTGCGGGAGAGTTCGGGGCTGGAGAACCAACCTATGAAAGCGATTGTCACCGAGCCGTTCTCGACGCTGAGTGTCGCTGGTACGACCGACTGCGACACACCGGAAGACATCGATCGCGCGCGAAGCCATCCGCGGCTGACGGTCGATCAAGCCCGCGCCGCCGTCAGGAACTCGCTGACAGCATTGCCGCCACACCGTGCCGATCTCGCCGACAGCCTCGGAGCAACGCTCGCGCAGCCTCTGGTCGCCCTGGGTGATCTTCCCAGGTCAGACGTTTCGGCGATGGACGGGTACGCGGTCTCCAGCGAGGGCCCCTGGCGAATCCGCACCGAGATCCGCATCGCGGGCGCCGACGGGCAACTCGAACTCGGCGAAGGTGAAGCGATTCGCATTGCCACGGGAGCACACCTGCCCCTCGGCGCCACCTCGGTAATTCGTGACGAGTATCTGTCCGTCGACGAGCCATCTCGGATGGTACGGAGACTGCCGGATGCGCCGCACCGCAACGACGCTCGACCACGAGGGGAAGATTGGACCACCGGATTCACGATCGCCCCGACAGGTACCGCGGTGACTCCGGCGGTGATCTCCGCAGCTGCCAGCGGTGAAGTGTTCGACGCCCTCGTCCGTGGTCCGGTACGGGCACGCCTGATAGTCACCGGCGACGAGATCCGGCGGACCGGTCCACTGCGTGAAGGTCAGACTCGCGACTCCGTCGGCGGGATTCTCCCCTACCTACTGGAAAGCAACGGCGTACGGTGCGTGGCGAATTCGCACCTGCGAGACACTGCGGACAGTTTCGAGCGGGTGCTCGCAGACGGAGTCGACCAGGAAGCCGATCTACTCGTCGTCATCGGTGCGACGGGAGGCGGCGCTGCCGACGAAATGCGCAGTGCGCTCGATCGACTCGGCGCTCGCACGATTGTCGGGCGAGTCGCCTCGCGCCCCGGCGGATCTCAGATAACGGCCGTCCTGCCCAGTGGTCTGGTGGTTCTCGGCCTCCCCGGCAATCCGTACGCCGCCGTGACCACCCTGTTGACGATGCTGCCCACCGTCGTGGCCGCCTTGACCGGAAGCGACACGCCGCCGCCACTACTCGGCATCATCGAGAACGCCGCTGCGGTGAGTTCCGATGCGGTACGCCTGTTGCCGGTGACACAATCCGAAGACGGTCGCTGGCGCGCCGATCCGTCTGTACGTACCGCGCACCTTGCGGGGTTGATCGAACGCTCGGCGTTTGCACTCGTACCGGCACACTCCGACAACGGCGCCGTCGCCGAATTGGTCGTCCTCCCACGCTGACGGGGTCAGCGGTTTCTGCGCCCGCGCCGGCCGACGTCCGCCAGCACGATCACGCCGACCACGATCGCGAGCACCAGCGAATACACGCCCCACAGCACCAAGAACGGCAGCAGCCAGCCGGCATCAACGGTCTGACCGCGCGGTCCGACGCAGTACAGCGTGAAATTGGTGGACGTACCGTCGCCGTCGGTAAAGGAATCCGAGACGACCATCGCGCTCGATGTCGGTTCTTCACAGAAGATCGGCGCCAAGTGCGCGACCTGGCCGGGCCAGATCACCGAAGACAGCAGTGCGGCAAAGATTCCCACGACCACGATCACCGCTACCGAGATCAGTAACGGAGCGATTCGGCGGCTCACAGCGGCTGCACCAGAAAGGGAGTTCCGTCAGGCTCGAAGACCACAAGTACTCGCGAGCGTGGGGATTCCACCATCACGGAGGCGTGTATCGACTCGGTTCGACTGACCGAGATCCCGGTGACTTCGCCGTCGTCGACTCCGCTGCTAGCCAGCGCGTCGTCGACCAACTTCTCGACATTCGCCAATGCCGGCACTTGATCCAGCGTGAACGATCGCGCATCGAGATCGTCGGTGACACTGACTTGCACGGGGATGGGCTCGCCGAGAATGACGCCGTCGAAAGAGAATCTGTCGAGCTGTGACGGCTTCCCGGGGTCACGAACGGTGACCCCGAGCGTCTCGATCGGGCTGATGTCGATGCTGGTCACCGATATCGCGTCGACGCCGTATCTATGTGCGAGGCTGTCGAACCCGCCTCGCACCAACTCCGACGTCATCCCACCGCCACGTTCGCGCATCTGGTTGTCGAAATCCATCCGATCGACGGCACCGATGCATCCGCTCAGACCCGTGGCCGTCAAGGCGATGGCTACCGTCCACAGCGCCGGCCGCACCTGCGAGGACGCCAATTTCATGAGCGGAGCGTACCGCGAGTGTCCGGTTCCATCTCGGTGACCTGCGCGTCGGACGAATTCCTGTCGGCGACTCGTGGGATCATCGCGCCATGAATCGTGTCGACGAAGGATTCGAACCGCCGGACGCATTGGTCGAGTGGTGCCGCTCCCGCACCTTTCCACTGCACGTCCTCGACGACGAAGCGACCGTCGACCTGGATTGGTGGAACGCGCACCTGAAGGACGCCGGCCACACCATCAGCCTGCGCGGGCGTGATCTCGACGGCAAAGTGATCACCGAAGGCCGAGCCATCGTTCAACGCAACGACCTTCGCCCGTCGAGCGACCTCGTTGTCGCCCAGCACGACGGCCTCGGACTGCTCTTTCTCTGCGCGGCCTGGCAGGGCTCGCACGAAAGCAGACGGTTCACGCGGCGGTTCCCCAACGTCTTCAATCCGCATCACCGCGAAGACGAGGATCCGCTGACCCAGATCACAGCCATTCTCGATCACTGTTCGAAAAACAAGTCGATGCCGGTCGTGCGGCGCGACACCTGGTCCGGGTGGCCACTCACGCCCGGCGTGGGGGTATCACTCATGGCCGCTTTCATGTGGGCGGTGGGCGTACAGGACGAAGGCCGACGCGCTCAGATGATCGATCAGTACGGCGTCTCGACACTCATCCACGAGGGCTGGCTCGAGGATCCTTCCGTCACGGGCTTCACGACGCGTCGCTACCGCCGGTACTGCGAACTGCTCGACAGTTGGGCCTATGCCGCCGGCACCCAACCCGAGATCGTCGAGATGTGGTTGGTGAAACGGTGGAGTGCGCGGTTGGCCCAAGCACGCAACGACGTCAGCGCCCCCACCCTGTTCTAATCCTCAGAAAGGCCGTGTCTCAGAAAGGCCAGGCAGGGAGGGTAGGCAGCCCCACCCTCGTCGGCCTCCCGACCAACCAGGCCAAGGTCTCCGCATCCGACAGCGAAGGAACACGTACACCCGGGACCGCTGTCTCCAGTGCGCCCAACTGATGGGCGAGAGTGAATTCCACGAACTCGGCAGGCCAGTCGTGGCAGGTGTAGCCGATGTCGAGGTCCATCAGGTGAATCTCGATCTCGTTCCAGCGCAGAATCGGCAGATCGAATGCCGTCACAGGTTTGCGCCACGGCACCGGCGTGTCCAGTCGATCTGCCTGGATCTCGCACAACGCGTCGACCAGTCTCGTTCCCGAGAAGCGGTAGTCGAGAGCCAACAATTCAGCCGGGCGATCTGCACCTTCCTCGATTGCAGCATTGCGCGCGTCCGGTCCCCCGGGATACATCTCCCCCGATTCGCCGCCCTGCACTCCGGCAACAAATCTGCCCAGCGCGTCGGCGTTGCGCGACATGTGCGTCACGACGTGTCCCCGGCTCCACCCGGGGAGCCCGGAGGGCTCCCGCGCCTGCTCTTCGGTCAGTCCGCCGATGAGAGCCTGTGCCTTGACGTCGGATTCACGAACTGCGGCGACCAGGTCGGCATACGTCGGCGTTACGGAGTGAGACGTCATGCAGCGATACTAGTTCCCTTCGCGCACTCTCATACCGATTCACGACAAGGTCCACCACTCCCGGATCGACGCCGAGCGGTTCGGTCACACCATCGGCTCCTGCAGCGTGCAATCTTTCGTGAAACAGTCCGTGTGCGAGGAGGTACGAGGCAACGAACACTCGCTTCGCGCCGCGAACGCGTGCTGCTGCAACGACATCGGCTACCTTCGGTTCCCCGGTCGCGATGTATCCGATGTCCACCCGGACCCCCGCCGCTTCGGCGAGCATCAGCGCAGCACGCTCGACGTCTCGCAGCGCCCGCGCATCGGAGGACCCGGCAGCAGCAAGCACTATCGCGTCGCCTGGATTCCACCCCGCTTCGGTCAAGCGTCGGAGCAGCACGCGCGCAAGCGCCGGATCGGGTCCGAGTGCGGGCGTCACAGTCACAGCCGAGTGCTCACTGATCGCCACTTCGCGTCGAACATCGGTGTGAACGTGGTAGCCGGACGCCAGGAAGGCCGGTACGAGAATCGCTCGCCCCGGAGTGTCCCGGAGGACTTCAGAAGGTGACGGACCGAGCACGTCGACAAAGGCAACGCGCGTGCGTCCGACGCGCGTGCAGACGGCTTCGGCAAGGGCGGCAACCATTTCCACGCCACGTGGGCTACGCGTGCCGTGAGCTACCAGTACGAGTACATCGTCATCGCGTTGCATAGTCACCTGGATTCTGTACGTAGTCGCCGGGGTCGAGGGCAAGTCGATAGCCCCGCTTGACCACGGTCTGAACGGCTTTGGGCGCACCGAGGCACGCGCGCAATCGGGCGACGGCGGTCTCGACGGCATGGGTGTCGCCGCCGCCTCCGGGAAGAGATGCCAGAAGTTCGTCGCGGGAGACGACTCGGCCGGGGCTGGCACCGAGAGTGCGGATCAACGACATCGCAGCCGGCGGCAATTGCTTCACTTCACCGTCCACGACGACGCAACCGCCGCGGATGCTGATTTCGTGTTCGCCGGCTTGAATCTTGTTGGCTCGCTGCGGGAGTTCGTCGACGATGTGTCGCGCGAGCGCCCCGAGACGTGCCCGCGCCGGGGCTGTGGTCGGTACATTCAAGGCTTCGAGCGGCGCCGAGGTGACCGGGCCGACGCACATTGCCGCCACCGGACCCCGCATCGCGTCGAGAATGTCGCCGAGATCCCCGGTCTTGTCGGCGCGCATCAACATCGACGCAACGGCCGGTGCACTGGTGAAGCTGACGGCGTCGATTCCAGCTGAAGCGATGGCGTCGATCATCCGGTCGAGCAGCGTCGGATCCTCCGGCGGTTCCCATCGATAGACAGGGACCGCGATGACCTCGGCGCCCGCGTCGCGCAGCACCTGACAGAAATCGGGAATCGGCTCCCATTCGGTAGTGGCGCCGTGCAGTTGAACGGCGATTCGTTTTCCCGAGACACCTTCTGCAAGAAGATGTTCGAGCACTTCGGCGGAAGACTCGGATGCCGGAGACCATTCTTCACGAAGGTCGGCCGCGCGGATTGCCCCTTTGGCCTTGGGTCCGCGCGCGAGCAGACGAGCCGAGCCCAACGCGGATCCGAGATTTTCCGCCTCACCCCACCCGTCGGCTGCTTCCAGCCAACCCCGGAATCCGATCCCGGTCGTGGCGACAACCACCTCGGGAGGATCCGAGATGATCTGCTGTGTCACCCTTTCGAGCTCGCGGTCGTCGGCGAGAGGGATGATCCGAATCGCCGGAGCGTGAACGACGTCCGCTCCCCGACGAGTCAGCAACGTCGCGAATTCCTCGGCGCGGCGCGAAGCGGTGATACCTACCGTGAATCCAGCCAACGGCATGTCGTCACTCACGAGACTGCATCGGCGACAGTCGAGCGAACGCCCTGCATCTGAAGGCTGTGTACCTGAACGACGCCTGCCCACACGCGAACTCCGTATACCGGCAGCGCGACCGCGGAGTCGTCCAGCGCTCGGCCGTCGACCAGCGAGAACGCCTGCTTGAGCAGCGGCGAGACCACGATCGGTTCACCGTCCCGGTCGCCGACGAGTCCGCGTGACATCACCGCGGCGCGGCCGTACGGATCGAAGTTGCTGACAGCCCGCAGTGTGCCGTCCTCTAGCAGGAACAGCGCCACCTGCTCGCCGCCGCGAAGAAGCACGGCGACCCCGCGTCCAGGGATCAGATGGCTCAGCGGGCAGGCCGACGTCCATTCGAGTCGATCCGAATCCAGCTTGGCGATCTGCGCATCGATGACACTCATCGAAGTCCTCCTGTCGATCCGGCGACAACGTCGCGCGGGTTCTTGTCTACGTTTCTACGGACCCCGTGTTTCCCACGGGTTACGCGACTATTACCGGCGCGTAGGGATGCTCGGCATACCCATCAGGACTGGAACCTTGCGCACTCCGGTCTCGTCGAACACAACCGTCGGGTCGGCTTCTTCCGGTGCGTTGACGAACGAGACAAACCTCGACAACTTCTCCGGATCACCCAGCACACCAGCCCATTCGTCCTGGTAGCCCTCGACGTGCTTGGCCATCAGAGCCTCGAGTTCTTCGCCGATTCCCAGGCTGTCTTCACAAATAACGGCCTTGAGGTGATCGAGTCCGCCTTCGAGTGATTCGACCCACGGCGCCGTGCGCTGGAGGCGATCGGCGGTGCGGATGTAGAACATGAGGTAGCGGTCGATGTACTTGACCAAGGTTGCGTCGTCGAGGCCTCCGGCAAGCAGCTGAGCGTGTTTGGGCGACTGTCCGCCGTTGCCGCCCACATACAGATTCCAACCGTTCTCCGTCGCGATGACGCCGACGTCCTTGCCACGCGCTTCGGCGCATTCACGAGCACATCCCGAGACGCCGAACTTGATCTTGTGCGGCGAACGCAGGCCGCGGTAGCGGTTCTCGAGGTCGACGGCCATTCCCACCGAGTCCTGAACGCCGTAGCGGCACCAGCTCGAACCGACGCAGCTCTTGACCGTCCGCAGGGACTTGCCGTACGCCTGACCCGATTCCATCCCGGCGTCGACGAGACGCTTCCAGATCGCGGGCAACTGTTCGACACGAGCCCCGAACAAGTCGATGCGCTGACCGCCGGTCACCTTCGTGTACAAGCCGAAGTCACGCGCCACCTCACCGATGACGATGAGCTGCTCACCCGTGACCTCGCCGCCAGGCATACGAGGTACCACGGAGTACGTACCGTTCTTCTGGATGTTCGCGAGGAAGTGATCGTTGGTGTCCTGCAACGACGCCTGCTGGCGGTGCAGGATGTGATCGGAGTCCGTCGATGCCAGAATCGAAGCGACTACGGGCTTGCAGATGTCGCAACCGGCGCCCTTGCCGTACTTGGCGATCAGCGCCGAGAAGGTTCTGGTCTGCGTCGACTGGACGATCTGGAACAACTCGGCCCGCGATTGAGCGAAGTGCTCGCACAGTGCCTTCGACATCACGACGCCGGAATCGGCCAGCAGCTGCTTCACAGTGGGAAGGCAACCGCCACAGGTGGTTCCGGCGCTGGTGCACGCCTTCACCGAAGCAATGTCGCATGCGCCGGCCGCGATTGCGCCGCAGATGGCTCCCTTGGTCACCGCGTTGCACGAGCACACCTCGGCATCGTCGGGCAGCGAGCCTGCACCCGGCTTCTCCCCCGCAGGCGAGATCAATGTCGCCGGGTCACCGGGTAGTTCGCGACCGACCAGCGGGCGCAGCGACGCGTAGGCCGACGCGTCACCGACAAGAATGCCGCCGAGCAGGATCTTCGCATCATCGGAGACCACGAGCTTCGCGTACGTCCCCTTGGACGCGTCGCTGAGGACAACTTCGAGAGCTCCCGGTGAGGTCGCCATCGCGTCACCGAAACTGGCGACGTCGACGCCCATGAGCTTGAGCTTGGTGGACATGTCGGCGCCCGGGAAATCCGCGGCGCCGCCGAGCAGACGATCGGCCACGATCTCGGCCGTCGTGTAGCCGGGAGCAACCAGACCGTAGCAACGGCCTTCCACCGCAGCACATTCTCCGACGGCATAGATGTTCTCGTCCGAAGTCACGCAGCCGAGGTCGGTCAGGATGCCGCCGCGCTCCCCCACTGCGATGCCGGCGTCGCGGGCCAGCTGATCTCGCGGACGAACTCCGGCGGAGAAGACGAGCAGCGACGCGTCGATGGTGGAGCCGTCGGAGAGTTCGACCACAATTCCGTTGTCGGCCTGCGAGATTCCCGCCGTCCCGACTCCGGTGTGAACGGTGAGCCCGAGTTCGGTGACGAGGCGAGCGAGCAGTGCGCCGCCGCCCTCGTCGACCTGCATCGGCATCAATCGCGCATTGTGTTCGACGACGTGTGCCGTCATTCCCATGAGCGAGAGAGCATTTGCGGCCTCGAGTCCGAGAAGACCGCCGCCCACCACGACGCCGACAGCGCCAGGACCCGCCTTCTCGGCGGCGGCCCGGATACCGTCGAGGTCGTCGAGGGTGCGGTAGACAAAACATCCGTCGCCGTCGTGCCCCGGTACGGGAGGCACGAACGGATACGAACCGGTCGCCATCACCAGAGCGTCGTAGGAGATCGTCTCGCCGGTTGTCGTCGTGACCGTGCGTGCATCTTTGTCGATCGAGAGCGCGCCTTCCCCCACTCGGAGGTCGACCAGGCTGTCGCCGACGTAATCGTTGCCGGCCAGTGCCAATTCCTTGGGGTCCCACGCTCCGACGTACGAGGACAGCCCGACTCGGTCGTACGCTGCGTACTGCTCGTCGCAGAGTACGGTCACCGACCAGTTGTTCGCTTCGTCGCGCGAACGCAGTGCCTCGACGAATCGGTGTCCGACCATTCCGTGTCCGATGACAACAACCGACTTGCTCATGACGCCTACTTCCTGAGGTACGAGATAGTTCTGAGATTCTGCGGACCGCTCACGCCGTGACTGCGACCTTCGCCTCGTCGACGTCTGTGGTCAGCGTCGACGGCTTGCGCAGGAAGACGAACCAGGTGACTGCGATGCAGGCGATGTAGAAGGCCAGGAACACCCAGAAGGCCATGGTCGCCGACTTCGCGGGGCTGCTGTACGACGCGCGCAGCACCAGGTTGATGCCTACGCCGCCCAAACCGCCTACCGCACCGGCAAATCCGATGAGAGCACCGGAGATACTGCGCGACCACGTTGCCTTCTCGCTTCGATCCATGTGATCGAAGCTCTGAGCCTTCGCCTCGAAGATCGCCGGGATCATCTTGTAAACGGATCCGTTTCCGATGCCGGAGAGCAGGAACAGGGCGATGAATCCGAGAACGAATGTCACCATGATTCCGGCGCTGGCGACGCCCGCGGTGTTGTCGTCCATCGTTCCGGCCGTCACGAGAATCGATGCAGCGAATGCCATGGCGACAAACGTCCACATGGTGATCTTGCCGCCGCCGATCCGGTCGGCCAGCTTGCCGCCGAGGGGGCGAGCGATCGAACCGAGGAGAGGACCGATGAAGGCGATCTGTGCTGCATGCAGCGCGGCCGCGGCCGGAGTGGCACCGCCGGCGAGGAAGTTGATCTGCAGAACCTGACCGAAGGCGAAGCTGAATCCGATGAAGGAACCGAACGTACCGATGTACAGGAAGCTGATCACCCACGACTCGGAGAACTTGAGTGCCTTGGCCATCGAGCGCAGGTCCGACTTCTGGTTGCCCAGGTTGTCCATGAACAGCGCGGCACCGACGGCAGCAGCGGCAATGAACACGAGATAGACAGCGCACACGATCCACGGAGCACGGTTACCGACGGTGGCGATCACCAGCAGACCGATCAGCTGGATCATCGGCACACCGATGTTGCCGCCGCCGGCATTGAGACCGAGCGCCCACCCCTTGAGGCGTTGCGGGTAGAAGGCATTGATGTTGGTCATCGACGACGCGAAGTTGCCGCCGCCGATACCTGCAGTGGCCGCTACCAACATGAACGTGGTGTACGACGCACCCGGATTCATCATCAGGTAGAGCGTGAGAAGTGTTGGTACGAAGAGGAACAGCGCACTCATGACGGTCCAGTTGCGACCACCGAACCGTGCGGTGGCAACCGTGTATGGAATGCGGAGGACCGACCCGACAAGTGTGGGCACTGCGACGAGGAAGAACTTTCCGGCCGCGTCGATGCCGTAGATATCCGTCGGCATGAACAACACCATCACGGACCAGATCGACCAGATCGAGAAGCCGACGTGTTCGGCTACCACTGACCAGATCAGGTTCCGCTTCGCGATGTCCTTGCCGCCGGATTCCCAGGCGTCGACGTCCTCTGCATCCCAATGCTCGATGTAATGACTCACCAGGGCCTCCTGAATATGTTGGAGACCCAAAGGTAGAAAACGGTTATTGCGCCGGTGCTGCGTGCGATGACCGCGAAGTCAATTGATCCTCACCCGGTAACAAGACCGGGTGTGAGCTAGTTTTTCGCAGGTGCGTGCCAGGAATCCTCGAGCATCCGAGGCTTGCATGCCTGGTAGGCGCCCAGGAGCACCACGATCACAGCGACGACGAGCAGGCCGAACGGCGCAGCGTATCCACCGGACACGTCGTGGAAAACGCCGAACAGGAGCGGACCGAGGCAGGCAACGGAGTAGCCGATGCCCTGGGTGAAGCCGGACAGTGCCGAGGAACCGATGTGCGAACGAGTACGCAGGTTGATCAGCGTGAGCGACATCGGGAACGTGCTCGGACCGAGGCCCAGGACGACAACCCACACGACCGGCGCCGCCATCGGGGCAAAGTACAGCCCGCCCATGCCAACCAGGTAGCAGACGGCACACGCGATCACGACGGGGAAGGGATTGGCCATTCGGGCGCACAGCGTCGGCGCACCGAACGCTGCGACGAGCCCGATCACCGAGAACATTCCGACCATCGTTCCGCCGAAGGCATCACTGGCTCCGGCGTCACGAAGGATCGAGGGAATCCACGTGAACATCGAATACGTGATCAGTGAGGTCATGCCGAACATGCCGGCCATCCCCCAGGCCACGGGAGAACGCCAGACCTGACCGCGTGGCTGTTCTGCCACTGCCGCAACCGAATCCGATGCATTCTCGACGGACCCGGCTTCGTTCGCGCGAGCCTTGCGCGAGCGAGCGAGGGTGATCAACCACGGCACGGCTGCGGCGAAGCCGAAGGCGGACCACCAGCCGATCGAGAACCGCCACCCGAAGGCGTCGGCAACCGGGACTGCGACGAACGCCGGAACGATGGTGCCGATCTGCACGGCCACGATGTAGACCGAACTCATGGTGGCGAGGCGATCCGAGAAGTACCGCTTGACCAACGGCGGGATCACGACATTGCCGATTCCCATGCCTGCCAGTGCCAAAGCCGAGAGGGCCAGCAACGACCATGTCTGAGACATCATGGCGCGCAACAGCATTCCGACGCCGGCCATGAGCATCGCGACGAGGGCCGTTCGCTCGAGCCCGATACGTTTCGCGATGGCGGGAGTGATGAGACCGAAGATGGCGAACATTGCGGTCGGAACCATGCCGAAGACACCGACGATCGAGGCGGAGAAGCCGATCTCGTCGCGAATCTCGGCCGCCAAGGGCGAGAACGAGGTCACCGCAAGTCGAAGTACGAGCGCAGACATCGCAATCGCAGCGAAAACGAGCACACGGCCTTGTATCAACGAGCGGGTTTCGGTTCTCTCCAGTTGAGCAGTCACCGGCAAATCATAGGATGACCGGACGAACTCGCACAAGCGCGGTAATCTAACGTCACATTCACACCACTTACCCGGACCCGAGGAAACAACCACGTGCAACCCGTTCGACGCGCAAGTCTCATCTCGCAGGTCACCGAACAACTCCGCAACGAGATCCGGAGCGGGACCTGGCCGATCGGTTCCAAAATCCCCACCGAACCGGAACTGTCGGAGCTGACCGGGACCGGTCGCAATACCGTGCGCGAGGCGGTCCAGGCGCTCGTTCACGCCGGAATGCTGGAACGTCGTCAGGGATCGGGCACCTACGTCGTTGCTGTCTCCGACCTCGGTGGCACTCTCGGCAACTACTTTGCCGGCGCCCACCAGCGGGATGTACTCGAACTTCGGCGCGCACTCGACATCACCGCGGCCACCCTCGCCGCCGCACGGCGAACCGAAGACGACATCGCCGAACTGACGCGACTACTCGAGCTTCGCACCGCGTCATGGGAGGGTCAGGACATCGACGCTGCCACCACCGCGGACGTCGCCCTGCACCGAGCAATCGTCGCGGCCAGCCACAACGAGGTCTACCTGGAGTTCTACGACTCCCTGCTCCCCGTCATCGAGACCACGATCCAACAGCACATCGATGCAACCGGCGAAGGATTCCACTCGCAGCACGCAAACCTCGTCAACGCTGTCGTCGACGGGAACACCGTGGCCGCCTCGAACGCCGCACGCGAGCTGTTCGAGGGCCTGGTCTCGGACTTCGGTACCGGCGCCCCGATCTAGAGCAGCAAGCGCACGATGTCGGAAGTACGGGCCAACCCCGGGAACGCGTCCGCCGTCGAGCGGGGATGCAGAACATGAACTGCCAGGCGGAACATCACCGCACGTAGAAGCATCTGCGGCCACTCGGGGAGATCTTCCCACCGGCCGACCAGTGCCTCGTCGGCACCGCCCCACGAGATCGCGTCGACCACAGCGACGGCGGCGGCCCACGCAGCCGGTCGCCAATACGGCGTGATGTCGGTGATTCCGGGGGCCATACTGCCCGAGAACAGCACCGTCCCGAACAGATCGCCGTGCACGAGCTGGTCCGGGCTCTGCACCGGCTTCCGCAAAGTAGCGAGCCCGGCAATCAGTTCCAGACTTTTGCGACCGTCCGGAGTGGGCGTCTCGAGTTGCTCGACGCCCTTCGCGATCCTCAGCGGAACCGTTTCCCATGCCGCGCGATCAGCGGCGACGAATACGTCGACCTCGGCCCACGGCGGCACCGGCGGTTGTGCAAGGAAGCGCGGGCGCTCGAGCGAGGCCGTCGCCGCATGCAGTCGGCAGGACATCGAGACCACTTCGTCGTGACGTGGTTCCGGCGATCCGACGATGAATGTGTCAGCGCGCCAGCCCGAGACGACGTAACGACCGTCAGTCGAACGCACCGGTCGAGCCAGCCGAACGCCGTCGACTTCGAGGTTCTCTCGCACCTTCGCCGACCACGCTGCGCGGGCATGATCCGCGACTGCTGAAAGGACGACGTCTCCACACAGCCACCCGCCGTCCCAATCCGCACCGAGTGGGATGGGATCGACTTCACGGAGGCCGAAGGTGGAGCACACGTGCTGGGGAGGTTGGCCTGTGCTCACACCCCAACGCTACCGGTGCGCGGCGCCGCCTCCCGCGAGGCGCGCCTAGTAGACCGGCAGACTCGCATCCACCTGGTTCGCCCAGGCGATCGCGCCGCCTTGAACATGAACTGCGTCGGAGAAACCGGCGTTCTTGAGAAAGGCCAGTGCCTCGGCCGAACGAATGCCGGTTTTGCAGTACAGAACTATCTGCTTGTTCTGCGGCAACGTCGCCAGAGCTTCACCGGAAAGGATGCGGTCCTTCGGGATCAGCACCGCCCCCGGCAGATGCATGATGTCCCATTCAACTGGTTCTCGTACGTCTACCAGCTCGATCGATCGTCCCTCGCCGATCATGGCCTCCAGCTCCGGCGCCGTGATCGTAGAACCGACAGCAGCAGCGCTCGCCTCTTCGGACACGACGCCGCAGAACGCGTCGTAGTCGATCAAGGCGGTGACCGGCACGCGGGTCGGATCACGCTGAAGGCGGATCGTCCGGAACGTCATCGCAAGAGCGTCGTAGATCATCAGGCGCCCGAGAAGCGGTTCGCCGATCCCTGTGATGAGCTTGACCGCCTCGGTCGCCATGATCGAACCGACGGTCGCAGGCAGGACTCCGAGCACACCACCCTCGGCGCACGAGGGGACCATGCCGGGCGGCGGCGCCTCCGGGTAAAGATCGCGATAATTCAGTCCCGCGCCGTCCGGGGCGTCTTCCCAGAAGACCGAGACCTGCCCTTCGAAGCGGTAGATCGAGCCCCACACGTACGGCTTTCCGGCGATGACGGCGGCATCGTTGACGAGGTACCGCGTCGCGAAGTTGTCCGTACCGTCCAGGATCAGGTCGTACTCCGAGAACAGTTCGACCGCGTTGGAGTTGTCCAGGCGGAATTCGTGCAACCGGACGTCGACGTGCTCGTTTATCTCGAGAATCGACTCCTTCGCGCTGACCGCCTTCGGGCGTCCGACGTCGGAGCGTCCGTGAATCACCTGACGCTGCAGGTTCGACATGTCGACCTCGTCGAACTCGACGATCCCGATGGTGCCCACTCCTGCGGCCGCGAGATAGAGCAGTGCAGGCGAACCCAATCCACCGGCGCCGATGAACAGGACTCGCGCATTCTTGAGCCGCTTCTGGCCGGTCATGCCCACGTTCGGGATGATCAGGTGCCGGCTGTATCTGGCAACTTCCTCCCGGCTCAACTCGGCTGCCGGCTCCACCAGTGGTGGCAATACGACGGGTGTTGCAGACACCGCGAAACACTCCTAGTTCAAGACGAGATCAGGGATTCTCGATCCGGTCACGCTCGAGGGTACGGCCACGGATTGAAGCGGCACGTGAGTCCGTTCATCGGAACGACGCCCTCGGGATCAAGCCTAGCGATGTCGTTGTTCGCGGTTCCGAAGGTCTGCTGCATCATGATCGGTGCGAGTCCGCCTTCGGTCTCGCACGGCTGATGAGCGGCGTATCCGATGGCATGGCCGACCTCGTGATTGATCTGATACTGCCGATACGAGCCGATGTCACCCTGGAACGAAATGGCGCCTCGCACCCATCGCGGTTCGTTGAGCAGGACTCGGTCCATGCTCGGGTTGTAGCAGGATCCTTCGAGTTCGATCTCGTATCCGCAGCCTTCACGGATAGTCATCTGCGAGGTCAAGGAGATCCGGAAGTCCGGCTCGCCCGCGTCGACGCGCCGGAACGCGACCTTGGGATCATTGGTCCAACTCTTCGGATTTGCCAGCGTCTGATCGACCATGCGTCCGTACGATTCGTCACCGCCGAAACCGGTCGTGTCGACGCCGTCCTCGATCTCGACCGTGTACGTGAACTCGCGTTCGGTTCCCTGTCCGACCTTGCCCGTCGTACCCGGTACGACGTGCCACGTTCCGCCGCCCGCGACGGTGAACGGACCACCGTCGGGGAGAGCACCGGACGGTATCGACGACGCAAAGGTTCCGTCTCCGGCCGGCGGCGCACCGATGACGTCGGTTCCGTCGGTGCTGTGGGCGAGGTCGGCAGTGGCCGACGTCTTGCTCGCGGTGTCTGTGGCGTCCGGACGTACTGCGTCGACGATCACAAGGATGGTGAGCACCACGAGAACCGGAATCGCGTAGGCCCGCCAACCGTATGTCGAGACGAAGCGCCCGAGCTTGCTCTGCTTTCGCGCTGCCCGGTCCGGCCGCGGATTACGCGGGGTTCGGCCCACTTCTCGTTTGGTCGGATCCCACTGGGCACGCAAGGGCTGATGGGAGGAAATGCCGCGATAGTCGCGTTCGCCGTAGGCACGATCATCCGGCACCTCTGGCCGACGTTCGTCGCGGGGCGCTCCAGTTCCGCTACGCATTCGACGTTCCTCACGTTCAGGGTTCTGCGTAGTTCGTCCACGCATGCGCGGTCCCCCTGGGTCAGTCACGTCGTCCAGAATCTCACACACGGCAAGTCGCTCGCCCGGGCTGACCGAAACATGCTGGTCCTGGCGTGTCATGGCAACCCGTCCTGTAACGAGAAAGACCGCTGGTCTCGCTCACCGAGGCACGCGCGACTCGCCCGGGCGACACACGGTATCGTTCATTCGGCTACGACCGGTGTGACGGAGGATACTGGCGGGTACGCACACGCGACTCGCGGATCCGCGCGCCGACCGAATTTACTTTTGCTCAGATTGGAAGCGACATGACAGAACTCGCGGATCGGACAGACTCCGATCGCGGTACAACGGCTGGCAAGCCTGCCGGAACACGTCGCAGCACCCGACTCCCCCGCGATGCGCGCCGCCTCCAGCTCCTCGCAGCTGCAAGTGAGGTATTCGTCGCGAACGGGTACCACTCGGCCGGCATGGACGAGATCGCCGAGTGTGCCGGTGTCAGCAAGCCAGTCCTGTACCAACACTTTCCAGGCAAGCTCGAACTGTATGTCGCAGTCCTGCAGAGTTATGTCGACAGCCTCATCTCGGGTGTACGCCAGGCCCTGCGATCGACGACGGACAACAAACAGCGTGTCCGCGCCGCAGTCCAGGCGTTCTTCGACTTCGTCGACAACGACTCGCAGGGCTTCCGCCTGGTGTTCGAGTCCGACATCATGGGCGAACCTCAGGTCCAGACACGCGTCGAACAAGCCACCGAAGCCTGCGTCGACGCCGTGTTCGACCTGGTCAGTCAGGATTCCGGACTCGATCCGTATCGCGCGCGCATTCTTGCCGTCGGTCTGGTCGGTGCCAGCCAATTCACGGCGCGGTACTGGCTCGAAGCCGCGCGGCCGATCCCCAAGGAAGAGGCCGTGGAAATCACCGTGACACTGGCGTGGGGCGGTCTCTCACACGTGCCGCTGCAGGCCGAAACCAAGTAACCGGAACCCGAACGAGAATGGGCGGGCAGTCTCACGACTGCCCGCCCATTCTGCTGTTACAGCTACGCGTCAGACGGTAGGCGCGAATCCGACCTTGCGGATATCGGACGGACCGATCTCCACGTACGCCACACGAGAAGCCTGCACCAGGAACTTGCGGCCCTTGTCGTCGACGAGAGCCAGAACCGGCTCGCGGCCACCGAGGACAGCCGCGACCAGTGTCTCGACCTCGTCAGGGGTCTGTTCGCTGTTGACGATGAGCTCACGCGGGCTGTCGATTACACCGATCTTGACCTCCACGGTCAACCTCCGAACTGTTCGTGAATTACATCCGTTGTCGACGCAAGGCTAATGCAGCAGCGACCGCCCACGCTCCTCTGCACGCTGTGCCCAGAGCGAACAGGCACCTAGACGAGTCCGAGAATCGCCATCCGCTCGGCGTGCTTTGCCTGCATACCGTCGAACAACGCGACAACTCCGTTGAGGTCACCCGAGGCCGAGATCACCAGATCCGTGAGGTCCTCACGCTGCGCCAGCACGAACTGCGCCTGCGTGATTGCTTCACCCAGAAGACGGCGTCCCCACAACATCAGCCGGTCCTTGGCGCGGGTGCTGGCCTCCACTGCTGCCTTCACCTCGAGCACCACGAACTCCGAGTGGCCCGTCTGGGACAGCACGTCCTCGACGATCTCGGCGACATCCGCCGGGAGGGAGTGCCCGATCTCGCGGTAGAAATCGGCAGCGATTCCGTCGCCGACGTACGCCTTCACGAGCGATTCCAGCCACGTCGACGGTGTCGTCGACGCGTGATAGTTGTCGAGAGCACGAACGAACGGGTCCATGACGGCAAAGATCTCGTGGCCACGTTCCGTCAGCGCCGTTTCCAGAGTCTCGAAGTGGTCCATCTCGGCGGCGGCCATGCTGGCGAACGCCACCTTGCCTCGCAGGTCCGGTGCCATTTGTGCGTCCTCCGCCAACCGGTAGAACGCCGAAATCTCGCCGTAGGCGAGAACGGCAAACAAATCGATCACGCCGGGGTGATCGGAAGCGACTCGGCCTCCGGTTCCAGCGTCCGTCGAAGCATCAAGATCGTGTGCGCCCATGACTACGAACTGTAGTGCTTCGACGGCCGACGCGACCGCCAAGGACCGCATGTCCGATTCGGTGATCTTCGACATGTCATCGCGAGGGGCGGACAACGTGCAGCTACAATGGTCTTGGGAGTTCGCCAGTTCCCCCGGCTCTTATGATTAGCCGGGACGGCTGCTTTAGGTCAGCCGACACGACTGTGCTCACGCGGACCCCACCGATAATGTGCGCGCACCTGCATCGACGGTTGTTGCCCGCTTCGCCGAGATCTCCGGACGGTTCGAATTCGTCCGAGTGGAATTCAGTGCTGAGGCGTAGGCATGACCGAAGAAAAAGAGGGCATCGACATCGGCCGATTTACGGCCTGGCCCCTTACCTTGTGCGTGCGTACCGCCACGAGGAAAGGCTAGTCCCCTGAGCAAGATCACTGTCGACCACGAAGACGAAGCAACCGAGAACACCGTTTCCGTCCAGCTCGACGACACCCATGTACCCCCGAGCTTCGCCGAACTCGGTGTCCGCGACGAAATCGTCCGCGCACTGAACGAGATCGGCATCGAGCGCACCTTCGCCATCCAGGAACTCACCCTTCCGTTGGCTCTCGCCGGTGACGACCTCATCGGTCAGGCCCGCACCGGAATGGGCAAGACCTTCGGTTTCGGCGTCCCGCTCCTGCATCGCATCGTCACCGCCGAGAACGGCACGGCTGTCCTCGACGGCACGCCTCGCGCTCTGATCATCGTTCCCACCCGCGAACTGTGCATCCAGGTCGCTCGCGACCTCGAGAACGCCAGCAAGTACCTCCGAGTCGGCGACCGAGGCCTCCAGGTTCTGCCCATCTACGGCGGACGGCCGTACGAGGCGCAGATCTCGGCACTGCAGAAGGGCGTCGACGTTGTCGTCGGCACCCCGGGTCGCCTGCTCGACCTCGCCAACCAGTCGCACCTGATCCTGGGCAAAGTGGGCGTTCTCGTCCTCGACGAGGCCGACGAAATGCTCGACCTCGGATTCCTCCCCGACATCGAACGCCTCATGGGCATGGTCCCCGACAAGCGTCAGACGATGCTCTTCTCCGCCACGATGCCCGGCCCGATCATCACCCTGGCTCGCACCTTCCTGACGCAGCCGACGCACATTCGCGCCGAGGAAGCCGAATCCTCCGCAGTGCACGACCGCACGAGCCAGCACATCTACCGTGCGCACGCTCTCGACAAGGCCGAGATGGTCGCCCGTGTTCTGCAGGCCGAAGGCCGCGGCGCGACGATGATCTTCACCCGCACCAAGCGCACAGCCCAGAAAGTCGCCGACGATCTCGCCGAGCGCGGTTTCTCCGTCGGTGCCGTCCACGGTGACCTCGGACAGATTGCCCGCGAGAAGGCCCTGAAGGGCTTCCGCAACGGCAAGGTCGACGTGCTGGTCGCCACCGACGTCGCCGCACGCGGCATCGACATCGACGATGTCACCCACGTCATCAACTACCAGTGCCCCGAGGACGAGAAGACCTACGTCCACCGCATCGGTCGCACCGGCCGCGCCGGACGCACCGGTATCGCCGTCACGCTGGTCGACTGGGACGACATTCCTCGCTGGCAGCTCATCGACAAGGCACTGAGCCTCGGAATCCCCGATCCGGTCGAGACGTACTCGAGCTCGCCGCACCTCTACGAAGAGCTGTCGATTCCGGCTGACGCCAAGGGCACTGTTCGCAGGGCCAAGGCCGCCCCTGAGAAGGCTGCAACCGACAAGGCAGCAACGGACAAAGCAGACGCGCCGAAGACGGCCGACGCCGACGGCAACGAAGAGAAGGCCGCGCCTCGTCGCAACCGGACTCGCCGCCGTACCCGCGCTGGTGCTTCGACCGACGCCGCGACGTCCACCACCGCCGGCGCCACCACAGCTCCCCCTTCGGCACCGGCTGCAACCGCTACCGAGAACTCGGACGAAGACGGAGCGGCCAAGCCGCGTCGCCGTCGGCGTCGTCGCCCCGCGGCTTCCGCGACGGCAGGCGCCGCAGAGTAAGCTGCCGATGTGCTGGCTCCCGAAAGGCGTACTCGCTCAGATGTGATCGGTGCGCTGGCAATCGCGCTGGCCGTAATCGTGGCGGTGACCGTGGTGTGGTTGCGCAGTGATGCGCGCGGAACCACCTCGGTCACCGCCGAATCTCCACTCCCACCTCTGTCGACGTCGGTGTTGTTACCCGACATCCTGAGGCAGACGTGGGAATCTCCCAGTGCCGACTCGACGGCACCGATCACCGTCGGAAATGCCGTCGTCACCGCCGACGGTTCCGACGTGATCGGCCGCGACCCGGCAACAGGCGAAGAAGTGTGGCGATACGCGCGCAACATTCCCCTGTGCGGTGCGATCGGTTCGTGGGATCGCGTCGTCAGCGTCTATCAGGACAATCGCGGTTGCTCTCAGGTCACGTCACTGGTCGCCGACACCGGCGCCCGAAAGGACCAGCGCAACAGCGACGCCGATTCCGCGGTCAGTTTGTCGGCGGACGGCACCTATCTGATCTCACGCGGCAGTGAGCGAATGGAACTGTGGCGCTCGGACCTCGTCCGAACTCTCGAGTACGGCCGGGTCGACGCGAAGGTCAATCCGAACAAGCAACCCCGCACCGGATGCACGCTGCTCGACGCTGCGTCGAGCGCCAACCGAGTCTCGGTACTCGAACGTTGCCCGGGTGAAGCCTCCAACAGGTTGACGGTGATGAACCCCGCACCGAAGGACGCCCAGGAACCCGAAGAATACGGATCATCGATTCTCCTCGGCTCCGAAGGCGCCCGCCTTCTTGCCGTGGCCGGCGAGAAGACGGCGGTCTACCTCCCTGCCGCCAACGGAACCGCTTCTCGCATCACCATTTTCGACGGAACCGGCAATCCGATCGTCGACTATCCGATCGAGGGAGCGGTGACCGAAGGGGCCCGCACCCACGCCGACAAGGCTTCGATCACGTGGTGGACCGGCTCTCAGACGGTCAACCTCCGCCTGAGCGACCTGGCTCCGACGTGGATCGTCAACGGAACGTCAGGGCCCGGAAGCATGGTCGCCGGTCAGATGCTCATCCCCGTTCCGGGCGGCATTGCAGCCGTCAGCCCGTCGGACGGAGCGGTGCAGCGCATGATCGCAGTCGACCGCGGTGAGACGACGACGCCGATCGTGCTCGCCAGTGCGGGCGAGACGATTCTGGAACAGCGCGGCGATACCTTGTTTGCGCTGCGCTAGAAGCTCTCGCCTTCCTCAGAGCGCCAGTTCCGGCGCGAAAGTCACGACTTCATTTCCAGCCCAATGCTTTACGAGATTGTCGGCGAGTTCTCGATAGGCATCCGCGCCCTTGTTCTTTCGCCCGGCAAGGACCGTCGCGCCGGAAGCAGAGGCCTCGGCGAACTTGACGGTGCGTGGAATCGGAGGCGCCAGAACGGCGAGGGAGTAGCGGTCACTGACGTCAGCGAGTACGTCGCGACTGTGCGTGGTTCGAGCGTCGTACAGAGTCGGAAGTGCGCCGAGCAGAACAAGATCCGGGTTGGTGATGGCTTGGACTTCACGAACCGTACGCAGCAACTGTCCGACGCCGCGGTGTGCGAGGGTTTCGCATTGCAGTGGAACCAGAACCGACTGCGCCGCAGTCAATCCGTTGAGTGTGAGCACACCCAACGACGGTGGGCAGTCGATGATGATGACGTCGTAAGAACCCAGGAGCGGAGACAGCGCCCGCTTGAGCGCGAACTCTCGACCGGGTCGCATCAGGAGCAGCGCTTCGGCGCCCGCGAGATCGATGGTGGCCGGCAGGAGATCCATACCGTCGTCCGTTTTCAGCACGGCGTCGACCGCGTCGAGATCACCCGCCAGGACCTCGTTGACCGAACGCTCGAGGCGATCCGGGTTGTGTCCGAGCGAGAACGTCAGGCAGCCCTGCGGGTCGAGATCCACCACCAGAACTCGTTGTCCGAGCGCGGACAAAGCCGCACCGAGAGAAGCGACGGTAGTGGTTTTAGCCACGCCGCCCTTTTGATTCGCCACTGCGAGAACCGTCGTCACACGTAGATCCTTGCGCACTTCGCGCCAGGAGGCGAGCTACACACGCGAGGCAGCCTGCAATGATGGTCGACATGACCTCCCAGTCCGCCCCCTCGTCGATCCCCCTCGGTGCTCGCGTCGTACTCATGCGCCACGGTGAAACCGAGTGGGCACGCACCGGGAAACACACGGGCCGGACCGAGGTTCCGCTGACTCCGCTCGGCGAGATGCAGGCAACCGCGACCGGAAATCGCTTGCGAACCCTCGACCTCCGGAACCCCATGATTCTGACGAGTCCGCGGCTGCGCGCACAGTTGACGGGTGATCTCGCCGGCCTGCCGGAAGAGCGAACCTGGGATGCACTTTCCGAATGGGACTACGGCGACTACGAAGGCCTCACGACGCCCGAGATCCGCGCAACGGTGCCCGATTGGACCGTCTGGACACACCCGTGCCCCGGCGGCGAGCAGACCGATCAGATCCATGCCCGCACCGACATGGTGCTGTCGATGGTGCGTTCGCAGCTACCCGAGCGGGACGTGATCCTGATCGGGCACGGCCACTTCTCACGCGCGCTCATCGCCCGCTGGCTCGAGCTCCCGGTCACCGAAGGAAAGCGTTTCGCGTTGTTCCCGGGCGCTTACACGGTTCTCGGTTACGAGCACGGCGCCAGCCACCTCGTCCATCACAACGTGCCGCCGCTCGTGGAGGCTTGAGGCTTAAGATTCTCCCCATGATCCGACGCGCCACGCCCGCAGACGTCCAGCCGATCACCGACATGATCTACGAGTTGGCGGACTACCAGAAGGCCCTCGACGAGTGCACCGTGAAGGCGGAACAGATCGGCGAGGCATTGTTCGGGCCGGCCGCGACGGCCTTCGCGCACGTCGCTGTGAATTCGGCTGACGACGTCGTCGGCATGGCGCTGTGGTTCCGCAATTTCTCCACGTGGGACGGCGCCCACGGCATCTACCTCGAAGACCTGTACGTCAAGCCCAGCCAGCGCGGATCAGGCCACGGAAAGGCTCTTCTGGCCGCGCTCGCCAAGGAGTGCACCGACAACGACTACACCCGGCTGTCCTGGTCGGTGCTCAACTGGAACACCCCCTCGATCAAGTTCTACGAGTCACTCGGTGCCGACGCGAAGACGGAGTGGACCACGTATCGCCTGACCGGCACCCACCTCGGGGCTCTTGCCGCCGAAGCTGAGTAGGACTGAAGCAGGGTAGGCGTTCCGCCCTACTTGTCCCGCGGCTCTTCGGTCTCGTCCGGGCGTCCCTCTTCCGGCGACACCTCGTCTGCGTACGCTCCGTACTCCGCTGCCATCCATCGAGACGTCGGAGCCGAGAACAGGCAGCCCAGAGCGCCGAGAACGACGACACCCAGAACGATGCCGAGCGGCACCTGATGCGAATCGGTCAGGAGCGACCAGGCGACCGGCAGGAGCAGCAACTGCGCGACGACGGCGATTGCCCGGCCCCACCGGCGGCCCGTCAGCAAAGCGATACCGGCAGCCAACACCGCGCCGCCGAGGATCGCGACCCAGGCGGCAAATCCGTATCCGTTGGTGACGCTCTGATCGTGACCGGTCGCGCCGCGAATCACTGCGACGATCGCGAACCCGGCGGCAACCAGCCCTTGCAGCGTCACGAGGGCACCTGCCCATGTGACTGTCTTGGGCAGGGCGTTCGGACTGGCGGTATTCGGCACGAGGCCAGCCTAGAACACGACACCGGATAGGCTCATGCCCCGTGCGCGCACTGCTGATCGTCAACCCCAATGCCACCTCCACCACCGCTGCCGGTCGTGACCTGTTGGCACACGCCCTCGAGAGTCGGGTGCGACTTACTGTGGCGCACACCACACATCGGGGACACGCTGCCGAACTGGCGCGCGAAGCCCACGAAGACGGCTTCGGCTCGGTGATCGTCCACGGCGGCGACGGAACGGTCAACGAAGTGGTCAACGGACTGCTCGGGTCACCGCATCCCGCGTCGATGAAATCGGTTCCGGTCGGTCCGATCCCGACGATCGCTGTCGTCCCGGGAGGCTCGGCAAACGTTTTCGCGCGCTCACTCGGTATTGCCGCCGACCCGATCGACGCCACAAACCAACTCGTCGATCTACTCTCGGAACGAACGAGACGCCGAATCGGGCTCGCACACTGCGACAACCGTTGGTTCACATTCAACGCCGGAATGGGCCTCGACGCCGATGTATGCGAAGCCGTCGACGCCAGCCGTAAGAACGGTGACGCCGCCACACCCGCCCGGTATGTCCGAACCGCGATCGCGGCGTTCTTCCGTGCCAAGCGAGCCGAGCCCGCCCTGACAGTCCACCTCCCCGATCAGGATCCCGTCTCCGGAGTCCACTACGCGTTCGTGTCGAACTCGAGCCCGTGGACATATCTGGAAGAGCGTCCCGTACACACCAATCCGGGAACGACCTTCGACAGTGGACTCGGCATCTTCGCCATGACGAGCACCAAAGTCCTACCGTCTCTGCGGGTTGTGCGACAGCTCCTCGCACGCGGCGCAGAACCGAAATCAAAGGTCCTTCTACGCACCGACGACGTCCCGACAATCACCATCGAATCGTCGCGACCGATCGGACTGCAGATGGACGGCGACTACATCGGACTTCGCGAAAAAGTCGAATTCACCTCGGTCCCGGATGCACTGGAAGTGTTCGCACCGATTCCGACGTGAGTCAGGCAACACGTTTGACCTGCAAAAACTCTGGTGCCGAATAGTCGAAATCGGGTAAAATGCCGGTGACGCCCAGGTGGCCGTCAGGTGTGTCACAAATTAGTGAGTTGGCCCACGAACCCGTTCAAACCTATTGACATACCGCGAGTTCGTGAAAGCATTCACAAGTAACAGTGCGGAAACATTGATGACGCACACACAAACTCATTGGTACCAAATGGTGTGAATACACACCCAATTAAGGAGCGAAAAAAGATGGACTGGCGCCACAACGCAATCTGTCGCGACGAGGATCCCGAACTGTTCTTCCCGGTGGGAAACAGTGGACCGGCCCTCGCTCAGATCGCTGATGCCAAGGTTGTCTGCAACCGCTGCCCCGTCACCGCCGAGTGCCTGTCCTGGGCTCTCGAGTCCGGTCAGGATGCAGGCGTCTGGGGCGGAATGAGCGAAGACGAGCGTCGCGCACTCAAGCGTCGTAACGCACGTACCCGTGCACGCACTTCCGTCTAGGTATAACCGAGACGTTCGACTCGCGGCGGAGAACAGCCCCTCCGCACAGTCGAAGACGACAGCCCGACACCACATGGTGTCGGGCTTTTTGTCTGCTCGAATCGCTAACGCTGCTCGAATCAGTAACGCGCAGTGCGTCTACCGAGCGGCACACGCAGAACCGCGTCGGTGCCGCCACCGCTTCCCGGGTGCAGTCCGAGCGAGCCACCGAGTTCGGCGCCCAGCAAAGTCCGCACGATCTGGAGTCCGAGCCGATCGGACTTCTCGAGGTCGAAGTTCTCCGGCAGGCCGCGCCCGTTGTCGTGGATGATCACGTCCAACCAGCGCGCAGAACGCTCGGCGCTGAGTGTGACCGTGCCGGTCACTCCCGGATCGAAAGCGTGCTCGATCGCGTTCTGCACCAACTCCGTCAGCACCATGACCAGCGGGGTGGCGCGCTCGGCGGAGAACACTCCGAAACTGCCCTCACGCCGAATCGCCACCGGCACACCCACTCCCGCGACATCTGAGAGCATGGGAACCAACCGGTCGATCACCTCGTCGAGATCCACCTCTTCGTCCACCGACATCGACAAGGTGTCGTGAACGAGGGCGATGGACGTCACGCGCCTCACCGACTCTGTCAACGCCTGTCGCGCTTCGTCGTTGCCGGTTCGCCTGGCCTGTAGACGCAGAAGCGCCGCGACGGTTTGCAGGTTGTTCTTCACTCGATGGTGAATCTCGCGGATGGTTGCGTCCTTGCTCAGGAGAGCGCGATCACGACGCTTGACCTCGGTGACGTCGCGGACGACGACCGCCGCACCGACATGCCGGCCGCCCGGCTTGAGAACCAGGGCTCGCAGCAGAACGGTCGCCCCGCGCGCCTCGATCTCCATACGGCGACCGGGCTTGTCCGCCAACGTATCTCGGATGTATCCCGCAGCTTCCTGAGACTCGAACGGGTCGGTGACCAACGAACGGGTCAACGCCGCGAGGTCTTGGCCCACCAGATCCGAACTCAGACCCATCCGGTGATAAGCCGAGAGCGCGTTCGGGCTGGCATAGACGACGGTGCCTTCGGTATCGAGACGGATGAAGCCGTCGCCCGCACGTGGGCTCGAGTTCGTGTCGGAGCGCGATTCTCGGATCGGGAAGGTTCCGTCGCTGATCATCTGACACAGGTCTTCGGCGCAATCGAGATACGCGAGCTCGAGCGGACTCTGCGCTCGCTGGTGCGACAGGTTGGTGTCGCGGCTCAGAACCGCGATGACTCGCCCGTCCAGACGCACCGGAACGGCTTCCCGACGCGGCGGCATTCCTTCACGCCACGTCTCGTCTTCCCCGCGCACGACGCGGCCCTCGACGAGAGCGCGAAGAACCTGCGGGTGCTCGGACTCGGAAACGACCGTTCCGACTGCGTCCTCCGGAAAAGCCGTCGATGCCGTTGTCGGCCGGCAATGCGCGACGCAGATGACCGTCCCCTCGGATCGGTTCTTCTCCGATTCGGTGCCCACCCACAGGAGAACGTCGGCAAAGGAGAGGTCGGCGAGCAGTTGCCACTCCCCCACGACGCGCTGGAGATGGTCGACCGCCGCACCGGGAAGATCGGTGTGTTCGGCGAGGAGGTCACTGAGAGTGGACATCGTCCGGCTTAGGAGATCACGGCGATCAGATCGCCTTGCTGAATCACGTCGCCGACCTTGACGCCCACCGTCGTCACCGTTCCCGGAACCTCGGCCAGGACGGGAATCTCCATCTTCATGGATTCGAGGATGACCAGGGTGTCGCCGTCCGCAACGACGTCTCCCTCGCTCACGACGACCTGGTAGACCGTCGAAACCATCTCGGCGCGCACGTCTTCTGCCATCGTGAACCTCACTTCTGTCGGAACTGCACTCTGACCACGAAAATACGTCGACGGATCACTCGATCGACCTGCCAATGGAACCACACCGGCATCGGCGTGAAACAATGACGCGAAAGAAACAGAAGGGAGACCAATCATGGGTAAGCGTGGTCGTAAGAAGCGCAGCCGTAAGGGCAACGCCGCTAACCATGGCAAGCGTCCAAACGCCTGACATGTAGCGCAACAAAACGTCCGAGGGGCGGGGAAGCATTGCTTCCCCGCCCCTCGGCGTTACTGCCTTCCGACTGCTGCCGCTCAGATCTTCGCTGACGGGCTAGCTGTCGGTTTCGGTAGTCGTTATGACGATGGTCCGACGCAACTCGACGGTGAGCCGCTGACGCAGGCTTTCCGGCGCGTGGTCTCCACCGCACTTACGGTTGATCAGGCTCTTGACCTTCTCCTCGATCCCGTAGGCCTCGAGGCACGATCCACAATCGTCGATATGACGCTGCAGGCGCGCACGACTCGAATCGTCGCATTCACCGTCGAGCATCAACCAGACGTCGGCGATGACTGCCGAGCAGTCGAGCCTTTCGAATTCGTCCTGCTCACTCATCGTGTGACACCTTCCGTCTCGGTGGCTGCGACTGTGGCTGTGTCGACCGCGCCGTCCCGATTGAATCCCCGGTCTTTTGCGACATCGGCCAAAAGACCACGCAATTGCTTGCGACCACGGTGCAGTCGCGACATCACCGTTCCGATGGGTGTGCCCATGATCTCCGCGATCTCCTTGTACGGGAATCCTTCGACATCGGCGTAGTACACGGCCATACGGAATTCCTCGGGAAGCGACTGCAGCGCCGCCTTGATGTCATCGTCAGGCAACGCGTCGAGCGCCTCCACCTCGGCCGATCGCAGCCCCGTCGAGGTGTGCTCGGCGGTGGCAGCCAACTGCCAGTCGGTGATCTCGTCCGTCGGATACTGCGCGGGTTGGCGCTGCTTCTTGCGGTACGAGTTGATGTAGGTGTTCGTGAGAATCCGGTACAGCCAGGCTTTCAGGTTGGTACCGGCACGGAACGAACGGAAAGCGGTGTACGCCTTGACGTACGTCTCCTGCACGAGATCCTCGGCATCAGCCGGATTCCGCGTCATGCGCAGGGCAGCGCCGTACAACTGGTCGAGCAGCGGGAGCGCGTCGCGCTCGAACCGGGCAATCAACTCATCCGCAGTTTCGGGCGTTTCGGACACAGCGCCGTCGATAGGTTCAGTTACCCCTGACGGTTCGTCCTTGGGCCGGTCGTGTTCCAGCACTCTGATCCCTTCACTAGCCGTAGGGATCAAGGTTACCGCCAACTGAAGATCCGACCCACGGGCCGGTGGTGGCTCACACACAGCCAGCACGGTCGCTCCTTCGCTTCTCGGGACAAGTTTCATCAACTGGTACCAACACGGGAGTCTGCGACTCTGTTCCCGGCCTGGTCGGATGCACCTGTCGGCTATCCACATAGGGTGCTCCTCATGGCCGGAACAGCGACCCCTGCGACCGTACTTCTCGACAAGTCGAAGACACCGCACCGCGTTCACAGCTACGACCACGATCCTCGCGCCGAATCGTTCGGCGACGAGGCGGTGACTGCACTGGCCGAGTTGGTAGGAGTCGAGGCCGCACAGATCTTCAAGACCTTGGTCGTCAAACTCGACACCGGCAAGCTCGCCGTCGCGGTCCTGCCGGTCCCGAACAAGCTCTCGCTCAAAGCCGCAGCCGCTGCCCTCGGTGCGAGCAAAGCCGTCATGGCCGATCGCGCCGAAGCCGAGCGCTCGAGCGGCTACGTCTTCGGCGGTATCTCACCGCTCGGCCAACGCAAGAAACTGCCGACCGTGATCGATGCGTCGGCGCTCGACTGGGACCGCATTCTCTGCAGCGCCGGACGGCGCGGGCTCGAGATCGAGCTGGCTCCGACGGACCTCGCGCAGTTGAGTGGCGCGGTCACGGCGCAAATCACGGCGGGCTGAGTATCCGGTCGCTACGGTCTCACCATGCGACCACACCTGAAAACTCTTGCACTGACCGCTGCAGCGGCAGCTCTCACCGTCTCGCTGACGGCCTGCGGGAGTTCGGACAATGCCGCCAAGGAAGTCACGGTAGTCGGATCAGGGCAGGTCCGCGGGGCGCCGGACATCCTCAATGCCGACATCGGCATCGAGGTGGTTGCCCCGGATGTATCGGGAGCGGTCTCGGAGGCGAATGACAAGGCCCGTCAGATGATCGACGCGATAGTCGCCGCCGGTGTGGCCCCCGAGGACGTGCAGACAAGCGATCTGTCCGTCCAGCCGCAGTACGACGCCAGCGGCGGACCGTTCGTCGGCGGCAACGTGACCGGCTACCGGGCAACCAACTCGGTACGAATCGTCGTGCGCGATCTCGACAAGGCCTCTTCTGTCCTGGACGCCGGCATCGCGGCGGGCGGAAACGCGGCACGGCTCGGCAACGTCGCCTTCGCCATCGACGACGACTCTCAGCTTCTGGCCGACGCTCGCACCCGGGCATTCGAGGACGCGAAGAACCGTGCCGAGCAGTACGCGGATCTGTCCGGTACGTCGCTCGAGAACGTCGTGACCATCACCGAGGCACACGACACGAGCGGCGGTCAGACCATGCGCGCTCCCGACGCCTCGATGTCCGACATGGTTCTCGCCCCGGGAACCCAGCAGGTCTCGTTCGAGGTGACCGTTACCTGGGCTCTCGGCTGACCACTAGAGCAGGCTGATCTGCTCGCCGGCACGGTCGACGTCCGGCTCGATCAACTCGTGCCCGTTGTTCTTGACACTGTTGACCAGCGGCCGGACTCGATCGACGTCGATCCGCTCGAAGAGGTCCGGCACCGGTTCGAGCAGAGCCGAATCGACGGTGTTGTCGGGATCGAGCCACGCCTCCCAGCGGTCACGAGGCAGGGCGAGGGGCATGCGGTCGTGAACCTGCTCGAGGTGACCGAGAGAGTCGACTGTGACGATCGAGCAGCTCAGGACGGGGCTCGCGTTCTCGACCCTCGGGTCCCGCCAGGCAGACCACACGCCCGCCATGAACAGCCGTGATCCGTCGTCGGGGTGCATGTAGTAAGGAATCTTCGCTGCCTTTTTCCCGCCGGTGGCCTCGGTCTGCCACTCGTACCACCCGTCCATGGGGACCAGGCAACGCTTGAACTTGAAGGCGGTCCGAAACGCCGGCTTCTCCGCCAGCGAGTCGGCGCGGGCGTTGAACAGGACCGGGCCTTTGCCCAGCTCCTTGGTCCACGACGGCACCAATCCCCACCGCATCCGCCGAATCCTCTTGGTCGGATCGCTGTCGGGGTTCTCCCGATCGTGGCGTTCGACGACGGTCAACACCTCGGTCGTGGGGGCCACGTTGTAGTCGGCTTCGACGGGCGCCGAGTGGTCCGTCTCGTCGAGCGCATCGAGTTCCACCGCCAGGGTGGCCGGGTCCGCTGTGGTCGCATACCTTCCGCACATGACACCCAGGGTGGCACGGTTTCGACCATTCCCCCACCGATGAGAGAAGATGGACCATGTGAGTCTGAGTCTGTGGAGCGCCCCGAGGGCCCAAGCACCCGTCGATGCAGTGGTGACGCTGCCCGGATCCAAGTCCATCACCAATCGAGCTCTGATTCTTGCCGCACTTGCGGATGGCCCGTCCACGATCACCGGTGCACTTCGCAGCCGTGACGCCGACCTGATGATCGCAGCTCTGCGTGACCTCGGCATCGGCGTCGAGGAAGCCGGCGATCCGACCACGCTTCGCATCACCCCTGGGCCCCTGCGCGGCGGCGAGGTCGACTGCGGCCTGGCCGGCACCGTGATGCGCTTCCTGCCACCGCTCGCCGCGATGGCCGACGGCAGCGTCCGCTTCGACGGCGACGAGCAAGCACGCACCCGCCCCCTCGGCACCATCTTGGAGGCACTGCGCGGTCTCGGCGCTCGGATCGAAGGTGACGCACTCCCGTTCACCGTCACCGGAACCGGATCCCTACGCGGAGGAACGGTCACCATCGACGCATCCGGCTCGTCGCAGTTCGTCTCCGGTCTCCTGCTCTCGGCTGCTGCCTTCGAAGAGGGTGTCACCGTTCACCACGACGGCAAGCCCGTCCCGTCCATGCCACACATCGACATGACCGTCGAGATGCTCCGCCAATCCGGAGTTTCCGTGACGACACCAGCCACGGGCGGAGACGCAGACACGTGGCGAGTGGCACCGGGGCCGGTGCGCGCCGTGGACTGGGCGATCGAACCCGATCTCTCCAACGCCACACCGTTCCTGGCCGCAGCCGCTGTTACCGGCGGAACCGTCAGCATCCCGATGTGGCCGTCGTCGACGACGCAGCCCGGCGACGCGATCCGCGGGATCCTCGCCTCGATGGGCGCCGACGTCACTCTTGCCGACGGCGTGCTGACCGTTCGCGGCCCGGAGAAACTGCGTGGCATCGACATCGACCTCCACGACGTGGGAGAGCTGACCCCCACCGTCGCGGCCCTGGCCGCTCTCGCCGAGGGCACCTCGCATCTACGAGGTATTGCACACCTGCGCGGGCACGAGACCGACCGTCTGGCCGCCCTCGCCGACGAGATCAACAAGCTCGGCGGTTCCGTCACCGAAACCGACGACGGCCTGACGATCGTTCCCGCGGAACTCCATGGCGGACAATGGCTCTCGTATGCCGACCACCGCATGGCAACAGCCGGCGCCATCATCGGCCTGGTCGTCGACGGCGTCGACGTCGACGATGTCGGAACCACAGCCAAGACACTGCCCGGCTTCGAGAACATGTGGATCGACATGCTCGAGAGTTCGCCGGCGACACCGAAGGCAAGCTTCTGAGTCCGCGGCAGTACGACGAGTCCGACGTCCGGGTACGTCCCGGCCGCGGATCCCGCCCCCGTACGAAGACTCGGCCCGAACATCTCTCGGCCGAATCGGGGATGGTGGTGTCGAAGGATCGTGGCCGTTGGGGTTGCGTCCTCGGCGGCGACCCCGACCGACTGATCGTCACGATGCGTGCCCGCGAACTTGGCCGAACCCCCATCGTCGTCGGCGATCAGGTGGACATCGTCGGCGATCTGTCCGGCAAAACCGATACCCTCGCCCGTATTGTCCGGGTCTCCGAGCGTTCTACGGTTCTGCGACGGACGGCCGACGACACTGATCCCTTCGAACGCATCGTCGTCGCGAACGCGGAGCAGTTGCTCATCGTCGTGGCACTCGCCGATCCCCCACCGCGCACCGGTTTTGTCGAGCGCGCACTGGTCGCCGCCTACGTGGGTGGCCTGACACCGATCGTCTGCCTGACCAAGAGCGACCTCGAACCACCCGAGGAATTCGCGAGCACTTTCGCCGACCTCGACATCCAAGTGGTCGTCGCCGGTCGCGACGATCCCCTGGACGAACTGACGCAGATCCTCGAGCACAAGTTGACCGCCCTGATCGGACATTCCGGTGTCGGAAAATCGACATTGGTCAATCGCCTTGTCCCCGATGCCAATCGAGCGGTCGGCATCGTATCCGGCGTCGGCAAGGGCCGGCACACATCGACGCAATCGGTGGCACTCCCCCTCGCCGGTGGCGGCTGGGTGATCGACACCCCGGGCATCCGTTCGTTCGGTCTCGCGCACATCTCGCCCGAGAACGTGGTGGCTGCATTCTCGGATCTCGCTGCGGCGATCGAGGATTGCCCGCGCGGATGCACGCACCTCGGGCCGCCGGCAGACCCCGAATGCAAGCTCGACCTGCTGGAGGGCAAATCCGCTCGACGCGTCGTCGCTGTGCGACAACTGCTGGAAGCGATCAAGTCCAACGATCAGTACTGAGCGACACCCCTTAGCGAGAACAGCAAAGCGGCCCGGCACCATGTCGAATGGTGTCGGGCCGCTTGTTGCGTATGGTCAGCGCAGGCGGGAAATCAGCGCAGGCCGAGAAGGCTGCGCAGCTTTCCACTCTTGCGCTTACGTGCGATGGCGCTCTTGAGACCGTTACGACGCCCGGTCACGGGATCGACAGTCGACGTCAGTTCGCCCTCGAACATCCGCTCCGACGCCGTCTCGGGCGCATTGTCGACGGTGTCCTTGAGGTACTTGTTGGGCAGCGACAGCTTGGCGATGGTGCGCCAGGACTTGGCGTACTGCACGGCAAGTGGGCCCGTCGTGTACGGCAGGTCGTACTTGTCCGCGAGCTGACGCACCGTGACCGCGATGTCCTTGTAGCGGTTGCTGGGCAGATCGGGGAACAAGTGATGCTCGATCTGGTAGCTCAGGTTGCCCGTCATGAAGTCCATGAGCGCGCTGCCCTCGATGTTGGCGCTACCGAGCATCTGACGCAGGTACCACTGGGCCTGCGTTTCCTTGTCGATGTCTTCCTTGGTGAACTTCTCGGCACCGTCCGGGAAGTGACCGCAGAAGATGACCGCGTTGGTCCACACGTTCCGCAGGGTGTTGGCGGTGAAGTTGGCCGACAACGTGCTCTTCCACGCCGGGCCGGTGATGGCCGGGTAGATGACGTAGTCGCGCAGGACCTGCTTGCCGATCTTCTCGCCGACCTCGCGGAGCTTGCGCTGGGTCTCTTCCTTGTCGGCGCGGCCCTTGGCCACCTTGCCGAGCTCGAGGTGCTGTGCGGCGATGCCGTACTCGAAGAACAGCGCAAGCAGCGTGTTGTAGACCAGATTGCCGGCGTTGAAGGGCTTCCATCGCTGATCGCGGGTGACGCGCAGGAGTCCGTATCCGACGTCGTCGTCCATTCCGAGGACGTTGGTGTACTTGTGATGCAGGTAGTTGTGGGTCTGCTTCCAGTGCGCAGACGGACCGGTGACGTCCCACTCCCACGAGGTGGAGTGGATCTCCGGGTCGTTCATCCAGTCCCACTGACCGTGCATCACGTTGTGCCCGAGTTCCATGTTCTCGATGATCTTCGAGAGCGTCAGCAGGCCAACTCCGGCGAGCCACGCCGGACGGCGACGGCTGGCGAAAAGCACTGCGCGGCCGCCGATTTCGAGTGAACGCTGCAGGCGAATGACGTTGCGCACGTAGCGCGCGTCCTTCTCGCCGCGCGACTCCTCGATGTCGCGACGAATCGCGTCGAGTTCGCGGCCGAGCGCCTCGATGTCGGCGTCCGTGAGATGTGCATATTCCTTGACATCTGCAATCGCCATGGAAAGCCTCCTAGCAGTGAGTTAGGCGCAAAGTAGTAAGTGCAGAACGATCATGACTTCGAATCGTTCAGATCAACTGCACCTACTGTAGCGTAACTTACGACACCGTAGGTTAGGTTTTTCCCGATGTAACCTATATCACTTCCGGCGCTTCGGCATGCGAGAACGCGCCTGCGACTTGAGTGCGGTCAACAATCCGAGGCGCTTGCCGGTGACCGGATCGGTACGCAGGTCCTCGACCATCGCCATGGCTGCGTCCCGGAACCCTGAGTCACGGAACCGTAGTTCCGAGGACGTTTCCGGAGCATTGTCCGAGGTCGCAGTCAGCCACTTGTCCGGCAAGGCCAGCTTGTGGATCGTGCGCAGCGCCAGGAGATACTGCTTGAAGAGCGAACCGGTGGTGTACGGGAGATCGAACTTCTCGCACAATGCACGCATCTTCACGGCAATTTCGGGGTAGCGGTTGCTCGGCAGATCAGGGAAGACGTGGTGCTCGATCTGGTAGCTCAAGTTGCCGCTCATGAGTCCCATGAGCTTGCCCGAATTGAAGTTCGCGCTACCGAGCATCTGGCGCAGGTACCACTCGTGACGAGTCTCCTGCTCGAATTCGGCAACGGTGAACTTCTCGGCGCCGTCCGGGAAGTGACCACAGAAGATGACGACGTACGCCCACAGGTTGCGCACGAGATTCGCGGTGGCATTGGCCGTCATGGTCGACTTCCACGCCGGCCCCGTCAGCGCGGGGAACAAGATGAAGTCCTTGCCCACCTGACGAAAGATCTTGCGCGCGAAGTCTTTGTTCGCCTGCGAGTTCAGTTGCCCCTTTTCCGCGCCCTCCAACTCGGCTGCCGCCGTGAGGTCGTGCAGCGCGATGCCCCACTCGAACGTGGCCGCCAAGATCACGTTGGCGATCGGCTGGAAGAGGTTGATCGGCTTCCACGGCTCGTCCCGCGTCATACGCAGGATCCCGAAACCGAGGTCCTCGTCCATCCCGACGACGTTGGTGTACGTGTGGTGCTGGTAGTTGTGCGCACGCTTCCAGTGCTCGGAAGGACCGGTCTGATCCCACTCCCACGAGACGGAGTGAATCTCGGGATCGTTCATCCAGTCCCATTGCCCGTGCATGACGTTATGCCCGAGCTCCATGTTCTCGATGATCTTCGACAGGCTCAGCAGGGTCGTGCCGACCAGCCATGCCGGTCGGTACCGACTGCCGAACAGCGCGATACGCCCACCGAGCTCCAACGCCCGCTGGACGCGAATGACGCGACGAATGTAGCGGGCGTCCCGGATTCCACGAGAGTCTTCGATGTCGAGTCGAATCTGATCGAGTTCACGTCCGAGAGCTTCGACATCGGCCTCGGTGAGGTGCGAAAACTCTTTGATATCGGTGATGGCCACCGTGGTCCTCCGTGTGCCTAGAAGCTATGCGTCCAGCGTACAGTCGCCGGCGGCAGCGGAGATGCACGTCTGAATGCGCTCGCCCTCCGCGTGCTGTTTTCCCGAGCGTAGGTCGATTGCGTGGCCGGCGACGAGAGGCACGACACACGTCTGGCAGATGCCCATGCGGCAACCGAAGGGCATCAAGGCGCCGGACTGCTCGCCGGCTTCCAGAAGCGTCGTCGCGCCGTCGACGGTGATCGTCTTACCCGACTTCTCGAACGTGACCGTGCCGCCGTCCGCCGAGGCGTCGATGCGCGAAACCGCGAATCGCTCCATGTGGAGTCGATCCTCGATGCCTTCCGCCTTCCAGACGTCTTCGAGCTCGTCGAGCAACGGAAGGGGTCCGCACGCCCAGGTGTGGCGCTCACGCCAGTCGGGGCAGACCGTGTCGAGGGAACTGAGTTTGAATTTTCCGTCGCGGCGCGTGAGCTGAACGTGACTCACGAAGTCCTCGTGCTCGGCGTGCAGTGCCGTGAGTTCGTCGGCGAACATCACGTCGGATTCCGTCGGAGCCGAGTGGATGTGCATGACGTCGGGCAATTGACCGCGCCGGTTCATCGTCCGCAGCATGCCCATGACCGGAGTGATGCCACTGCCGGCGGTGATGAACAGGATCTTCTCCGGCGGCGGATCCGGCAACGCGAAGTTACCCGAAGGCGTGGCCAGTCGAACGATGGTTCCCGACGGCACGGCCCCGCTGACGAGGTGGCTCGAGAGAAAGCCCTCTGGCATGGCCTTGACCGCGATGGAAATGCGCTTGTTCTCCCAGTTGGGAGGCGAAGTAAGTGAGTACGACCGCCAATGCCAGCGTCCGTCGATATGCAGACCGATGCCGATGTACTGCCCCGGCTGGTAATTGAAGTCGAATCCCCACCCCGGCTTGATGACGATGGTCGCCGAATCCGTGGTCTCAGGCCGGACTTCGACGATCTGACCACGCAGCTCGCGGGCGGACCACAACGGATTTGCGAGGTGCAGGTAGTCGTCGGGAAGCAATGGTGTGGTCAGCCGAGCCGCCGCACCACGAAGCAGATTGAGCTTCGACCGCGCTGCCGGAACTACCGACGCTGCCGGTGCCTCGATCCAGTCCTTCAGACCCATCAGACCTCCACCTCTCACCTTCCGAACCCACTGCCTACGGTACCGTAGGTTATCAGGTTACGGTACCGTAGGTTACTTCACGGTAAGCACATTCACAGCAGGTCGAGCAAGAACGGCAACTCCTGCGCGGCGTACCACGCCAACTCGTGGTCCTCCGCGTCGCCGAGCGTGAACTCGGCATCGGCGTCACCGAGATCCGCCGCGTCGACTATGCCAGCAGCGCGCTCGATGTCCGATTCTGCCTGTTCGAGGTCGACATGCACAGATGCAACCTGAGCCATCGTCACAGGACCCGCCAATCGAACTACAGAATCGTCGAGATCGGGCCGCAACTTCACATCGGCATCGTCGACGTCGGCGGCAACGACAGCACGCCGGAAGGTGACATCACCCTCGGTTCCGGCGATCAGCCGCAGCGACGCACGCGCAGCCTCACCCATGGCGACCTCGGCCAACTCGTCGTCATCGCCCGCCGCGTACGACTCACGCAGAGTCGGGGTGACCGCAAAAGCCGTCCGGCTCATCGGGTCGAACTCCTGATCTGCGACCAACTTCTGCAAAATCTCGACCGTCGCCGGTACGTACACCCTCATGAGACCACCTTCATGCTCGTTCGTCACCGACTCGCATCCGTCAATTCCTCGAGTGACTCGAAGATCAGCGAACGAACGACGTCGACGTCCGACATCGCGTCACGGTCGGCATTCAAACCGTAGTAGACATTTCCGTCGTACGACGTCAGGGCGATGCTGAGTGTCTGATTCTTGAGCAGTGGCGACACCGGATACATCTCCAGCATCCGAGCCCCACCGAGGTAGAGCGGGAACTGTGGCCCTGGCGCATTGGTGATCATCAAGTTGAACATTCGCTGCGACAGACTACTGGCCGCACGGGAGCTCATCGCATGCAGCGTCGCCGGCGCAAACCCGGACATTCGCACCATCGTCTGCGCGGTGACCCGCCGACCCTGACGCGCGAATGCCTCCGTCGCATGCGCCACGTGAGAGAGCCGAACAACCGCGTTGGGTTCACCGACAGGCAGGTCGATGAGGAACGACGAAACATGCCCCGGCGCCTGCGGATCGTCGACGTCGGGACTCTCGGGGCCGTCCGTGTACACCGACATGGGCACCATCGCCCGCACGATGGTCGCCTCGGTCACCGGCTCACCACGCGAGAGCAGCCAGTTCCGCATCGCACCTGCGATGACGGTGAGAATCACGTCATTGATCTCGCACCCGTACCGCGCGCGAATACGTCGATAGTCCTCGAGAGACGTCTTGGCCACCGCAAGGCGTCGATTGCGCGAGATGCTGGCGTTGAGCGGGCTCGACGGGGCCACCTGGGTCGCCGTTCGAACCACTTCCGCGAGTTTCCCGAGTGCACTCACAGCCTCGGTGACGGATGTGGTCACGTCGTTGAACGCAGCACGCGCCCGCGCGATCCCCTCCCCCGGGCTCGTCACGAGATCTGCCATTGCACTGACCAACAAGCTGGTATCGCTCGGTGGCCTGGCGGGCATCCACAATTCTTCGGGGCCTGGCGCTCGATTCTTCTCCGGATCGAAGATCACCTGACTGATCTCTGGAGCCGCCTCGCCGTCCACCAACGACGAATGAGACTTCGTGAAGATGGCAAATCTGTTTCTGCTCAGCCCCTCGACCAGGTACATCTCCCACAACGGCCTCGTGCTGTCGAGGGGTCTCGACGTCAGCCGCGCGATCAGATCCATCAGCTGTTCGTCGGAACCTGGTTTGGGCAGAGCCGATCGGCGTACGTGATAGGTGATGTCGAAATCCGAGTCGTCCACCCAGACGGGGCGGGCCAGGCCGAACGCCACCTCACGCACTCGCTGGCGGTAACGCGGAACCGATCCGAGCCGCTCTTCGACCAGACGAAGCAATTCCTCGTGATCGATCCCGTTTCGCAGTTGCCTGAAGATCCCCAACGAGCCGACATGCATCGGCGTCGTCCCGGCTTCGAGGAAGTAGAAAGCAGCATCCTGAGTCGTCAGTCTGTTCACCATGGCTTCGTGTCCCCTCCTTCGCCGAGATCGAACAGAATCGACAACTCCTCGATGGTCGATTCCGAGCCGACGTGGTGGACCCCGACCATCCCGACCGCCACCGCCGCCCGGACGTTGATTTCGAGATCATCCACGAAAACGAAGTCCTCCGGCTCGACGCCCAAACGACTCGCCGCCAATAGATAGATCTCGGCGTCGGGCTTCGCCATCTCGACATCACCGGACAAGATCACGTCGTCGACCAAGACCCCGTCTCCGAGATCCCGCAACCACTGAGCATTGGCACCGCCGGGATCGTTGCTGACGATTCCCGTCACGATTCCGCGGGCCTTCACCGCGCGCACGACCGCGCTCAAGCCGTCGAGATCCGATCCCGGACCGAACAGCACGCCACCGACATCCAACAGAAGTCCCCGCACGCCATCACCCTAAGTCGCGATGGTGATCACGGCGACATCTCGAGCGTTTCGTGTCATGCTTCTCACCATCGCTCGGGGGAGCGAAGTCCGAGACGACCATCTCGGACGCACGATCATCCGGGGGGATGTCATGGAGCAGGACTGCACAATCATTCTCGAGCCGGCACCACAATTCGAGCCTCACGCGCATACCGTCGCGCTTACGCGGCCGCAGTGCCGACCCGACCGAGCGCAGTGCCGAACAGACCGAATGCTGCGTCGCCCACGAAAGTCGCCACACAACGGGACGTCGCCCAGTGCCGGTTTCACTCACGTGCTGGAACCGCAGTTGGCGGGTGCCGACATCTTCTGGAACCGATCGCTTCGCCTGGTTCTCGAAACCGTCGACCGGCGACGAAATCCGCGGCAACTCAAGGGCGTATTGACGCCGTCCGTCCTGGAAGTTGTTGCGCGACTTTATACTTCGGAATTTTCTGCCCGGAAGCTGGGCGGCGCGGCCGTTCACCGCACCCACGTTCAAGCAGTGTCGAAGAGTACCGCCGAAGTCTGTGCGACGTACACACGAGGCACGCAGACATTTGCCGTCGCGGGTCGGATCGACCATACAGACGGAACAGGCTGGACGGTCACCGCACTACACGTGGTGTGACCGTCCAGCCTGCTGAGTACTAACTGCGCTGGTAGCTCAGCTGTACTGAACCTCAGCGCTTGCGCTTGGACTTCGGAGCTCGATTGCTCTTCGACTGCGTCCGTGCTGCTTCACGACGTTCGCGGCGCGAGGCGGCCCCGTCACCGGAGTCGGCGGCCGAGTCCCGCGTTGCCTTCGCCTTGCCGTCCTCGTCCGGGCCGGTGTACGTCAATCGCGACGGACCTTCGTCGTCAAGTCCCTTGGCGCGCAACGCCGTCGGGGCAGCAGTTCCGGTTGTCCTGGCTGCAGCTTCCTGCGTCGGGAGCGGCTTGGGCGCCGTGGCGGACGCCGCAGCGGCCGAGCCGGCCGTGACGGAGATTCCGCTCGCGGGCTGCGCCGGAGCTGCCTCGACCTGCAGGTTGAAGAGGAATCCGACGGACTCTTCCTTCAATCCGTCGAGCATGCCGATGAACATGTCGTAACCCTCGCGCTGGTACTCGACCAGCGGATCGCGCTGGGCCATCGCACGCAGACCGATTCCCTCCTTGAGGTAATCCATCTCGTAGAGATGCTCACGCCACTTGCGGTCCAGGACCGAGAGGAAGACACGACGCTCGAGTTCACGCATACCGTTTTCGCCGGCGATCGCATCGATCTCGGCTTCGCGCTTCTTGTACGCCGCGTGGGCGTCTTCGAGCAAAGCGGTTCGCAGGTCGTCACGGCTCAGGTCACTGTTGATGCCTGCGCCGTCCTCCCCTGCCAACGTCTTGTGATCGATGCCGACCGGGTAGAGCGTCTTGAGCGCGGTCCACAGCTGCTCGAGATCCCAGTCCTCGACGTATCCCTCGGCGGTGGCACCGTCGACGTAGGCGGTGACCACGTCAGTGATCATCTGCTCGACCTGGCCCTCCATGTCCTCACCCTCGAGGATCTGGCGGCGCTCCTTGTAGATGACCGTTCGCTGCTGGTTCATGACCTCGTCGTACTTGAGGACATTCTTGCGAATTTCGAAGTTCTGCTGCTCGACCTGAGTCTGAGCGCTCTTGATGGCCTTCGAGACCATCTTGGCTTCGATCGGGACGTCGTCGGGAAGGTTGAGGCGCGTCATGATCGACTCGAGTGCCGAACCGTTGAAGCGGCGCATGAGCTCGTCACCGAGCGAAAGGTAGAACCGCGATTCGCCGGGATCACCCTGACGTCCGGAACGACCGCGCAACTGGTTGTCGATACGACGCGATTCGTGACGCTCGGTGCCCAGAACGTACAGGCCGCCGGCGTCGCGGACCTTCTCCGCGTCTGCCTTGACCTCAGCCTTGACCTCGTCCAGGACTGCGTCCCAGGCTGCTTCGTACTCGTCCGGCGTCGTGACCGGATCGAGGCCCTTCTTGCGCAGCGCGATGTCCGCGATGATGTCCGGGTTACCACCGAGAACGACGTCGGTACCGCGGCCGGCCATGTTGGTCGCGACGGTGACCGCACCGGAGCGACCGGCCTCGGCGATGATGGTCGCTTCCTTCTCGTGGAACTTCGCGTTGAGGACGTTGTGTGCAACGCCGCGCTTGGTGAACTGCTTGGACAGGTACTCCGAGCGCTCGACGCTGGTGGTACCGATCAGGACGGGCTGGCCGTTCTCGTGGCGCTCGACGACGTCGTCGACCACCGCGTCGAACTTGGCTTCTTCGGTCTTGTAGATGAGGTCGCCGTTGTCGACTCGGACCATCGGGCGGTTGGTCGGGATCGGGATCACACCGAGGGTGTAGGTCTGGTGAAGCTCGGCAGCTTCCGTCTCGGCGGTACCCGTCATGCCCGACAACTTGTCGTACAAACGGAAGTAGTTCTGCAGCGTGATGGTGGCGAGAGTCTGATTCTCCGCCTTGATCTCCACCTTCTCCTTGGCCTCGATCGCCTGGTGCATGCCCTCGTTGTAGCGGCGGCCGACCAGCACGCGGCCGGTGAACTCGTCGACGATGATGACCTCACCGTCGCGGACGATGTAGTCCTTGTCCTTGGTGTAGAGCTCCTTGGCCTTGATCGCGTTGTTCAAGTAGCTCACCAGCGGAGAATTCGCGGCTTCGTACAGGTTGTCGATACCGAGCTGGTCCTCGACCAGTTCGACGCCCGCCTCGTGCACACCGATGGTGCGCTTGCGGATGTCGACCTCGTAGTGGACGTCCTTCTTCAGCAGCGGCGCGATGCGAGCGAACTCGCTGTACCACTTGCTGGAGCCGTCGGCCGGACCCGAGATGATGAGCGGGGTTCGGGCTTCGTCGATGAGGATCGAGTCGACCTCGTCAACGATGGCAAACGCGTGGCCACGCTGGACCAGGTCGTCCAGCGAATGCGTCATGTTGTCGCGCAGGTAGTCGAAGCCGAACTCGTTGTTGGTGCCGTACGTGATGTCGGCTGCGTAGGCGACGCGGCGCTCAGCCGGCGTCATACCCGAGAGAATCACACTGGTCTCGAGGCCGAGGGCGCGGTGAACGCGACCCATCCACTCGGAGTCACGCTTGGCGAGGTAGTCGTTGACCGTGACCACATGGACGCCGTCACCGGCGATCGCGTTGAGATAGGCCGGAAGAACACAGGTCAGGGTCTTGCCCTCACCGGTCTTCATCTCGGCGACGTTGCCGAAGTGCAGGGCCGCGCCGCCCATGATCTGCACGTGGAAGTGCTTCTGGTCGATCACGCGCCACGACGCCTCGCGGGCCACGGAGAATGCCTCGGGCAGCAACTCGTCGAGGGTTTCCCCGGCGGCGTAGCGCTCACGGAACTCGGTGGTCTTGGCTTTGAGTTGCTCGTCTGTCAGGCCTTCGACATCGGGCGACAGAGATTCCACATGCTCGGCGATGTGCTTGAGCCGCTTGACCATGCGACCTTCACCAACACGGAGCAGCTTCGATAGCGACAGCGACGGCACAGTCTTCTTCGTCCTCAATCTTCGGCGACAGGGGTCACACACTGAAAATCCGGCCGGGGTCCGAAAACTCCGGCCGGATTCCATGGTAGGCGCTACCGGCGGCGAGCGAGCAAACCCACCACCGATTGGGTCATGTCAGGCGGATCAATCCGTAGTCGAAAGCGTGACGACGGTAGACGACGGACGGCTTGTCCGACTCCTTGTCATGGAAGAGAAAGAAGTCGTGTCCGACCAGTTCCATCTCGTACAGAGCGTCGTCGATGGTCATCGGCTCGGCCGGGTGATCCTTCGTGCGGACCACGCGTCCCGGGCCGTCGTACTCGTCCGGCTCTTGGCCGTTCAGCGAAATGTCCGGTGTGACTCCGAGCGAGTCTGCGTCGACGAGGGAGGCGGTTGCCTCCGCGACGGACACCGGTCGCTTGTCGCCGTAATGGACCTTCTTGCGGTCCTTGGTTCGACGGAGGCGACTCTCGAGCTTGTCGATCACCGATTCGAAGGCGGCGTAGAAGCTGTCTGCGGACGCTTCGGCTCGGGCCACCGGGCCTTTACCTCGAGCGGTGATCTCGACGCGCTGGCAACTCTTGGCCTGTCGTCGGTTGCGTTCATGTTGGAGTTCCACGTCGAAGTGGAATATGGAGGGGTCGAAGTGTTCGAGTCGCGCCAGCTTTTCCGAAACGTAGATTCGGAAGTGATCGGGGATCTCGACATTTCGTCCCTTGACTACGACGTCGGATCTCGGAGCTGCGGCATTCTCGGAACGCTCGATGGTGGCGTCCTCGATGAAAAACGAGGCTTGCGAAGGGGTCGTCACTCGTACCTCCCAATTACGGCCCCGCCCCACGGTGGGCGGCGGCAAATTCTGCAAGTACCGAGAGGGGATCCGCCCGGCACCAGTATCGAAGTACCACCTCCTACCAGTATTTTCGGGTGTGCCGCCGACGCTAGTACGTAACGCGCGCGAGTGCCACTGTTCCAACGAAATTCATCTAAGCCCCTGCAAGAACAAGCACGAGAGTTGTCCGAATCCCACTGAGCGCGAGAGCCCGAACCGACTCTGCCGCAGTCGCTCCCGTGGTCAGGACGTCGTCGAGCAGGACGATGTCGCCGTCCCCGACAATCGAAGAGACTGCAGTGGTGTCGAGAGACACATGACCGTTCACATTGGTCACCCGGTCGGCCGCGGACAGTCCGACCGAGTCACGTACGCCTCGCGTCATCCGGAGAATCGGACAGACACGTACCGGACACCCCTCGACAGAACCAACTTCCCGCTTTTCGCGCACACTCTCGGCTATCCGGCGAACCGGATCACCCCCGCGAGAACGCGCCGCTCGGGCGCGTGTGGGAGCCGGCACCAGCATGATCGGCGTACGACCCCCGCCGCCGACCTCTCCCCACCGTTCCAGAGTGCCCAATGCACCGGCCACAGCGATCCCCAGAGGCGTTGCGAGGTCTCGACGACCCCGTTCCTTCATCTCGATCACACTGCGCCGCCTGGGGCCGTCGTAGCGGCCGAGTGCCCAGACCGGCACGCCCGGGTCTACGCGCGGACTCAATTGAACCGGATGGTCACGCAGCAGTTCCGCGCACTCACCGCACCACAGTGTCCCCGTGCGGCCACACCCACCACACTCGCGTGGCAACAGCAGATCGAGCAATCCGGCACCGAATTTCTTGTCCCCCATGGCCGAATCATGAATCAGAGCACCGACATGCATCAGAGCACAGACATGCACCAGAGCACCGAGACGTCAGCCGGGTAGAACCGGAATCGCCTTCTGTCCGGTCAGCACAGTCACTTCACGCCAGCGTCGATCCCCGGCGGGGTCGTTGTTGTTCAGTTGGAACACCGCACGCGCGTCGGCGACGTACTCGGTGGTCGGCGACGCATCGACGGAGGTGACGGGAGCGGTCAGGTTTCCACTCGGCAGCGCGTCCATTCGTGAACCGTCTATCGCGACCTGGACGACCGGTATGTCGGCTCCACTGCGAGCGATCACGATGGTGTCGCTGTTGCTCCAGTCGAGTGAGAGCGCGGTACTGCCCAAGCCGGACGCCACAGCACGCGGACTCGTCAGGGCGTAGACCCCGCTGGGTGTGCGCACGACCACGGCCAGGTAGACCTTGCCGTCGATGATCATCGCGGCTCGCACGCCGTCGCGAGAGAGACGCAATTCCGAGATCGTGGAGCCGACCGACGTCAAGGCCCCGACATCGACGTTGGTGACCGACACCCGACCGGTTCCTGGTTCGCGGACGACCCGAACGACGGTATTGCCGTTCACCGCCGCCCAGACCGCGTTGTTGTCGAGTTCCCACGAGGGCCGGGTGATGGCGCTGCCTTCGAGCACCGGAGCGGAACCATCGCCGTATGTACCGAGCGACAAGTCGAACCGGGTGGCTGGATCCGGCCGAGCGGTGTCTGCGACGGCTGCGACCAACTTGCCGTCCCGCGAGAGAGCAGCCGCCGTGAGGTTGCCCGCATTGCCCGCGAAACCGGGCACCGGAGTCGCCTCCTGCTCGCTGACGCTCACCAGTGAACCGTTGCGCAGTGCGTGCAGTCCGACGGTCGCACTCGTGGTGGCCAGCGGGTTGGTGGACGCGACGTCGGCGGTGGTCCAGCCTTCCGCATGAGCCGCGTCCAGCGGTTCGCCGTCGATCTCCAGAACGTACGGTCCCGCGACATCGGCATTGGCGAGCGTCCAGATGACTTGCGCTGCAAACAAACCGCGCGTCGCAGCATCCATCGGATTGTCCAGACGGAAGTTGATGCGCACACCGCCGAGACCGACTCCGACCTGTCCCGGCTTGCCGTCGGCCTTGGTGATCGGACCGATCACCGACACGCCATTGCCGAGTTCGTTTCGTACAGCCGGCGCCAGCGCTGCCTTCGGTCCGTCGATCATGAGGCCGATCAGCTGAGCTGCCACCTGGTCCTGTCCGCCGGAGATCCAGCGAAGGTCGGGGACGACTGTCTGGCTGGTCGGGTCGAGGAAGAACAACGACTTCCGCTGATATGCGCCGAGGAACTGCGGGCGCTCCATGATCACACCGGGTGGCAGATCGCTGATACGCCATTCGCCATCGGTCAACGTCAGCGTCATCTTCGCTTCGAAGCTGCCCTCTTCGGGGACGTACAGCCCGCCGGGGTCGAGGCGACCGACCTTGTTCACACGAATCGTGTACACCGCTTCGGAACTGGTTCGCGACGCCGACAGGGTGTCGATCTTGTCGACGATGACGGCACTGGCCGCGTCGTCCCAGCGCGCCGACGCGTCTTTGGTGAGGTACTGACGGGCTGCGGCATGCCGGTTGGACGGATCGGTACTCGCCTTGACGAAGTCACGTACCAGCAAGTCCGGCTCTCGCCCCGAGGCCGGTGATTCGACGGAGGTTCCGGGCACAGCGGTTGCCAGAGTTCCGATTGCCTGCGGCGAGGAGGATTCCGGCAAACTCGCGCACGCGCCGGTCAGCAACAGCACGCTGAGCGTCGTTGCGAGAAGTGCCAGACGGCGGCGGGTTCCGATCATGATCGATCCCCACCGTTGGACTCGTTCCGCGAGTCCGATTCGCGCGGAGTCGGCAGGGACGACGTGACCTCGCCGACGGTATCGGCGACGATGTCGGCTTCGCTCGGGGTGCGGACGAACTTTGTGGTCGTCGGCTTGAGAGGCAGTGGGCTCGACACGACTTTCTTGCCACGGGTGCGCGAGAGCGTCAGCCGGAAGCAGGCGCCGACTCCCGGTTCGCCCCAGGCCTCGAGCTTGCCGTCGTGCAGATTCGCGTCTTCGACGCTGATCGCGAGGCCGAGTCCGGTGCCGCCACTGCGGCGCACGCGGGACGGGTCCGATCGCCAGAACCGGTTGAAGACCAACTTCTCCTCGCCCGGACGCAACCCGACGCCACTGTCGCGGACGATGAAGGCGAGGGCATTGTCGTCGGCGCGAAGGCGAAGCAGAATCGGCTTCCCCTCACCGTGGTCGATGGCGTTGGCCAGGAGATTTCGCAGAATGCGTTCGACGCGGCGCGGATCGACATCTGCCATGACGGGCTCGTCCGGCATGTCCACGATCAGTTCGGTGCCGGATTCGCGGGCGAGATGGCGAACTGTGGAAACGGCCGCTCGCGCACACATACGCACGTCGAGTTGTTCGGATGCGAGTTCCGCGACACCGGCGTCGTGGCGGGAGATCTCGAGGAGGTCCGCCAGAAGCCCCTCGAACCTGTCCAGCTCGGCGACAAGCAGTTCCGACGACCGACGCAGCATCGGATCGAGGTTTTCGCTGCCGTCGTAGATCAGGTCGGCTGCCATGCGGACCGTGGTCAGAGGTGTGCGGAGTTCATGGCTGACATCGGAGGTGAAGCGTTTCTGGAGACTGCCGAACTCCTCCAACTGGGTGATCTGTTTGGACAGACTCTCGGCCATCTCGTTGAAGGACATGGCCAAGCGCGCCATGTCGTCCTCGCCGCGGACCGGCATTCGTTCCTTGAGTCGGCCGTCTGCGAAGAGTCGGCCGTCTGCGAAACGCACCGCGATTCGTGAGGCCGATCGGATGGGAAGCACGACCTGCCTGGCAACCAACAGCGAAATCGCAGCCAGGAGCACCAGCAACACGGCTCCACCGATCAGCAGGGTGCTTCGAACAAGCGACAGACTCCGGTCTTCGCTTGCGAGCGGGAAGATCAGGTACAGCTCGAGTCCCGATATCGACGACGCGGTGGGGCTACCGATGATCAGCGCGGGACCGGAGTAACCGTTCGGGTTGGACACCGTCGCGAATTGGTAGCTGATCTGGCCGCGTTTGACGAACTCGCGCAGGTTGTCTGGGATTTGATCGACCGGTCCCGAACTCGTCGGCTGGCGCGGCCCGTCCCCAGGCACGATGAGCACCGGGTCGAAGGTGCCGGCCGACCCGGAGGCCTGGCCCGAGGTCTGGTTGCGACGGCTTGTCAGTCCGGATGCAGCGCTTTCCAATTGAACGTTGAGCGCCGTCGAATCGTCGACGCCCGCGAGTTGGTCTTCGACGATGCCGCGGGCACGGTCCATTTCCTCGGTTGCCGCGGTGATCTTCGTTTCCAACAGTCGATCGGTGATCTGGCTGGTCAGCACGACACCGAGAATGACGATGACGATCAAGGACAACGTCAAAGTCGAGACGACCACTCGCAACTGGAGCGAGCGTCGCCACGTGTGCGCGAGGGTGTTGCTCATCGAGTGACACCACCGCAGAAATGGCGTCAGCCGTCGATTGAGACGACGACGCCACCTGGAAACTCCGCTCACGGCGGTCCGGCCTTGTAGCCGACCCCCCTGACCGTCAGAACCACTTCGGGATTCTCGGGATCAGTTTCGACCTTGGCGCGCAAACGCTGAACGTGCACGTTCACCAGACGGGTATCGGCGGCGTGGCGGTATCCCCACACCTGCTCGAGAAGGACTTCACGGGTGAACACCTGGCGCGGCTTGCGCGCCAATGCGACCAGCAGGTCGAATTCGAGTGGTGTGAGCGAGATCTGCTCGCTGCCGCGGCTGACCTTGTGCGCCGGAACGTCGATCACGATGTCGGCGATGCTCAGCAGCTCGGCCGGTTCCTCTTCGGTGCGGCGCAGGCGAGCGCGAACTCGCGCCACCAATTCCTTCGGCTTGAACGGCTTCATGATGTAGTCGTCCGCACCGGATTCGAGGCCGAGCACGACGTCGACGGTGTCGGTCTTGGCCGTCAACATCACGATGGGCACACCGGAATCCGCACGCAGAACCCGGCATACGTCGATCCCGTTCATTCCGGGAAGCATGAGATCGAGCAGGACGAGATCGGGGCGCGTCTCACGCACTGCCGCGAGCGCCAGGGTTCCGTCGCCTACCACGTAGGGATCAAAACCCTCACCACGCAGCACGATCGTGAGCATCTCGGCGAGTGCCGTGTCGTCGTCGACAACCAGAATCCTTGGTTTCATATCCCTATCGTTGCATCTCGGAGCGATGAATCAGACCGTTACGAGGCCGTGCGGCGTGCCGCGTCTTTCCCTCTACTGTGCCGGAAAGTTCGAATCCCGGCTGCCAGGGTGACCGATCACGCGAAATCCGCGAGCCTGCGTGCCAGATCTGCCGGGTCCGTCTCCGGCCCCACGATCCACCAGGGTGAGGCCCAGTTCGTCGCTGCCAACTGCTTGTAGAGCTCACCGGTTCTGGCCTGCAGACCGCCGTCGCGCTCGTAGGCGTCGAGCTGACGCGACGCGTCCTGGGCCTCACGGGAGCGGGCGCGCTGCTCGGCCAGGGCTACCGGCACGTCGAGGTACAGCTGCAGATCGGGAGCGGGGAGAGCGAGTCGACCCAACTCCAATTCACGGATCCAGGCGACCATCTCGCCGTCCACGCCCTGATGCACGCGCGCCGCGTTGTAGGCAGCGTTGGAGGCAACGTAGCGGTCGAGGAGAACAATGTCGTTGGCGGACAACAGTTCCGAGATCCGATCCGCAGCACCGGCGCGGTCCAAGGCGAACAGGACTGCCATCGCGTTCACGGATTCGGCCAGGTCTCCGTGTGATCCTTTGAGCGCCTCGGCAGCAAGATCCGCGTGGATCGACTTTCCGTACCGCGGAAAATCCAGAGTCGCGATCGACGTGCCGCCGCGGCGGAGTTCGGTCTCCACTTTGCCGATCAACGTTCGCTTTCCAGCTCCGTCGAGGCCTTCCAATGCCACCAGTGTTCCCACGGCGGACAAGCCTATCCCCCGGCCTGCTTGCGCAGACCGGGGGACGGCGGGCACTACATTCTCAGCGACGAATCGCCGGGTCAGTAGCGGTAGTGCTCCGGCTTGTACGGGCCTTCGACGTCGACGCCGATGTACTCAGCCTGATCTTTCGTGAGCTTGGTCAGCGTGCCACCGAGTGCCTCGACGTGGATCTTGGCGACCTTCTCGTCGAGGTGCTTCGGGAGGCGGTAGACCTCGTTGTCGTACTCGTCCGGCTTCGTCCACAGTTCGATCTGTGCGATGACCTGGTTGGAGAAGCTGTTGCTCATCACGAACGACGGGTGGCCCGTCGCGTTGCCGAGGTTGAGCAGGCGGCCTTCGGACAGCACGATGATCGAGTGGCCGTCGGCGAAGGTGAACTCGTCGACCTGCGGCTTGATGTTGATCCGCGTGACGTCGCCGGACTTCTCGAGGCCTGCCATGTCGATCTCGTTGTCGAAGTGACCGATGTTGCCCAGGATGGCCTGGTGCTTCATGGCCTTCATGTGCTCGAACGTGATGATGTCCTTGTTACCGGTGGACGTGATCACGATGTCGGCCCAGCCGATGGCCTGCTCGACTGTCTTGACCTCGAAGCCGTCCATGAGCGCCTGAAGGGCGTTGATGGGGTCGACCTCGGTGACCGCGACGCGAGCGCCCTGGCCACGAAGTGCCTCGGCACAACCCTTGCCGACGTCTCCGTAACCACAGACCAGCGCAGCCTTGCCGCCGATCAGAACGTCGGTGCCGCGGTTGATGCCGTCGAGCAGCGAGTGGCGTGTGCCGTACTTGTTGTCGAACTTGCTCTTGGTGACCGAGTCGTTGACGTTGATCGCGGGGAACGTGAGTTCACCGGCAGCGGCAACCTGGTACAGACGAAGAACGCCCGTGGTGGTCTCCTCGGTGACACCCTGGACGGACTCGGCGATCGCAGTCCACTTGCCCTTGTCAGCGGCGAGCGACTGACGCAGAAGCGCAAGGAAGACCTTGTACTCGTCGGAATCCTGGTCGTCGTCCGTCGGCGGCACGACGCCGGCCTTCTCGAACTGTGCGCCCTTGAGCACCAGCATGGTGGCGTCGCCGCCATCGTCGAGAATCATGTTGGCGGGCTCGCCCGGCCAGGTCAGCATCTGCTCCGCTGCCCACCAGTACTCTTCGAGGGTTTCACCCTTCCAGGCGAAAACCGGAACGCCCTTGGGCTCTTCCGGGGTGCCGTGCGGACCGACGACGATGGCGGCGGCAGCATGATCCTGCGTGGAGAAGATGTTGCACGAAGCCCAGCGGACCTCGGCGCCGAGCGCCGTCAGCGTCTCGATCAGAACCGCGGTCTGAATGGTCATGTGCAGCGAGCCGGAAACGCGAGCGCCCTTGAGCGGCAACACCTCTGCGTATTCGCGACGAAGCGCCATGAGGCCGGGCATCTCGTGCTCTGCCAGACGGATTTCCTTGCGACCGAACTCCGCGAGCGAAAGATCTGCAACTTTGAAGTCGATGCCGTTACGGCTCTCGGCCACGGGCGTTGTTGAAACTGAGGTCGTCATCTGCCTCTCCTGGTTGACGTGCAAACTATGCACAAGCCTATCGGTGTACCAGGCTATCGGTTAGACGCCCTCTCCCGCCCGCCCCTCTACTGCGCGACCCTCTCGCGCCACGTCGATGAATGGCCCGAGCAATGTGCCCAGATCCTCCGCCACCGAAACCTCGGACTCCGGCGGCATCGAAATGTAGCTGAGCCCGAGACGCGCAATCGCCCTGGCCAGAATCCCGGCATCGGCGGGTGACGCCTGAATCCACCCTCGCTGGAAGCTCTCCGCAAGCCGCGACGACGCGCGTTCGATGATGACCGCGCTGTCAGTGGTGATCAGGCGAAGAAGGTCCGGCTTGGCCTCACCGGTGAGCAGAGAGATCACCAACGGGTCGGTTGCGCTGGAGGCGAAAAACGAGCCGAAGCCCGCCGTCAATGCCTCGACTGCACGTCCGTCGTTCGCCACCATGGCCTCGTCCACCGCATCGACGAATCCGTCGGCAAGGCGAAGCGCGTATGCCTCGGCAAGCCCTTGCCTCGAACCGAACTCGTTGTAGAGCGTCTGACGACTCACACCGGCATGCTTGGCCAGAACTGTCAGCGTCACCTCGGACCAGTCACGCTCGGTCAACAACTCACGCATCGAATCGAGCACCGACGTACGCAGCAGCAGGCGCGACGCTTCTTTCTGCGGCAGACGAGTTGGCGTCGAAGTCATGGTGACGACACTACCGCCGCGCTCAGGTCCGTTCGACGCCGACGCAACTCACCGCCGCTCGACCTCCACCATGAAGAAGTCGCTCTTCGCCGCGCCGCAGTCCGGGCAACTCCAGTCTTCGGGAATGTCGTCCCAGCGAGTTCCCGGTTCGATACCGTCCTCCGGCCAGCCGACTGCCTCGTCGTACTCGAAGCCGCATTGCGCGCACTGATACAGCTTGTAGTCGTTCATGATTCACTCCCCGCCGTTGCCGGCATCGGCTCGAAGTCCAGCTTTTCCCTCACGCCGCAGTCCGGACAGCACCAGTCGTCCGGCACGGCATCCCACGGCGTTCCTGCCGGAAACCCTTCTCGTGGTGCACCCTTCGACTCGTCGTAGACGTATTCACAAACCGGGCATCGGTAGCTGCTCATCACGCTGCTCCGTATCGGGCGAGAATGCGATCACGCTTGGACGGCTGAACGTTGACTCGGGTGATGTCACCGCCGTAATGGGCAAGGACCTTGGGATCCATTACTTTTCGCCACAGCGGCGGAACGTAGGCGAGCATGATCATGCTCGCGTACCCACTGGGCAGGTTGGGCGCACCGTCCATGCTTCGAAGCGTCTGGTAACGACGTGTCGGGTTCGCATGATGGTCACTGTGACGCTGGAGGTGATACAGGAAGA
>NZ_LEKE01000064.1:0-12945 GCF_001029585.1 Rhodococcus sp. ARP2 | reverse complement strand
CGCTGCGCGCAGCGTCAATGGATGGGTGGAGCGTGCCCACTGCTCGATGATCGCCCGGAACAATTCCGGATCCGTGTCGCCTATCGCTTGAACGGCCATCGCGGCAGCTTCACGTGCACGCCACGAAGCACTGGTGGTCGCCTCCGCCAGACTGTCCAGAGCAGCCTCGTCGCGCGAACGAACAAGAATGAATCCGAGCCCGACGATCCCACAGCAGCGGATGTATTCGTCTTCGGACTCCACCGCCCGCAGGATGTCGTCACTGTCGGCGCCGCGCGCGAACTCGAGCATGAGCGCGAGGTTCGCGCGCGGGCCGGGCAATCCTGAACGCTCCTGCAGATAACTCCACAGTTCATCGCCGTCCAGATCCGCGAATGTCATGGGCGTCCTGCTTTCTCGAGTGCGGGTGCACCCATCATTTCACCGAAGGCCCTCTCATGACGGGAGTTCGAAGCTCACTTGCTTGCGTCGACGCGCATAGAGGAATCCACCGACAAACGCGAGCACCAGCACTCCGGTCATCACCACGGCCAGAACGTTGCCGCCGAGAAGAAGCGGGAGGTTTCCGGCAATGGCGATCGCGAATCCGATGAGGCCGACGAGCCCCAGGCTCGGGGCAAGTTTGGTGTGCCAGAGGCGCTGATCGACCTTCGTACGATGAAAGAATACGAGAACGGCGAGGCACGTGAGCAACATGAGAGCCACGATCCCCACCGTCGCGACGCCGGCGAACCACGCGAAGATCTGTGTCACCGGATCCAGACCGATGACGATGCAAGCTCCGAGAAGCACTAGAGCACAGCAGGATTGCACCACCGACGCGATGTGCGGCGAACCATGCACGCGGTGCGTCCGCCCACCTGCACCCGGCAGAACGCCGGTGTTCGACAGAACAAAGATGTATCTGGCCAAGACATTGTGGAGAGACAGAACTGCGGCAAAGAGACTGGACACCAACAGAATTTGAATCAGATGGGCTGTCACCGTTCCGGCAAAGTCAGTGGCAGTGGTGATCAACATGCCGTCGGGATCGGTGCTCGCAATGTCCACTGCACCCTTGTCGCCCCACGCCGTCACGACCGCCCAACTGGAGAGAGCATAGAAGCCGCCGATGAGGATCAAGGCGGCGTATGTCGCTCGCGGGATAGTCCGCGCGGGATCCTTCGCCTCATCGCGGAAGATCGCCGTCGACTCGAACCCGATGTAGCCGGCAAGCGCGAATACCAATGCGACACCGGGGGATCCGGAGAAAATTTCCGACGGAGAGAACATTGCCGTCGACGGACCTTCCGGACCACCGTCGGCGATGATGAAAGCGTCGAGTACGACAACGATCCCGACCTCTGCGATCAACAGGATGCCGAGCACCTTGCCCGACAATTCGATATGACGAAATCCCAGGACGGCTACCAGAGCCAACGAGGCGAGCGAGAAGATCCACCACGGCACTTCCGGACCACCGTAGGAGGTGATCAACGAACTCATTGCCGGGCCGAGGTAGCCGTACACCGCCAATTGCACTGTGCTGTAACTGACAAGCGCCAACATCGCACTGCCGACACCGGCACCACGGCCGAGACCATGTCCGACGTAGAGATAGAACGCGCCGGTTCCCGGGATGTAACGCGACATCGCGGTGAATCCGACGGCGAAGAGCAGAAGTACACCGGTGGTCACGGCGAAGGTCATGGGGAAGCCCGCACCGTTGCCACCGGAAATGCCCAGCGGCACAAGCCCACTGATCACAGTCAGCGGAGCGGCCGCGGCAACGACCATGAGGACTATCGAACCGGTACCCAGCGAGCCTCGTAGAGTTCGGTCATCGCCGGATGCATCATGTGAAGCATTGACGGAAGTATGGGTCATACCGGCGATGTTAGAACCATTGAAGTCGATTCGGGACCCAATTCACAAAACTTTTACTTGCGAAAAACGGGACGAACCGTCCGTTCGTCGCGCTCCCGTCAGCCTTCTTCCTGCAGCGCCAAGCGTTTGAGCTCGTCTTTTGCGTGCAGAATGTGACGTTCCATTGCCTCCGCCGCGCGAGCGCTGTCGCCCCGCTTGATCGCCTCGAAGATTTCCTTGTGCTCCACCCTCGAAGCCTCGACCTGGTCTTCGAACACGAGATGATCGACGGGGACGAACATTTCGCCGCGAGCCTCGACCACAGCGGCCTCCAACCTGCTGTTTCCCGCCGCTCTGGCGATACCGCCGTGGAACCTGGCGTCACAAGCCCGGAACGATCCCCGACTTCCGGAAACCCCCAATTGCTCAATGGATTCGAGCAACTCGAGAAGATGACGATCGGTTCGCCGGACCGCCGCGAGGCTTGCCGTGCGCATTTCCAACCCGATACGGAGGTCGACGATCTCGTCGATGTCTGCTTCTCGCGCTTTCAACTGGCCAACCCAGTCTTCATAAGGCCTGGTCAACTCCGAAACGAACGATCCGCCCGTGGCTCCTCGCCGCACCTCTATGTATCCCATCGCCTGAAGGATTCGGACCGCTTCTCGCACACTGACTCGACCGACTTCGAGTTGCTGAGACAGTTCACGCTCGGACGGCAGGCGATCACCGGGGCTGAGCGCGCCGCTGTGAATGAGCAGTCGCAAGCGTCGAGCGATATCCTCCCCCAACGTCGGTGCACTGACCATGAATTCGATGGCCGGCAGCTTGTCGATCTGCACGTCTCGTACCCCCTACTCGGTGCCTGGACCGACACTTACGCTTCGTCTTGACCTACGAAATCGAACGCTCCCATTCGCAACTGTCCTTGAATAGATACAGCAGCGCGCGGCACTTCGAACCCGTTACCCCAACTTTACAAGCCAAACTCTAGCGAAAAGCCATTCAATGGTTCTATGCTCGCTCCTATGACCCAATTCACGATGACGGCGGAGGCACTCCCCGCCATGCCCCTGATCGGAGTCACCGGCCGCGTCGACCGCGGCGGGCCGTCACTACCCAACGTCGTCGGCGACGCGTTGATGGAAATGTTCTTCACCGATTTTCCCTCGAAAATCCGCGCTGCCGGTGGTCAACCGATCCTGCTGAGCATCCACAGTGATCCGCGCCGAATCGTCGAGCATCTCGACGCCCTCGTCCTCAGCGGTGGTTCCGACGTGGACCCCAGGCGATACGGCCGCACCCCCGGACCAAACTCCTCGATGATCGACCCCGCTCGGGACGAATTCGAGTTCGCCCTGGTCGATGCAGCCTGGGAAATCGGACTGCCGATCCTGGGTGTATGTCGAGGACACCAGGTCGTCAACGTCGCCCGCGGGGGCACTCTGATTGCCGACCTTCCGACCGACGCCGGTGAGGCACACAGCTTCTTCGGTTATCCGCGTTCGTACCGACCGCAACAGGTCGCTCTGGAATCCGGTTCCGTCCCACACAGTCTGTTCGGCAACAGCATTCACGTGAACAGCCTTCACCACCAAGCCGTGGACACCCCGGGGAGCGGGCTTCGGATCGTCGGACGCGCGCTCGACGGCGTCGCCGAAGCCATCCAGGCCGCCGATCGCCCCGTGGTGGGCGTGCAGTGGCACCCCGAATTCTTCGTCGAAATCGACCCGCTCTTCTCGTGGCTCGTCGACGCTGCAACCTCCCGTCGGACCGATTCTTCTCACCAGACCGATCATCACAGAATGGAAGACACCAATGTCACGTACGCATGAGAACAAGGTCGCCCTCATCACCGGTGCAGGTTCCGGAATCGGCCGCGGCATCGCGCTGCGTCTCGCCTCCGACGGTGCCCGCGTTGCGGTCGTGGACCTTCACATCGAAAGTGCAAAGGAGACCGTCGCACTGATCGAATCACAGTACGGCACACCTGCGCTCGCCCTCGAAGCCGATGTGCGCGACCGCGCCGCAGTGAGCGCCGCCTTCGAAGCGACCGTCGCCGAATGGGGACGCTTCGACTACCTCGTCAACAACGCCGGTCTGATCACGATGAGTTCTCTCGAGAACCTCACCGACGAAGAGTGGGACCTCGTCCTCGACGTCAATCTCAAGGGCATGTTCATCGTCACGCAGATCGCCACCCCGTACTTCCGCGACGGCAACAGCGGCGCTGTGGTGAACTTGTCGACGGTGGAAGCGGACGTGGTTGTGTCCTCCCAGGGCTTCGCCCAGGTCCACTACAACGCGTCGAAGGGTGGAGTGAAGATGCTGACGAAGGCTCTGGCCGTCGAACTCTCGCGGTACAACGTACGAGTCAACGCAATCGCCCCCGGGCCGGTACCGACCGCATTCCTGCCTGGCATCGACGTCTCCTCCGGCGAAGTTCTCGACTTCATGAAGTCCAGGCTCCTGGTGCCGCGCGTCGGACGCCCCGAAGACATGGGTGCTGCAGTCTCCTTCCTGCTGTCCGACGACGCCTCCTACATCAGTGGGGTCCAGCTGCCCGTCGACGGCGGATGGCTCGCCCGATGAAAGGCCGGCTCACCACGGCCGAGCTCGCCGAGTCCGACATCGACACCGTCCTCATCGCCGGTATCGACCTCTACGGGCGATTAATCGGCAAACGGGTCCCGACGCGAATTTTCCTCGGCAACATCGACGAGGGCCTGCACGTGTGCACCTGTGTGTACGCCTGGGATGCCAACCAGCGTATGGACAAACTGGTAGTCGACTACGCCGGCGGGCACACCGGCTGGCACGACTTCCGTCTGCGACCCGATCTGGGGACACTTCGACGTGCGTCGTGGCTCGAGTCCACTGCCATCGTCATCGCAGACTCGGTCGACGAACATACCGGCGAGCTCGTCCCGATCGCACCGCGCACGATCCTGCGCAAGCAGATCGACAAGCTCGAATCAGACGGCCACACCGTCTACGCGGCAACGGAACTCGAGTTCCACCTCTACCGGGGTACCCCCGACGCGTTGAGGCGCAGCGGATACCGAGATCTCGAACCCACCACCCTGGTGCCCTCTGATTACACCATCACCGCCGGCAACGCGATGGAACCCTTCTTCCGCAGGGTACGAACCGCGTTGGAGGAGAGCGCAATTCCCGTCGAGGTTTCACAGGTCGAATACGGCCTGGGCCAGTGGGAGATCAACCTCGAATACGGAACCGCTCTCGAGATGGCCGACCGCCATGTGCTCTTCAAGCAGGTGGTTCACGACGTCGCCGCGGCAGAAGGGCTCACGGCGACCTTCATGGCACGTCCGAGCACCGACGGCATGGGCTCGTCGTGTCATATTCACGCGTCCATGCGTAGCGACGACACTTTCCCGTTCCACGATGCGAGCGCTGAAAACACGGCGAGCGCCGAACTACTGCACGCCGTCGGCGGAGTTCTCGAGCACTGCCCGGAACTCATGCTGTTCTACACGCCGACCATCAACTCGATGCGCCGGACCCGAGCCAGTCACGATTTTTCGGGGAACGGCTTGACCTGGGGTTTCGATAACAGGACGACCACCTGCCGACTCATCACCGGAGCGCCGTCCGCCAACCGTCTCGAAATGAGACTGCCAGGGGCGGACGCAAATCCATATCTCGCACTGGCCGCAGTCTTGGCATCGATGAACGACGGTCTGACACGAAAGCTCGATCCCGGCGCACCGGTACGACGCGACGGGTACAGCGACACAGACACACTCGAGAAGGTGAAGCAACAACCGCTGCCCGGCACACTCGACGAGGCGGCGCGTGCGCTCGAGGCCAGTGAGTTCGCACTCGCGGCGTTCGGCGCCGAGGTCGTGTCGCACTATGCGGCAGTCGCCAAGGACGAATGGGATTCCTTCATGTCCGCGGTCACCGACTGGGAACGCGAACGCTACCTCGACAACATCTGACCTACAAACGATTTCGCCACGAAGGACAGTCATGACCACTTCATGCTCACTCGTGCCCCAGAACAACACGATCGACGGAAACGTCGAAACACCGGCTATCGAACTCGGCGAATTTCTCACCGATCCCGACACCGGAGAGAAACTGCAAGCCCAACTCTCGTCCTCCACCGAACAGGTAGAGAGGGCAATCACCGCCGCGACAGAACTCCATCGATCGGGTGTCTGGACCCGTCGATCGGTAGCCGACCGGGTGCGCCTACTCGAGAGAACGGCTGAACTTGTCGAGGAACGAACTGCGGCGATCGCCCGTGAGGACTCCAAGAACAACGGTCTTCCGCTTTTGATCAGCACACTTTTCGCCGGCGGGCTTCCCGATCTATTCCGCAGTGCTGCAAGGCATCTGGAGAACTCCTCCGGGTTCGAGCAGCTGGCGTCAGGTGCACAATTACATCGGCTGGCTTGGGGCCCGACCGCTGTGATCGCACCGTGGAACGCACCGAGCTTCATCACCGCCAAGAAGACCGCATTCGCTTTGGCCGCAGGTGCTCCGGTCATCGCCAAGCCCTCCAACTGGGCACCGTCGGGTCCCAACGTGCTTGCCGAGGCGATCTCACGTGCCATCGCCGAAGTCGACGCGCCGAAAGCTCTGTTTCAGCTCATTCACGGAGACGGGGACGTCGGGGACCTACTGGCCACCGATCGACGAATCCGAGCACTGGCCTTCACCGGCGGTCGAGCAGCCGGCAGTTCAATCGCCGCTGCGGCTTCAACCGATTTCAAGGCGCTTCAACTCGAGCTCGGCAGCAACAACCCCGTGATCGTCCGCGCCGACGCCGACATCGATCTGACTGCCACCGCGCTCGTCGACGGGTTCACCAAACTCAACGGGCAATGGTGTGAGAGTCCGGGAAGCGTCTTCGTGCCGCCGCACCTTCACGACCGTCTTGTCGACGCAATACTCGACCGCACGGCTGAAATCGCGCTCGGCCGAACCGATGACGACAACATCACGATGGGTCCGCAGGCGAACGAGCCTCAACTCCAAAGGATGCGGGCGACCGTCGAGTTTCTCCGCGGCGTCGGCGGCACGGCCGTCTCGAGCACCCCTGTGCCGGACCTTTCCGGATGGTTCTTCCCTCCGACTGTGGTGCACGGGATCTCGTCGGAACACACCAAGACGGAGACCTTCGGGCCGATCCTGACCGTGCACCGAGCATCTACCGACGAGCAGGCGCTGCTCGAGGCCAACGCTCTCGATACCGGCCTGGCCGGATACGTGTTCGGCGCCGACGTCGACGCCGCTCGTGAACTTGCGACCCGAATCGAGTGCGGTGAGAACAAGATCAACAGCACCAGCCTCCTGGACCTCGACGACCACTCGACCCAGAGTTTCTGGGGCGGAAGCGGTATCGGCGCACACGGCGACAAAGAGCTTCTCGACTTCTTCCGGGGATCGCGAATCGTCGGTGTCGATGCGCCCGGACTGCCTCTCTAAGCCGAAAGAGGTCGTGGGAATGGGTGAAACGACACGGGTTGGCACCATGGTCGTCGAATGCCATGACACCGCAGCAGTTCTCGCCCGCATTTCTTCGCTGGGGTGGAAGCTTGGCGTAGAGGTCGTCAGTCTGTCCACGTGGATGTCCGTGACATCGCCGGGAGTCAGCGGTATGTCAATTGCGTACCGTTGCCCGACAACGATTTCGGACGCCATGCTGATCAAGCGTCTCAACAGGATCGTCGGGATAGTCCGCATCAAGACGGACCACGGCCCGTTTGTTCCGGTGACCCCACAGGTCGGCCTACACGTCACCGCGACTTTCCAACGCGTCGATCCAGTCGCGCTGGTCGCCTACCGGCACGGCGCAACCGTGTGCAGTCAGGCGAACAACGTTCTGTCGGTTCAACTCACCACTACCCGATCGAACGCGGACACATTCGTCTCTGATCTGGCGCAGGTTGCAGAGCGTCCACTGCGGGGTGAGATCTCGCTGCAGAAGATTCATCTTGCATGACGTCGACGTGCCACCACGGAGATGTGCGGCTACGGGCGTTGGCCCGTAGCCGCACATCATCGCGTGATCAGTGAGCCGGTAGGAGGGACGTCTCCTGCGCCGCGCCGTCTTCTGCGCCGATCTGGATGATGTTTCGCGGCAGGAACACGGCTGCGATCGCACCGAGAACTGCTGCAGCAGCACCGATCAGGAACGCGATACGCATGCCCTCGTCGGTGTAGAACACAGCGCCCTCCATCGCCATCGCGATGTGCGAGTTCAACACCGTGAAGGCGATGACGGGAAGCACTGCGGGGAAGATGCTCTGGAAGACCGCGACCATGCTCGCCGTGGTTGCCTGCAACTGCGGCGGCACTGCCTCGATGAGCAGGTTCGGAATGGAGGCGTAACCCATACCCATACCGACACCGAAGATTCCGGCAAAGATGATGAGCAGCGGCTTGTTGTCGTGAATGGTGGCCGTCAAGGTGAATCCGACTGCCATGAGGATCATTCCGATGATCATCAGCAGGCGGGGTCGAATGTTGCGGCCGACCAGGAAGCCCACGATCAAGCCGCCGACCACCACCATGCCGCCAAGGGGCGCCTGGAAGATCGCGAATCCCTCTGCTGTCACGCCGAATCCGTATCCCAGGCCGAGAACCGCTGGCGTCATCACCATCATCGGCAGCAAAATCGTGAAGACTCCCGACGCGCCGTAGCAGAACCCGGCACCGACGGCGGTGAGCATCACCGAACGCTTACCGAAGTAGCGCAGGTCGATCAAGGGCTCACGGATGGCTCGGGCAGAGGCAACCCAAGCCGCCAGCAGTGCGACGCCACCGATCAGATAGGCCAGTGTCGAGCCGTTCTTCCAGCCCCAGGTCGGTCCGAAGCTGACGCCGATCAGAATTCCGGCGATGCCCGATCCGAGCAGTACTGCACCGATCAGATCCAGCGAAGAGCGCAGTCGCACAGCTGATTCCGACGTCGAAGCGAAGATCATGACGCCGAGCAGAACCAAACCGATGACGAAGAACCAGAAGATGCTCCGGAACCCGTGGTTGTCGATCAACCAACCGGTGAGGAACGGCGCCGGAATAGCGATCAGGCCCATGCCGGAGGTTGCAATACTGACAGCCAGCGCAACGGTTTTCGGCGGAAAGACATCTCGAATGAGGGAGTAGCTCAGGAAGAGGCAGGGAACGAGCAGACCAGTCAGGGACCGGCCCAGAATCAAGACGGCATAGCTCGGCGCAATCGCCGAAATGAAGGATCCGACCGCTGCGCCGGCGACCGCAAAGAGCAGGACTTTTCGCTTGCCGTACATGTCCGCGAGCTTGCCGAGCAGCGGAGACGCGACCGCCCCGAGCAGCAGGAACGACGTGAGCAGCCAAGCTCCCTGCGTCGTTTGATAATGCACCGAGATGGCGGGCAGCGCCGTGGAAATCATCATGTAGCTCACCGCGAGCATTTCGAGAAGAAGAACGATCGACGCCAGCGAGAACACCAGTCGCGGAGTCCACCGCTCCGGTATCGATGTTGATTCGGGCAGACTGGGAGACGAACCGTCGCTGTGGACATGAGACGCCATGGCTGAAGAATCCTTTCGGGACACCTGCGAATTCGATTGACCCCCTGCCGAATACCGTCGGCCGGGGCCTTGCGGGGAAGTGCAGTGGAACGACAGCTACCGTTCTCGGCAACGTGTTACCTGCATCACAGCCCTCGCGTCGAACGCGCGCTACAGAATGTTCCGCGGAGCGGGACAATCAGGACAACGACTGATTGGCACCCCGGATACAGCCCCAGATACGACTGTGCGCCGTTTCGGTAGCGGTAACTACCAAAACGGCGCACGTGCGCGAAGCGCCTACAGAACTATGTTCACCATCTTGCCCGGCACAACGATCACCTTGCGCGGTGCGTTGCCCTCGAGCAGAGCGACGATCTTCTCGTCGGCCAGGGCGATCTCCTCCACAGCCTTGCGATCGGCATCCGCCGGGACGCTGATGCGGCTACGAACCTTGCCGTTGACCTGGATCGGGTACTCGACGGTGTCCTCGACAAGCCACTTCTCCTCGACAGCGGGGAAGGGGCCGTGTGCAAGAGATTCCGTGTGGCCAAGACGCGACCACAGCTCTTCCGCGAGGTGCGGCGCCAGGGGAGCGAGCATCAACACCAACGGCTCGACGGCAGCACGGGGCGCGCCACCCGGGAACGCCTTGGTGAGGTGGTTGTTGTACTCGATCAGCTTCGCAGCGGCCGTGTTGTCGCGCAGCGCGGTGTAATCCTCGATGACACCGGAAATCGCCTTGTTGAGCGCACGCAGCGTCTCCTCACCGGGCGCTTCGTCGGTGACACGGGGCTTGCCGGTCTCCTCGTCGATGACGACGCGCCACACTCGCTGCAGGAATCGCGCAGCACCGACGACGTCCTTGGTCGCCCACGGACGCGAGGTGTCCAGCGGACCCATCGACATCTCGTACACACGCAAGGTGTCTGCACCGAACTCGGCGCAGATCTCGTCCGGCGCAACGGCATTCTTGAGGCTCTTGCCCATCTTGCCGTACTCGCGGTTGACCTCGGCGCCCTCGAAGAAGAACTTGCCGTCATGCTCGACGACCTCTTCCGCGGGCACGTAGACACCGCGGGCATCGGTGTACGCGAATGCCTGGATGTAGCCCTGGTTGTAGAGGCGACGGTACGGCTCGCTCGAGGACACGTAGCCCAGGTCGAACAGAACCTTGTGCCAGAAGCGCGAGTACAGCAGGTGCAGCACCGCATGCTCGACGCCGCCGACGTACAGGTCGACTCCACCGGGATCGTTGGGGCCGTGCAGTTCCGGACGCGGACCCGTCCAGTACGCCTCGTTCTGCGGATCGCAGAAGGCGTCCTGGTTGGTGGGATCGATGTAGCGCAGCTGGTACCACGAGCTACCTGCCCACTGCGGCATGACGTTGGTGTCGCGGTGGTAGGTCTGCAGACCGTCGCCGAGATCGAGCTCGACGTTGACCCAGTCGGTCGCCTTGTTCAGCGGGGGAGAGGGCTCGGAGTTGGCGTCGTCCGGATCGAAGGACACCGGTGCGTAGTCCTCGACCTCCGGAAGCACCACGGGCAGAGCCGAATCCGGCAGGGCGTGTGCGTTGCCGTCCGCGTCGTAGACGATCGGGAAAGGCTCACCCCAGTAACGCTGACGCGCGAAGAGCCAGTCGCGCAGCTTGTACTGGATAGTGCCCTTGCCCTGGCCGCTCTCCTCGAGGCGGCTGATGACGGTCGCCTTGGCCTCGGCTACGTCCAGACCGTCGAGGTAGTCGGAGTTCACCAGCGGGCCGTCACCGGAGTACGCAGCCTCCGAAACATCGCCACCGGCAATAACTTCGAGAATTTCCAGTCCGAACGCGTTCGCGAACTCCCAGTCACGGTGATCGTGTCCCGGAACTGCCATGATCGCGCCGGTGCCGTAGCCGGTCAGCACGTAGTCGGCGATGAAGATCGGGACCTTGTGGCCGTTGACCGGATTGACGGCGTAGGAACCGAGGAAGACGCCCGTCTTCTCCTTGTTTTCCTGACGCTCCAGGTCGGTCTTGGCGGCAATCGACTTGCGGTATGCAGCAACAGCTTCCGCCGGAGTCGTGGCACCGCCAGTCCAGCGTGCGTCGACACCGTCGGGCCACTCGTCCGCGACGAGCTTGTCCACCAAGTCGTGCTCAGGAGCCAGCGTCACATAGGTGGCGCCGAACAGCGTGTCAGGGCGCGTCGTGAACACATCGACGCCGTACTCGCCTGCGGCAAAGGTAACTTCGGCGCCGTAGGAGCGTCCGATCCAGTTGCGCTGCATAGCCTTGACCTTGTCCGGCCAATCCAGGTACTCGAGATCGTCGACCAGGCGATCGGAGTACGCGGTGATGCGCATCATCCACTGCTGGAGGTGCTTACGGAACACGGGGAAGTTTCCGCGGTCACTACGACCGTCGGCGGTGACTTCCTCGTTGGCCAGCACGGTGCCCAAACCGGGGCACCAGTTGACCATCGAATCCGACTGGTAGACAAGGCGGTACGAGTCGACGACCTTTGCCTTCTCGGCGACTGTCAGCGACGCCCACTCGCGTCCGTCTTCCAGAGCGCGCTCACCGGAATCGAACTCGGCTTCCAGCTCCGAGATACGACGGGCCTTGCCTGCAGCCTTGTCGTACCAGGCGCCGTGGATCTGCAGGAAGATCCACTGCGTCCAGTGGTAGAAGTCGACGTCCGTCGTCGCGAGGCTACGACGCTCGTCGTGCCCCAGACCCAGGCGTCGCAGCTGGCGCTTCATGTTGGCGATGTTGGACTCGGTGGTCGTCCGCGGGTGGGTACCCGTCTGCACGGCGTACTGCTCGGCGGGGAGACCGAACGCGTCGTAGCCGAGGGTGTGCAGGACATTGCGCCCCTGCATGCGATGGAAGCGTGCGAAGACGTCCGTAGCGATGTATCCGAGCGGGTGACCGACGTGCAGGCCCGAACCCGAGGGGTACGGGAACATGTCCTGAACGAAGAGCTTGTCGGCGGGAACACCGTCGGGCGAGGAGAGCGGACCGACCGGATTGGGCGCGTTGAACGTGCCGTCCTCACTCCAGCGGTCCTGCCAGTGCTGCTCGATCTGGCCGGCGAGCTCCGCGGTGTAGCGGTGCTGCGGAGTTGCGTCGGCTGGTGAATCGGGGGACTGCGGAGACTCGGTCACTGTGGTCGCTATCTACTTGGCTGACGGAAATACCGATAACCAGGGTAGAGCCTGTGCGACCCGGGCATACCATCAACTCCACTCGCGCCTATCCTGTATGGGTGATCGTTGTCGCTGTGGTGCTATTCGTGCTCGCTGTCGCCGTCGGTGGAGTTGGTGTCGCCGGTCTGATCGGCAAACTCCCGCGCAACCGCTGGGCCGGTGTCCGCACCGAGGATTCCCTGCGGAGCGAGGAGTCGTTCGCCCTCGCCAACAAGGTGGCCGGTCCGACCATGCTCGCGGCCGCTGGAATGTTGGTCATCGGCGCAGTCGCAGCACTGACCATCGGCGGAGTCTTCGGCGTCGCGGTCGCGATCATCGCCGTCGTCGTCGCCGTCCTCACTGCCGGTTTCGGTGGAGGCATCGGCACCCGCGCGGCCGCCGC
>NZ_LEKE01000108.1:0-13477 GCF_001029585.1 Rhodococcus sp. ARP2 | reverse complement strand
GCGCCCTGCCGCGCGGCAGGGCGATATCGCAAGCAGTAGTTCGGTGCACACAGATGTGAGCCGCCCTTGATCACCCGTCGTGCGTAGGGTTCGCCGGCCAAGGCCTCGGTGGCGAACTCCGCGCGGGGATTGCGAGGAATGCAGCACGACGAGGCCGGCGCGACGTTCTTGGAACTGTGGGCGTGGTCGGACGTGTAGTGGTCGGCCGTCCATTCCCACACGTTCCCGGCCATGTCGAACAGTCCGTAGCCGTTGGGCCGGAACTTTCCGACCGGAGCGGTGCGCTCGTACCCGTCCTCGAGCAGGTTCTCCCAGGGGAACTGGCCCTGCCATACGTTGCCACCGGGGCGCCCGCCCGGAGAGTCGTGATCGCCCCACACGTAGGCCTGGCGATCGAGTCCGCCACGGGCGGCAAACTCCCACTCGGCCTCGGTCGGGAGTTCCTTGCCGGCCCACGCGGCGTAGGCCTGGGCGTCGAAGTACGACACGTGGGTGACGGGGTGCCGTTCACGTCCCCCGATGTTGCTGTCGGCGCCCTCGGGATGGCGCCAATCGGCTCCGGGGGTGAACGACCACCACTGGGTGTAGTCGTCGAGTGAAACCGGGGCGGGTGGCGAATTGAAGACCAACGATCCCGGGACGAGGAGGGCTGGATCGGCGTCGGGATAGTCGGCGGGATCCGGGGCGATTTCCGCAGTGGTGACGTGGCCGGTTGCCTTCACGAAGCGTCGGAACTCGGCGACTGTCACCGCCGTCGTGTCCATCCAGAATCCGTCGACGGTGACCTGGTGAACTGGGCGTTCTTCCGGATAGAAGTCTTCGGAGCCCATCCAGTACGTCCCACCCGGGATCAAAGACATGTTCTTCGGTGGAGTTGCCGTGGAGTGAGGCGTCGTCATGAATTCAAGAATGGCACGTTGGTCACGCCGATGTGGGGAGAGTCCCACCTGGTGCCCTCGGCAGGATTCGAACCTGCGACCCTTCCTTTAGGAGAGGAATGCTCTATCCCCTGAGCTACGAGGGCGGGGAGCGTACCGACAAGTGCTGAAAACCCTGTGCTGCCGGGGTTTTCGATTCCCGATACTGCTGTTGCATCCGCTCGACCTGTCGGCACGAAGCCTCGGGCGTCACAGCTGCGCTAGTCAGTGTAGCGGCCCGCCGACGAGGTCGCGAAGTCGACGGTATCGCCGGGAGCAAGCAGGAGCCGAACCGATCGCACTGATCGCAATGGTGGTCACCGCGGAGCAGGCACGGCATGGTGCGGGAATGACCCGCAGAATCCGCTTCAACGCCTTTGCCATGAACTGCGTCGCCCACCAATCGCCAGGTCTGTGGCGTCACCCGGAGGACCAGTCGTCCAGGTACACGGATCTGAGGTACTGGACGGAATTGGCGAAACTCCTCGAGCGTGGACGATTCGACGGGCTGTTCCTGGCCGATGTGTTGGGAACATACGACGTGTACGGCGGCAATCACGACGCAGCGCTGCGGCAGGGCGCGCAGGTACCGGTCTCGGACCCGCTACTGCTGGCGTCGGCGATGGCGGCCGTGACCGAGCACTTGGGCTTCGGTATCACCGCAGGTACAGCTTTCGAGCATCCGTACCCGTTTGCTCGGCGCTTGAGCACCCTCGACCACCTGACGAACGGGCGAATCGGGTGGAACGTGGTCACCGGATACCTCCCGTCGGCCGCACGGAACATGGGCGAGGACGACCAACTCCAGCACGACGATCGCTACGACCACGCGGACGAGTACCTCGAAGTTCTCTACAAGTTGTGGGAAACGTCGTGGGAAGACGACGCGGTGGTGCGTGACAGAACCACCGGGGTCTACACGGACCCCTCCAAGGTTCACCCGATCGAGCACGAAGGCAAGCACTTCACGGTTCCGGGCATCCACATCTCCGAACCTTCTCCGCAGCGGACGCCGGTCATCTTCCAGGCCGGCGCGTCGCCACGCGGGGTTCGGTTCGCCGCCGAGAATGCCGAGGCGATCTTTGTGGGTGCACCGACAAAGGCGATTCTCAAAGACACCGTTGCCCGAATCCGAAACGAACTGACGAAGGTCGGGCGCGATCCGTACTCGGCCCGCATCTACACACTGTTGACGATCGTCACCGACCGAACCCCCGAGTTGGCCCAGGCGAAGCTCGAGGACTACCGCAGCTACGCGAGTAGTGAAGGCGCACTCGTTTTCACCTCGGGGTGGATGGGAATTGATCTCTCCGGATACCGGGCGGACGAGCCGATCGGGAACGTCGAGAGCAACGCCATTCAATCCGCGGTCGCATCGTTTCGTCAGGCCGACGAGAAGGGCGGCGAATGGACGGTGGGAGACATCGCGGAGTGGGCGGGTATCGGCGGGCTCGGCCCGATCGTTGTCGGTTCCGGCGCGGAGGTCGCCGACGAGTTGCAGGAGTGGGTTGCCGAGACCGACGTCGACGGTTTCAATCTCGCGTACGCGGTGACTCCTGGAACCTTCGAAGACATTGTGGAGCATGTGATTCCGGAGCTGACGAGGAGGGGCGCCTACCAGAGCGACTACGAAGCGGGGACGCTGCGCAACAAATTGTTCGGGCGAGGGGACAGGCTGCCGCTCGAACACCGAGGCCGGAGCTTCGACCGGATCCGCACTGCCGGCTGAGTGGGGATCTCAGGACCAGCCGGACCCCGGCACGTGCACCGAGGTGGTGAGGTCGATCGCCTCGATGTCCGAAGACCTCAGTTCCTCACCACACGCACTACAACCCAGCCTTGCTTCGAACCGCTTTCCACACGCCTTGTGATGGAGAACGATGTCCGGACCGTCCGCGGATCTGAACCAGCGCTGACCCCACGAGATCATGCACATCACGACGGGGAAGTACGCGGTTCCCTTGTCGGTGAGTCGATACTCCGACCACTGTGGGCGATCCGGAAGCGGCCGCGTTTCCATCACACCGATCTCGGTGAGGTGCTTCAACCGATCGGCGACGATTGCCGGCGGCGCACCGGTGATCTCGGCGAACTCTCCGTAGCGACGGGCACCGCGGAAAGCTGCCCCGATGATCGCTGCCGACCAGCGATTGCCGACGAGTTCCATCGTGTGAGCCAGGATTTCCGGTCGGCGTTCGGACTTGGTGGAGCGGCGCCTCGACGTTGCTTCGGGCACACTGCGTGAGAAGTCCCCACTCGGCCCCATTCGGGAGTCCAGGGATCGCACGTCCACGTCCTCGCCGCACTCCTTGCAACGCAGGATCGGAGTGAAGTCGTTTCCGCAGGTGCTGTGCCGCAGCGGCGGTAGTGGCGCGATTTCATTCGGTGCCCACTGCTTCTCCCACGACCACATGGTGATGAGGACCGGCCAGATCGACTGGCCTTTGCGAGTGACCGAGTATTCGTGCCTCGGCGGGTTCTGCTGGTACTCCCGGCGCTCGAGCATTCCGCCGGCCGTCAGGACTGCCAACCGTGAGGACAGCACGGAGTTGGAGATTCCCCCGAGAGCCAGCCAGTCGTTGTATCGACGCGACCCCAAAAGGGCGAACCGCAGAATCCAGAGGTTCCACTCGTCTCCCAGTAGCCCGAGCGTGACCGCCAGTGCGTTGGGTCCGCCCGCAGGCAACTCGGTGACGCCCACCGACGGCGTGGGTGTCGGAGATCCGGCCGACGCCGAAGATCCGGTTGCATTCACTCGTACCACCCCGAAATCATAGGCCGCGAACCCTGCGGCACCGCGAGACCGTACCGAGTGGTCTGCAGAAAGAGTCGGGAATCACTCGATACGGGCAATGAGTAACGCTTCCTGGGTGATTTGGCAGATCTGGAGTCCGGACTGATCGAAGACCGCGGCATTCACGACTGCTCTGCCGGCATGAGCAGTGGGTGTCGAATGCTCGAAGAGGAGCCACTCGTCCGCTCGCACGGGACGCTGAAACCACATCGTGTGATCGAGGGACACGCCCGTCCAATCCGTATCGAGCGAGTGCTCCTGCCCGATGTCGTAGCCGTGCGGAGTCAGCGCGGTTGCCATCAGCATCAGATCACTGGCATAGGCGAGAGCAGCGACGTGAATCAGCGGATCGTCGCTCAGTCGCTGAGCCGAACGCATCCAGATGTTGCGCGGAGGCGCCGCCGAATGCGTCGTGGGGGACTGCGAATCGAGGGGGGACACACGAATCTCGATGGCGGAGAACTCCTCCCACACCTCGCCCAGCCCGCCGTCTGCCTCGGCCAACTCCTGCAACGTCACGCACTCAGCGGGCGGGAGCGCGGCGGGTACGGCGCGACTGTGAGTGATGCCCTCGTCGATCGAGGAGGCAGAGACCGTCGAACGGCAGACGAGTCGTCCGTCCTGGTGGACGTCGACGCCTCTGGTGGACAGGCGTTTTCCGTCCCGAAGGCGATCTACCGAGAACTCGGTCGCGCGATTCGTCGACCCCGGGCGAAGGAAGTGCGTGTGGACGGAACTGATCGCTTTGCCGTCGGTAACCGTGTGCCCGGCTGCGAGAATCGACTGGGCTACCAGTTGGCCGCCGAACAATTGAGGTAGACGAACACCGTCGTTCGACCCCTGCCACCGGTCCGGGCCGGTCGATTCCAGATCGAAGACGTCGGCGAGACCACTCGTGGGGGCGCTCACGACGCGTGGTTTCGTGCCGGACGGGGCGGACGGGGAAAGAAGCCACTGGTCCGGGCGACGTAGTCGTCGTAGGCCTGGCCTTTGCTCTTGCGCATGCCTCGTTCGAGCAAGGCCTTACCGCTGTAGCTCACCAGTAGTTTGATCATGACGATCGGCGAGACGATCGTGATCAGCGCCAATGGATCACCAAGCGCGAGGATGAACAGTCCGACCCAGACACATGCGTCGCCGAAGTAGTTGGGATGCCGGGTCCAGGCCCAGAGTCCACGATCCATCACCATTCCCGAATTGGCCGGATCTGCCTTGAATCGGGAAAGTTGGTAGTCGCCAACCGATTCGAAGACGAAGCCGACGGTCCAGACTGCGATGCCGATCGCGCCGATGACTCCGAGGGCGCGAAACTCGTACATCGCGAACTGGACGGGCAGCGACACCACGAGAATGAGAACGCCCTGGAGGCCGTAGATTTTGCGAATCAGGAACGGAACCAGCGGTCCCTGTTGATGTTTGAGTAGGGCAGTGTAGCGCTTGTCCTGCCCGTGCCCACGGTTTCGGAAACCGATGTAGAGGCCGAGTCGCATTCCCCACACCACGGTCAGCGCCAGCACCACGAGGCGACGCAGATCGTTGCCGTCCGATCCGATGGACGTCAGGTACGAGACGACGGCGACGACGGCGAAGCCAGGCCCCCAACAGATGTCGATGATCGAGTGATTGTTCATCCGGATGGCTACGGCCATCACGACTGCGATGAAGACGAGTACGGCGAGTGCGCTCACACCGAAGTTCAGTGCAAGGTCGCCCAATGGGATGTCGGTCATGCGCGCGCTTTCTGATTGTGGTGGTCGAGCAGTTCGGAAGCGAAGTCCGCGAAGGCTTCCTGTGCGCTCGGATAGGTGTGAGGAGTGCCGAGCCGGCTGGTCACGAGCAGTGCGTCGAGCGCTTTGGCATCGAGTTCTGTGGTGGTGGGCAAGAATTCGGTCGAGCCCTCGACGGCGTCGGCCGAACGCACTCCGTTACCTGCGGTGACGATCACCTGCCCGTTGGTCGTGGACTCGGGATCGACGAGAGCAGTGACCACCGGGGCTACCAGGTCGGCCCCCATGATGTCGATGAATCGTGGGTCCATTCCGGACTCGGTCATCTGCGTAGTGGCATAGGGCAGTACGACATTGGTGAACACATTGCGACTCGCGCCTTCGCCGGCCGCGGTGCGGCCCAGTGCGATGACGGCACCCTTACTGGCGGCGTAGGCGGATACGGTGGGTTCGCCGTGCAGTCCTGCGGTCGAGGCAATCATCACGATGCGCCCGAATCCGGCTTCGCGCATCACTCGGGAGGCTTCAGCGGCAACCAGCGCGGTCCCGACGACGTTTGTCGTGATGACGGTGCTGAGGTTCTCGGCGGTGGTGCGATGGAGCATCTGTGGACCGCTGACCGCGGCACTGGTGATGCAGAAATCGAGTCGTCCGAACCGAGTGAGAGCGTCGTCCACCAACTTTCGACCGACCTCGGGGTCGGTGACGTCGTCGTGGTTGGCGACGGCGTGGCCACCGGCTTCGAGGATTTCGTCGACAACCTGATCTGCAGGGCCCCGGCCGCTCCCGTCGAGTGTGCGATTTCGATTGTTGACGATCACCGTGACCCCTCGGCTCGCGAGATGCAGTGCGACGGCACGGCCGAGGCCCTTACCCCCTCCCGTGACGACGGCAACGCGGCCCGAGAGTGAACTGGCGGTCACGAGGCGATCCGTTCGACGAGCACCGCGACTCCGACACCGGCGGCGCCGCTGACCGCGGCCACACCGTAGCGTCCGTCGCTCCGTACCAGTTCGTCGACACACGCGCCGACGAGAATTGCTCCGGTGGCGCCGAATGCATGGCCCATCGCCATCGTGCCTCCGTTGGGGTTCATGCGGTCCGGCCCGGCGTCAAGATCGCGGCGGAACCGTAGGCAGAGCGCGGAGAAGGCCTCTGCGAACTCGAACACGTCGATGTCCTGTGGACGAAGCCCGGCTCGAGCGATGACTGCCTCCACGGCGCTCTGGCCCGCCGTGAGCATGAGAACCGGATTCACCGAAGTCGAGGCGGATCCGATGATCCGTGCGCGAGGGGTCAGGCCGGCTCTGGCCGCGGCTTTCTCGGATCCGAGGAGTAGTAGTGCTGCGCCGTCGGCCATGGCGGGAGAGGATCCGACGGTGTGCAGGTGTTCGATCTTGCCGACCTCAGGGTAGGCGGCGAGCGCGAGTGCATCCTGACCGGCGGCGCCGAGCCCTTCGAAGGCCGGAGGCAGCGCGGCGAGTCCCTCTGCCGTCGTCTCTGCCCTGACCAGTTCGTCGTGCGCGATTCCGGCTTCACCATTTCTGCCGGGAACGGGCACAACGGACCGCTCGAATGCGCCGTTGCGCCAGGCCTCGGCAGCCTTGTGCTGGGTTTCGACGCCGTACGCATCCAACTCGTCGCGGGAGTACCCCTCGATCGTGGCATTCAAGTCGGCGGCAACACCCATATGGATGGAGCCGATCTGCGCGATGGTTGCCGGGTCGATCCACAGCGGTCCGCGATCACTGAACATCGGAGTGCGGGAGACGCTTTCGACGCCACCGGCCACGACGAGGGAGACGTCGTCGCTGCGAATGCGGGCTGCGCTCTGGCCGACTGCGTCGACGCCGGATGCGCAGAAACGATTGAGGGTCGCGCCGGGAACGGAATCGCCCCAACCGGCAAGGAGTGCGGCAGTTCTCGCGATGTTCGCGCCCTGCTCGTCCACCTGCGATGCGCAACCGAGAACGACGTCGTCGATCTGTTCTGCGGCGAGGTTCGTTCGACCCTGCAAAGCCTTGGCCAGGTGGACGACAAGATCGACTGGGCTGTGTTCGTGGAGGGCACCTCGCGTCGATGCTCGGCCGCGCGGTGTGCGCACGTAGTCGAGGACAAAAGCATCAGTCATTTTCAACCCTTCAATTAGTAGAGTTACTCTGCTAGTTGTAGTACGGTTGCGATGAAATTACAACCGCCGATGCACGGGTATCTCGGTGACGTCACCGATGCCGGATCGGCAAGGGGAGAGGTCATGACTGTTTCGAACATTTGGATTCTCGGCGGGTACCAATCCGACTTCGCACGGAACTTCACCCGTGAGGAACTCGATTTCGCGAACCTTGCCGAAGAGGTGGTGAACCACACCCTGGCCGCGGCGAAGGTTCCTGCCGCCGACATCGAGGTGATCCACGTCGGTAATGCCTTCGGTCAATTGTTTGCCGGCCAAGGTCAGCTGGGTGCGATGCCCGCCACCGTGCATCCAGATCTATGGGGTGTGCCCTCGTCCCGGCACGAGGCGGCGTGCGCATCGGGCAGTATCGCCGTACTCGCCGCGATGGCAGACCTGCGCGCCGGCAACTACGACGCGGCTCTGGTGATGGGTATCGAACTGGAGAAGACGGTTCCGGGTGATGACGCGGCCGGACATCTGGGCGCTGCAGCCTGGGTCGGACACGAAGGTCAGGAAGCAAAATTCATGTGGCCGTACATGTTCGATCGTGTGTCGAAGGAGTACGGGCGGCGCTACGGGATCGACGAATCTCATCTTCGCGCGATCTCGCAGATCAATTTCGCGAACGCGAAGAACAACCCCAATGCACAGACACGCGGTTGGGCGGTACCCGATCTGCTCGGGAATGCAGGCGGCGACGACGCCACCAATCCTGTTGTGGAAGGCGGTGTTCGACGATTCGATTGCAGCCAGGTGACCGACGGTGGCGCCGGGGTTGTGCTGGTGACGGACAAGTACCTCCGTGAGCATCCTGATGCCGCGGCGACTCCGCTGGCCCAGATCGCGGGCTGGGGTCACCGGACTGTTGGTTTAGGTCTCGAGCAGAAGCTGGCCCGTGACGCCGATAATCCCTACGTGATGCCACACGTTCGGGATGCGGTGATGGGTGCCTTCTCCCGGGCCGGAGTCGACCTGGCCGGGATAGACGGGATCGAAACACATGATTGTTTCACGGCGAGTGAGTATCTCGCGATCGACCACATCGGTCTGACCGCGCCCGGCGAGTCGTGGAAAGCCATCGAGAGTGGTGACATCGCCATGGGCGGCAAGCTACCGATCAACCCCAGCGGCGGTCTGATCGGCGGTGGTCATCCGGTGGGTGCCAGTGGTGTTCGAATGCTTCTCGACGCGGCCCATCAGGTGACGGGAAAGGCCGGCGGTTTCCAAGTCGAGGGTGCGAGCCGCTTTGCGACGCTCAACTTCGGTGGAAGCACGGCCACCACCGTCAGTTTTGTCGTCGACGCAGTTTCCTGAAAGTGCAGCCCAGCCTTTCCCCATCAGTCGAAAAGAGAATTCCATGGACGTCGAAATCGTAGGCAAGTTGTTGTCCACCCTTCCCGCCGATGACGATCACCCGTATCGCACCGGCCCGTGGCAACCCCAGACCACCGAGTTCAAAGCGGACAACCTCGAAGTCGTATTCGGTGAGGTTCCGAAAGACCTCGACGGTGTCTACCTGCGCAACACCGAGAATCCGCTCCATCCCTCGATGAAGGCTTATCATCCCTTCGACGGCGACGGAATGATTCACATCGTGGGCTTTCGTGACGGAGAGTCGTTCTACCGCAATCGATTCGTACGGACTGACGGGTTGGCGGCCGAGCAGGATGCCGGCGGCGCCTTGTGGGCCGGACTCGCCGAGTCTCCCAAACTCAGTCGCCCCGAGGGCGGCAAGGGTGCGCGCACCCGGATGAAAGACGCGTCCAGCACCGACGTCGTCGTTCACCGGGGGACTGCTCTCACCAGCTTCTACCAGTGCGGAGATCTGTATCGTCTCGATCCGATGTCGGCGGAGACACTCGGAAAGGAAAGCTGGAACGGCAAGTTCCCCTTCGAATGGGGTGTGTCCGCGCATCCGAAGGTGGACGACAAGACCGGAGAAATGCTGTTCTTCAACTACAGCAAGGAAGCGCCGTACATGCACTACGGCGTCGTGGACTCGGCCAACGAGTTGGTCCACTACGTCGACGTCCCGCTTCCCGGTCCGCGGTTGCCACACGACATGGCCTTCACGGAGAACTACGCGATCCTCAACGACTGCCCCTTGTTCTGGGATCCGGTTCTACTGGAGAAGGGTGCGCACGTCGCGAATTTCCATCCCGATATCCCGCTCCGTCTCGGAGTCATCCCACGCCGCGGAAACACCGCTGACATCAAGTGGTTCGAGGCCGATCCGACCTACGTCCTGCACTTCGTGAACGCCTACGAAGAGGGGGACGAGATTGTTCTGGACGGTTTCTACCAGGGTGATCCGGAGCCGTCGGACAACGGTATGGGCAATCAGTGGGAACGCGCCTTCCGTTTCCTCGCTCTCGATCGCATGCAGACCCGGCTTCACCGCTGGCGTTTGAACCTGGTCACCGGAGCCACGCGTGAAGAGCAACTCAGTGACTCGATCACCGAATTCGGCATGATGAACGGCAATTTCGCGGGTGAGAAGTACCGATACGCCTATGCGGCTTCTGGTAAGCCGTCGTGGTTCCTGTTCGACGGCTTGGTCAAACACGACCTGCTGACGGGGAACGAGGAACGATTCTCTTTCGGTGACGGCGTGTATGGAAGCGAGACCTCGATGGCACCACGCGTGGGTGGTACCGCCGAAGACGACGGCTATCTCATCACGTTGACCACCGACATGAACGAGGACGCGTCCTTCTGCCTGATCTTCGACGCTGCCCGCGTCGGAGACGGACCATTGTGCAAACTTCGCCTTCCCGAACGGATTTCGAGTGGCACCCACTCGACGTGGGCGCCGGGTGACGAGCTCCGACGCTGGCAGAGTGCCGACACCGCAGCCGAAGCGGTCGGACTGTGACGGGCACGCACGACGCGGGCACGTGGGAGATCCTGCGGCAGGTGGTGATCGGTGCACGAGACCTGGACAAGACCGGTCAACAATTACGTGAAGCGTTGAATCTGGCACCAGGATTCGCAGATCCACTGCTCGAAGACATCGGTTTGGCCGACGAGACCTTGGCCGTCGGGCCGCAGGCATTTCTCGAGATCGTCGCGCCGCTCGACGAGACGGTCTCGCTGGCGAGATGGATCCGCAAGGGTGGAGGGGAGGGCGGCTATGCACTCTCGATCCAGGTTTCGAACATCGAGCCCTATCTGGAACGTGCAGCTGCGGCCGATGTTCGGACGGTGGCCGATCTGGAGGCCTACGGTCACCGGATCGTCCAACTTCATCCCGGTGATCTCGGACTGCTCGTAGAACTCGACGAGATTCCCGACGCCGACGAGTGGTTCTGGGACCAGACGGAGAAGGAGGTTTCCCTCGATCCACGGGTCGACGACATTCTCGGCGTCGACGTGTCCTCTCCCGATCCGGCCAAGACGGCGGCGCTGTGGGCCGAAGTGTTCGGCAAGAAACTGGATTCGGCGCGATCACTCTCGATTGCGCTGGGGTCGCGCGCCGTGTCGTTCGTTCCGGGCGAGCGGTCGATGCTCAGTGCGGTCGATCTGGCGGCGTCGATCGGAGCGAACACCGTCGAGCCCGGCCTGATCGTCGGCGGCGTCGAATTCCGGATTCACCCAGGCTGAGCGAGCTTCACATCGAACGACAGAAATCGGGGCCGATCGCTCAACGCGACCGGCCCCGAATTCTTGTCATGGACTCAAGCGAAGTCCTGTCGCAGACGAGTCTTGAGAAGCTTCCCACTCGCGTTGCGTGGCAGTTCCTCGATGAACTGAACTGCACTGGGGCACTTGAAGTGCGCCAGTCGCTCGCGTGACCACTCGATGATCTCCGCTTCGGTGACAGCCGAATCGCCCGAACGAACGACCACCGCAATGGGAGTCTCACCCCACCGATCGGAGTGAACGCCGACTACCGCGACCTCCCGGATGCCGGGGTGGCCGGAGAGAACGCTCTCCACCTCGGCGGGATAGACGTTCTCACCGCCGGAGACGATCATGTCCTTGAGGCGGTCGTGGAGGTAGAGATACCCGTCCTCGTCGAACGATCCGCCGTCTCCTGTTCGGAGCCAGTCGCCGTCCAACATGGTGGCCGCAGTGGCTGCCTCGTTGCGCCAGTAGCGCCTCATGACGTGAGCGCCGCCGATGACCACCTCGCCGCGAGTACCGACCGGGACGTCTTCGAGCGTCACGGGATCGACGATGCGGATGGGTACGCCGAACATCGGTTGCCCGACGGACTTCAACCGATGCGCGGTCGACTCGTCGGTCGCCCGATGATCTTCGGGGGTCAGCATGGTGACGCCGCCAGTCGACTCGGTGAGTCCGTAGGCCTGCAGGAAACTGCATCCGAAAACCTTGGTGGCGTCCTGTAACAGGGGTAGCGGCATGGGCGCCGCTCCGTAGACCAGGAACTGCAGGGCACTCCAATCCGCCTCGCGTACAGCAGGAAGGGAGGTGAGGACGCTGATCACCGCGGGAACAGCGACCGCATGAGTCACCCGGTACTCCTGCATCAGCGCCACCAGCTCCAGCGGACCGGCGATGGTCTTGAGAAGTAGAGCGCCACCGCCGAGCGTCGTGACGAGAGCGAGACCCAGCCCCGCCACATGGAAGAACGGGACCGGGCACATGGCCACGGAATCGGTGTCGAGATCGAGCAGGTGATACATGGTCGCGAGGGCGCGGCCGAGGTTCGCGCCGGTGAGTTCGATTCCCTTGGGGTGGCCGGTGGTTCCCGACGAGTAGAAGATCAGCGCGGTATCGTCGGGAAGGCGTGACACTCCTGGGTCGTCGTCCCCTGCACCGGAGAGCCAGTCGTTCCACGAGACCGAGTTTGCGGAACCGTCCACCGTGACGACGGTCCGGACGCTACCGACCGCCGCGGCGACGTCGGAGAGGCCCTCATCGCCTGCTCCGAGTACGACGACGGTCGGCTCGCTGTTGCTCAGGATGTAGTCGACCTCGCCCGGTGCCAGCCGATTGTTGACGGCCGTCAGAATCGAGCCCATCTTCGAAGATCCGTACAGGACGGAGAGGAAAGACGGTGCATTGGCGCCGATGTACGCCACCCGGTCACCTGTTCGAACACCATCGCGTAGAAGTGCATTCGCGACACGATTTGCTTCGATGTCCAGCTCGCGGAAACTGGTACGGCCGTCATCGGAGATGACGGCGGTGCTCTCCGGACTGGCAATCGCCCGGCTGCGCAGCAAGTCTTCGAGATTCTGCACGGGGCGACCATCGGGTAGGAGCGCGTTCACAGAAGGTTCGCGGGTGGCGGGTTCACGGGTGGCAGTCGAACCTACGGCCGTCGGCTGAGTGGTCATGCTGAATGCTCCAATCTGAAGGGGGCAAAGACAGGGGGTTCGAAAATGCCGGTGGGAGCAGCGAGTACATGCTCGACGGCGCGTAGTGCCGGGCCCGCAGTGATGAACTGACCGGCGGTTGTCCGGCTGTTCGGATCTTGTGGTTCGACGAGATTGACGGTCATCACGATCTCGGGTTTGCCGTACAGATGGACTTCCCACTGATCGCGCCCCGCGTATTCCTCACGATCGGGTTCCATGGTCCAGATGATGGCCAGAGTGAGGAACTGCTTTCCGTCGACCATTGCGTGCCAGCGCCATTCGGTGGTTCCGACGGTTCCGGCGGCGATGCGTCCGGCGGCCACGTCGAGATCCGTTCGCGCCGCAACGACCCTGTGATCGGATATGACCTCGTCGTAGGTGATCCCCAGACGTTCGCACATGAACGCGATGGTCTCCAGATACAGCGACGCGTACAGCGAGGGCAACGGCCCGGTTCCGTCCAGTTCCTCCGGGGGCGAACCCATTCCCATGACGGTGAAAGCGAAGTCGGGGTCAGGCATGCCGCGAGCGTCGAGCAC
>NZ_LEKE01000079.1:0-13563 GCF_001029585.1 Rhodococcus sp. ARP2 | reverse complement strand
TGCGCAATTGCGCACCAGCGACCCCGACATCCGACGCGTGATCGACAACGGCATACCGGCCAGCGAACAGGTCGGGGCTCTCGTCCTTGACGGGGGTCCGAGTCTGACGACAGACCTGAGCAACCTTGCTTCCACAGCACGAACATTGGCGCCACGAACCATTGCACTGCAACCCCTTCTGATCTTCATGCCCGGCCTCGCCGCCGGAATACCGTCCGCCATTGAGGCAGACGGACCGTCTCAACGTCAGGGACTTGTCCTCGAGACCAATGCGCCGTTCCCCTGCACGGTCGGATACGAAGGGACTATGGCGATCCTCGACGAGATGAAGCGCAAAGACCCGAACTTCGACGACACTCAGCAGGACTTCCCGGTCAACGTCGCGGCCAGCTGCCTGGCGCCGCAAGGCAGTGAAACGGGGGTTCGGAGCGCCAACCGCATCGTATTCGCGGACCCGAATACCCCCCAGCCTTGGGACGACAAGCCCAAGGTGGACCCGGACAAGCTCAACCTGAACCCTATTGCCACACAACTGGCACCATCGTTCGGTGCGACACCGAAGTGAGATGCTCACCAGCTTCGGGAGGTGACAACGGTGAAGTGGGCCGGCCAGACGCTCATCCCGGGGCTCAACTCTCGGTGGACTGCCTCGCACTCGATGCCGGACAACCCGAAACGGCAATCCTGGGATACGCCAAACGGTCAACACGGGATCGCCAAAGCGAATGCGAGAAACTCCTACCGAAACTAGGGCGACGCCCACGCTCTCAACATGCTTCGCCAGTGCTCCAAGCTTGAGAAATCCGATAGGTGCATGATCCCGTCCGGGTTCACCGCATCGTCTAGCAGCGCGCGCCAGAACGTCAGTACGAGTGGAAAGAGCTGTGCGTGCGTCAACTCACCCGTTGGTGACATTGAAGCGACGCGATACGCGCGATGGAATTCGAACAGAGCGTCGAGGCATTTTTGGGCGGGCGTCCGGCTTCGTATTAGTCCAAGAGCAGTTCAAGTACACGTACTCCCGACGTATGTGGCTGGAGCGGGCCGCTCGCTAAGGGCAGAGAGCTGGCCTGCTGCTTCACATAGTGAGGGCAAGCGAATCGGTCGTATCTAGGGCGCGCGGCGCATCATCCCCTCCGTATTCGCCCTCCTGAACCAACGGACGTCGCGGTTTCTCCGACGCGATCGTTGTGGGAGTGGTCAGCGAACTGCTTCCGGTAGGCGGAAGGTGCGGTCGCAAACGCGGATGTGAAGTTCTGTCGAAAGGTCACCGTGCTTCCGAACCCACACGCCAGCGCAATTGCGTCAATGCTCCAACCGGTCGTCTCCAGGAGAACTCGCGCCTCGCTCAGTCGTTGCTGGAGAATCCAGCGTGCCGGAGTGGTTCCCGTGACAAGACGGAACTGCCGTATGAAGTTTCGTCGACTCATCCGCGCCTGACCTGCGAGGCGGTCGACAGACAGCGGCTCGTCCAGGCGTCCGAGCGCCCATTCCAGCACGTCTGCAACAGCTGTGTCGCCCGCAGGTTCCGCAAGCGGTCTCTCGATGTACTGGGCCTGACCACCCTCTCGATGCGGCGCGACGACCAGGTTTCTCGCCACGCGGGTGGCAACTGCGGATCCGAGGTGCTTGCGCACAAGGTGCAGACAAGCATCGACCGACGACACCGTCCCCGCGGACGTCATCACGTCGCCGTGGTCGATATAGAGCACCGACTCGTCCAAGCGGATACTTGGATGGTTTTTAGCGAGCGCGGGCATCATCTCCCAGTGCGTGACGGCCGAGCGACCATGGAGGAGTCCGGCGTCGGCGACGGCAAAAGCGCCGAGACACAACCCCACGATCGGGGTGCCGCGAGCGTGCGCCCGGCACAGCTTGGCTCGCAATGACTCGCTGATCGGTGAAAGTGGTAGCGGCCAGGAAGGGATGATCACGATGTCGGCCCAATCGAGTGTCCGCGGTCCCGCCACATCGCCGACCGAGTATCCCTCGACGGTCCGAACCGCGCCCGCGCGATCGGACCACAACCTGGTTTCCCAGTCAGGTGCGAGCCCGAGCCTGCCCACCTCACCGAACACCATCAACGGCGCTGCGAGATGAAACATCGTGATGCTGTCGAACGCATAGACGGCGATTCGCATTTGGTCTCTTCCACATCATGGCGCAAAGTCATCGAAAGTATGCACCCGTGCCACTCACGGATGCATAGACACCTACCGAACAATGGAAGACGACCGTCAGGATCGCCGATACGAAACCGAACCCGACCGACCTTCCAGGAGTGATGAAAGTGCCTACACCTCGCCGTGCCCTTATCGTCGTCGACGTACAGCAGGAATACTTCGACGGTCCACTGCAGATCCAGTACCCGCCGCGTGAGGAGTCATTGGCCAACATCCTCAGCGCCGTCAAGGTCGCTCGCGCGAATGACCTTCCCGTCGTCGTCGTGCAACATCGGATGCCCGAGGCCGCCCCGGTCTTTGTCGAAGGTACGCCCGGATGGTCACTTCACCCAGCGCTCGAGGATCACCTCGATCCGGAAACCAAGCGCATCCACAAGCAGTACGCGAGCGTCTTCGCCGGCACCGATACAGCCGATTGGCTGCACGCGAAAGACATCGACACCATCACGATCGTCGGGTACATGACCAACAATTGCGACCTCGGCACCGCCGTGGAAGCGGAAGCTCTCGGGTTCGCCGCCGAGATTTTGTCAGATGCCAGCGGTGCGATCCATCTGGCCAACGAAGCAGGTCAGGTATCGGCGCAGTCCCTGCACGAGACCCTCATGATTCTTTTGCATTCGAACTTCGCTGCCGTCGCAACAACAAGCGCATGGGTCGACGCCGTAGATTCCGGAACGAGTTTGCCCAAGAGCAATCTTGTCGTCTCAGCCATCCAAGGACGCGAGGCGGCCCTCAGTTGATGCAATGCTGCAGGCCCGCAATAGATTCGGGACGCCTTAATCCCTGCCGGTGCAGACCGAACTCTCATCGACACCTTGGATGCCGCGAAACTTGAAGGACGATAGGTCCTTTGAACGCGGATGTCGGCGCCGGCGGGCCGTGAGCAACTTCTTCGGGGCGCCGGATGGGCAGAAGCTCGAAACATTCGTCTCGTCGGCTCCGCCCTGCGCTTTCCTCGTCCTAACGTCAATGATCGTCCGGATGCACCCGAAACGATCGAGCGCGATGACAAGCCGCGAGGCGATCCGGAAGAGCTCACCGTCACCGCACGACGCATCGAGGACGAGGTATCGGCGGCATGCGGGTCGGCGAGCGCAACGGCAGCGATCATGCGCGAAGGACTGGCCGACTGTAGCGCTCAGCGGGTTCGGACAGCGTCAGGCGCTGACAGGATCCAGGAGGCCGGTAAGCCGTCCGGCAATCAGTGCTTCGGACTCTGCGACAATACGTTCCACCAATTCACCCACAGTGGGGACGTCGTGAATCAGTCCTTGCACAGTCCCCGCCGTCCAGATGCCAGCCTCCGGGTCGCCGCTGTCGAACACCGCTCTGCCCCGCGCACCGGCAACAAGATGTCGAACGTCTTCGAATTTGCCACCACTGGAGAGAATTTCGACAACTTCTTGGCTGATGCTGTTGCGTGCTACGCGAGCGGTATTGCGCAGTGACCTGAAAATCAGCTCGGTGTCCACCTCGGAGGCAGCAACTATCGCCTCTTTGATGTTGCGGTGAATCGGAGACTCCTCGGTACACATGAACCGGGTGCCCATGTTGATGCCGTCGGCGCCAAGCGCCAGGGCGGCCACTAATCCCCGCGCATCGGCAAATCCACCGGACGCGATCATGGGAATGCTGATCCGCTCTGCTGCTGCAGCGATGAGAACGAGACCAGGTACGTCGTCTTCCCCTGGATGCCCGGCGCATTCGAACCCGTCGATGCTGATGCCGTCGACGCCGAGGGCCTGGGCTTTGACCGCGTGGCGGACGCTGGTGCACTTGTGGAGAACCTTGATGCCGGCGGCGTGAAAGTGCGGCAGATGGGGTGCGGGAGAAGAGCCGGCTGTCTCGACGACTTTCACTCCGCAGTCGATGATCACGTTGCGATACTCATCGTAGGGCGGGGGCGTGATCGTGGGGAGGACTGTGAGATTGACTCCGAACGGTTGGTCGGTGAGCTCGCGCGTGCGGGAAATTTCTCGGGCAAGATCGTCAGGTGTCGGCTGTGTCAGAGCAGTGAGCATGCCGAGCGCGCCGGCGTTTGCAACTGCCGCTACGAGTTCTGCTCTCCCCACCCACTGCATGCCGCCTTGGACGATGGGGTGACTAACTCCGAACGTCTCGGTAAATGCGGTTGTCAGCACTGGACATCTCCTCGATGATGCATGGATATCGGTTTGTCAGTTACGTTGTTGCCAAGCCGTTTTCGGCCAGAGTGACGCATTCAGCCCATCGACGACGCCCACTCGTTCAAGGCCGGGACCTGCGAGGGCTCAGTTCGTGCCATCGGAGGTTCGGCGCGATAGGGCATGGCAGGCGTCAAATATTGCTCGCCACGTTCGTTGGTGCCGGGGATGAAGGTACGGTTCGCAATCACGTCGTCGGCGCAGATTACCTGGTCGTAGTCACGCACAAGCGCGGCAACCACTCCGGCTGCGGTGAGATGCTCTACCGCCTCAGCGGCGCTGCGGTGGCACAGTTGCTTCTCGATCGTGGCGACGAGGTCAACACGGTTTTCCACGCGCAGTGTGTTGGTGGTAAACCGCGGGTCGTCGGCCAACTCTGGTAAGTCGATCGCCTTGCATAGTTCAATCCAGGCTCGCGGTTGGTAGCCGCTGATCACCAGCTCGCCATCGACGGCACGAAAGACGTCTGCGGCAGGTGCGACGCTTGGTTGTCCGTTCCCTTTGCGGCTCATAGCCTTTCCAGACACTTGCCACTCGATCCAGTTGGCGGTCTGCAAGTGGATCGCAACGTCGAGCAGGGAAACTCGGACGGAGGAGCCCTTGCCGGTGCGATCGCGCCGCAGTAGCGCTGCCAGTACCGCTTGGGCGACGACGTAGCTCGTTGCATGATCTATGACCGGTGCGCCCACACGCTGTGGCGGGCCATCCGCCTCACCCGTCACCGACATCAGTCCGCTCTCTGCTTGCGCAGCGATGTCGAGCCCGGCGCGGGTGGCGGACGGGCCCTCCGCCCCGTACCCGCTCACCGAGACGGCGATGATTTCCGGTCGCAGGCGTTGGAGTTCGGCAGAGGAGAATCCCAATCGATCGAGGGTTCCCGGGCGAAGATTGTGCAGCAAGATGTCGCTCGATGCGATCAGATCCCGAGCTCGCTGCAGATCGGCGGAGTCTTTGAGGTCGAGGCAGATTGAACGCTTTCCACGGTTGTACCCGTAGAAGATGCCGCGCGCGTAGTCGGCGTCGATTTGTCGGGCCGGTTCACCACCTGGAGGCTCGAGCTTGATGACCTCGGCGCCGAGATCGGACAACTGCTGCCCGGCGCTGGGGATTGCGATCAGTTGACCGATCTCCACTACTCGGACACCTGCCAACGGCAGGTCTACTTCGTCGGTCATCGAATGATCTCCACATGAGGCGAAGTGACATCCTCAGCGGGCTCCAGGCAGCGCGCCAACAAGATGCCTTCGGTGTGGTTGCAGGGGTTCAGTCGGTTTCTGTCGCCTTCTACTCCCCCGATTCGGATCGTCACGGTTCCATCGTCATTGCGCTCGAAGTGTGCGTCGTTGAGGTTGACGGTGTGGTCGCGGTACTCGAAGGACTCGAACCAGTGGTTGTACAGCATCACTCCGAAGTAGGTGCAGTCCGGGAGAGTAAATGTAATATCCACGGCAGTAGCGTCTTTCAGTGACCACCAGCCGGCAATGTATTGGTTGGAGCTGGTGCCGTAGAAGTCTCCCCACCCTCGCTGCTCCGAGGTCACGCGAATCTCGTTGGGAGACTGACTGAGTGTTTCGATGAGCTGAAGACTGCGTCGAAGGCTCACGTCCATGCCACGAGCAAGTTTCGTGAGGCGCTGGGCCAGCCACGCCGTGTCGAGATCGGGGCGTGCACCAGGCGGCGGACCTAGGCGCTCGATGTGGAGAACGGGATCGATCTCCGCGTTACGCGTCTTGTGATACACACGCACTACTACGTCGAAGCAGCGCTCATCCAGCCGAATGCCGCTGCGCCCCTCAAGTTCTTGTGCGACGAAGATCTCGAAGTTGCCGTCCGTATCACACACCTTGTCGTCGATGACGATGTTGTCGGCGACCCTGTCGGTCCCAGACGCGCCCACACGATTGGCGAGGACGGCGACGTAGGGCACTGTGCCACGGTTACCGTGAATGCGATATGTCTCGTTGGGGTCGATCATCGCAGTCCAGTAGTCGACGTCGATGCCGTCTCCCCAGAACTTTCGCATCGGTGACATCAGGGTGAAGAGTTCAGGCCGGAGTACGTCTTGGCGCTCGATGTTCATCTCGGCGAGGTATCCGAACAGACGAAGTGCGTGCCGTACGCCTTCGGCGCTGTCCAGCGGCGATCCGGTAGCGGCAGCGGTCGAACCGAATGTCGCAAGACTGTCGGTGACTGCAGACCAAGCCTCGGTGAGCTGCCGGCGATCGTGCTGGGACTCGGATTGTGTTGACTGGTCAGCGAGTTGTGTCATCGTTTCTTCTCTTTCGTAGTAGACGAACTGGATTGTGTGTGGGGCGTTGGTCAGCAGAGGGGGTCGAAGGGGACGTCTGCGTCGGACTTGCCCGAGGTCTGGTTGTTCACCCATGCGACGTTCTGGGTCCATCGGTCGGCTGAAATCTCGACCGGCCAGAGGGCCTTCTGCGAAGCCCACACCTGGTTGGCTTTGTCAGCAGGAACATTCATTCGCTCGGTGAGAAGTTGAGCTCCTGCTTGCTCGTTCGCAGGATCGGCTATCCACCCTGCTGCGGCCTCGAGCGCCGCACACACGGGGGCGGCAGCATCGGATTCAGCGAATGTGGCTGTCGTGACGAGCACAGTGCCCAGGCCGTATGAACTCACGCCGTCAGAGCCCACCGGGTCTACTTCTGTAATCGCCGTCATCGGTATTCCTTGAGCGTCGAATACGGCCTGGCTGGCAGCGGTGAGAACGGCGGCATCTATGTCGCCCTTTCGTGCGAGTGGTATCTGACTCGCGGTAGGTGCCGCTGCGATGAATTGCACCGTGGATGCGTCGATGTTTCGTTCTGCGAGAAGCTGATTGACGAATTGCTCGGCCGCGCCGCCACGTGACGGTATGGCGATCCGCTTGCCGGGCAAATCCTCGATGGTGGTGATGCCGCTGTCTTTCGTCACGGCGATGGCAAGATCGATCGACCCGTACGGGGACAGTGGCCGCAGACTCTGCCCTTGCTCTATGGCCGGCACGACGGTTCCGGGTGCACCGACCGCGAGATCGGTTGTGCCGCCGATGAGACCGCTGATGAGTTCGGGCCCGTTCTTTCCGTCGATGAGCTCGACGTGGAGGCCTTCCTTGTCGAACATTCCTTGTTGGACAGCGACGTAGACAGGCAGGGACAAAGCACTCGCAGGGTAGACCCCGATGGCGACGCTACCGTCGTTCGGACGCCCTCCCCCTCCACACGCGGAAAGCAGTAGGGCCGCTGCAATGACTGTGCCGACAAAAGGTCGAAGTTTCATGGGATTCCTGTTCCTTGATGGCTGGGCGCATCAGAAATCAAGCTGAGTTGGCTGGGCACATCAGTGGTCGAGCTGACCACGCAGCCGGTTGAAGATTTCGATGTATCGAGGTTCGGCGGTGAGGGTTTCGAGTTCGCGGGGGCGTTCGATGTCAATGCTGACGTCGTCGATCACTCGGCCGGCCCCGAGCAGCAGAACGCGGTCGGACAGACAGATGGCTTCACCGAGGTCGTGGGTTACGAAGATGACCGTCCGGCCGACCTCGGACTGCCAAAGCTCGAGGAATTCGCGCTGTACTTCGACGCGGGTTTGCGCATCGAGGGCGGCAAACGGCTCGTCCATCAACAAGATGTCCGGATCCAGAGCCCACGTCCGGGCCAACGCGACACGCTGGCGCATCCCTTGGGACAGCTGCCAAGTCCACAGCTGTGAGGCCTCGGACATTTGAACGGCAGCAAGCCAGCGCGCTGATTGAGTTCGTCTCTCCGCCTTGGGTACTCCTCTCAACTCGAGGCCGTACTCGACGTTCTTCCGCGCTGTTCGCCACGGGAACAGGGCATCTCGGGCCATCATGAAGCCCATCCGGGAGCGAGCGTCGAATGGTGTTGTGCCGAGGACCTCAGTCTTCCCTTCTGTTGCGTCCACCAATCCAGCGAGCGCGTTGAGCAGAGTGGTCTTTCCGCAACCGCTCCTGCCGACCAAGCTCACGAACTGTCCGCGAGGGATGGTGAGGTCGAGATTGTCGACCACAGTTTTCGTCGACCCGTCGGGTGAGGGGAAGGATATCGTCAGTCCGTCGAGTTGTACGGCGGGTGTAATCACGTTGGTATCCATGATGATTCCTGTCATCGTCGAGCCGGCGGCTGCCACCGAAGGAGGTAGCGCTCGGCGAAGTTCATGACCTGGTTGAGGACGACTGCGACGATTGCGAGAAGTATGAGGATCGCGTAGACCGCTTCCATCCGGAACTGGGCCGAGTAGATCGACACAAGCTGGCCCAGCCCGTCCCGTGACGAGATCAGTTCCGAACCGACAACGCCGAGTAGCGAATAGATCAGCCCCAACCGAAGACCGGCAAAAATGCCAGGTGTTGCGACGGGGAGGAGGATGTGCCAGAACACCTGTGTCTTACTGGCATTCAGGACAGTGGATAGTCGGAGCCATTCGTCGTCCACCGACTTCACACCGGCTCGTGCACTCGAGCAGACGATGAAGAAGACGAGTGTGAACGCGAGAGCGACCTTCGCCGTCATCGTGATCCCGAAGATGACGATAAGCAGAGGCGCCAGCGCAAGACGTGGCATGGCATTCGCCGCATCCAGGAACGGACTCATGATGCGTTCGAGGGTCGGAAGCAGTCCGAGAGAGAGTCCGACCGCCACCCCGACTGCGCTAGCGAGGATCCACGCGATCACGACGGCAGTCATCGTGGCACGCAAGTTCGACGAAATCTCGCCCGACTGCACCGCTGCGGTGAAGTAGGCCCAGGCCTCGCCTGGCGTTTTGGCCAGAACTGGCTCGATCCAACCTTGCGATGCGACGAGCTGCCACGCTCCGAGTAGGACCAGAAGCAGCGCGACCTGGGCCAGTCGTACCCCGATGGTGAGTCGCGTACCGGATCGACGCTGTCGAGCGGGCTTCGGCTCAGAGCGTGCCCGCCTCGCAGAACGGGGTGACGTAGCACCGGATGGCGAACTTGCGGTGATGGTTTCGGTCATTTCGGCGCCTCCTCCGTGGTGCTCGCAGGCGGCGATAGGTGCTCGACAAAAGCAGACGGGTGCCTCTGGTCGAAGCTCCCCGGGTTGTTGCTCACTGCGTTCATATGTGAAGCAGATCACGGGATTCTTCTTCCCGTCTACGCCACATTCGAGAGGTATGCCATAGGGTTTCCCTATGCCTGACGGGCGCAAAATCGGGCGCGCGCGAGGACTGCCACGAGAAGGGAACCCCGAATGGACCGGCGTCATCTGGAATACTTTCTCGCCCTTGCTGATCGGGGCAGCATTTCCGCTGCGGCTCGCGGACTGGGGGTCAGCCAGCCGACAATCTCGGAGGCTCTCGCCAGAATGGAGAAAGAGTGCGGCCTGACGCTCGTCCGCCGTGGCTCGCGGGGAGTCACCCTGACCGACGCTGGACGCGATCTGACAGGTCCGGCGGCCCAAGTACTTCGGGCATACCGGGATTTGGATCACGCTTTGCATCCATTGAACGTCGTGCAGCGGGGTCGGCTGACGGTCGTATGTCCACGAACATTGGCGCGTGATCCGGCGGCCACGGCCCTCGGTGCGTTCAAAAGCAAGTTTCCCAATGTTGCGGTGACGATGCTCAGCAATGACACCGACGGAATCGGAACGGTGGTCGCCTCGGGTCAGGCTGATATAGGCCTCGGGGTGGACGAGGTGTTCGACGAGGGTGTTGAACGTATCCTTCTCGGCCGGCAACGAATCGTTGCGCTGGTGCCCGCCGCACGAAGTGAAGGCGAGGGGGTAGCGGCGTTGACGGATCTGTTGCGAATCGGATTGATCGCCAGCCCGCGTGATGATGTCACTCGGCGCCTGTTGGCGGAACGCTTGGGCGAAGGCACTGTGGACGGGGCGGTGGTTGCGGAGACTATCTCTGTGGCCTCGATGGTCCCACTTGTACGCGCGGGAGTCGGCGTCGCCTTCCTTCCCGAATCTGTCGCCGATACAGTCGGAGAAGGTGTGGTGCTGTGTCGTACTCGGCCCCCGCTCACTCGTGATATCTGGATGTTCCACGGTTCGACGCCATCGCCTGCGGCACAAGCGTTTATCGAGACGACCAGCCGATTACGTGACGAAGGTGGAATGGGGAACGCCGGATGAGCAACTTCGGAGAGTCCGCGCCCCCGCGAATCGATCCGCGGCAGCTACAAGACTTCCTCGCGGTCGTCGAACACGGCAGTATCACGGCAGCAGCGGCAAACCAGTTCACAGGAACATCGAGCGTCTCTCAATCAATTGCGCGACTCGAAAGACGCGTCGGAGGACGACTTTTCAATCGGGGCCGGGCCGGCGCGACGCTGACTGCGCGCGGACGGAATCTCATTGATCCAGCACGCGAAGCGCTGGCCGCGCTCGACCGATTAGTGGTCGAGCGCGAGTTCTTACTGTCAGCAGTCCCCCACCTCAGTGTTGCCACGACAGCGAGCCTTGCGGACGATCCGACAGCGGTGCTGCTCGGAGCGCTGCGCTCGGAGGTGCCGAACCTGAGAATCACCATCTCGGTTCCGCCGGGGTCATCTGTGGCCGATGCGCTTCACCCGGTCATGGCCGGCACCGCTGACGTGGCAATAATGGAGTCGCCGCCCACCGGCGTTCCCGGGACTCGAATGGTGCGCCTTCCGGACCACAAGTTGCGCCTTGTCTGCCCGCCCGGCACCCCGCCACCGGTGGGCGGGGTATTCATCGGCGAGGACCTCATGCGCATCGGCTTGGTCGTCGCACCGCGGTTCGAAACTTCCGATGTCTATCGCCATCTGCGTTCGATCGAACCGCGAATCGACCACGCCTTCGTGATGAGGTCACAGCATCGCGATGCCTTCGCGGATTTCGCATACGAAGGGATCGGTGCTGTCATCCTCGAACTCTCCAGTGCTGAGCGAGCATCCGAACGGGGCTGCACTGTGGGTGAGATACTCGAACTGCCGCCACGGACGATCGCAGCCGTGGCAAAGGACGGCCAGAACACGCAGGTCGTCGAACATTTCCTACGGCTGTGTGCCGAGCAATCGGCGCGGAAGCTGTAGGCGGAGTCGATCTCTCTGGGACTTTGCGTATTCGCGACGGCTGCTCATACGCCGAGAACGATGATTTTTGTCTACAGACACAACACTTCTGGGATAGTCCGTTTCCTGGGACAAAGCCGACGGGTTGCCTTCCCGTGAATATGTAATACACGTCACTCCGGATCAACTTCGAAAGGTTGACTTTCATGCGAAAGTCTCTGAAACATTTCGTGAATGCTGCAGCGGCGGTTGCGTTGTGCGCGACGCTAGGACTCACGGGCGCAACCGGAACAGCGGCTGCCGATACGCCCGGCATCCCGAGCGTCGGGCACGACTGGGCGAGTGCAGGGCCGTACACGCCGAATGTCTCGATCGGGCTGGTGCACACTCTGTACTACCCGCGCCAGCTCGGCGCGCGCGGCGAGAAGCACCCTGTTGTGATCTGGGGGAACGGGACCGGGGTGCTCCCCGGTGCGTACACCTCCTTGTTGCGCCACTACGCCAGCCACGGATTCATCGTGGTCGCCGCCAATACCCCGGCAAGTAACTTCGCCATCACCATGCGGTCGGGAATCGACCTCATCGCGGACAAGGCGGCCAGCCCGTCGAGCGTCTTCTTCGGCAAAGTCGACCTGGAACACATTGGTGCGGTGGGGCACTCGCAGGGCGGGTCTGCGGCGATCAATGCTGCGATCGACGACCGCGTCGACACTGCCGTCGCGATCCAGCCTGGCCCGCTCAATGATGTCGACCTCATCGACGAGCCGGTTCTCTATCTGGCCGGCCAGGCCGACGCAATCGTTTGGCCGGCGATCGTGCGGGCGATGTACGAGGACGCAGACCACGTGCCTGCTGAGTATCTGGAACTGCGCGGTGCCACGCACTTCGGTACGGCGATCAACGGCGGCGATATGCGCGGGCCGAGCACGGCGTGGCTGCGGTACTGGCTACTCGACGATCCGAACGCCCGCACCGAGTTCTTCGGAGCGAGCTGTGGATACTGCACTGACACCCAGCAGTTCTCCGACTTCGACCGCAACGATCTGGCCCTGCAGATCCCGGGGTGACGGTCAGATCTGGAGTTGTCGAAGACGAACGGCCTGTCCGTTCAGATCGGCGGAATTGAGAAGCTCAAATGACGACGTAGCCGTACATCCGTTCGCCCTGAGCCACAGCTATGGTCGCTAGTTCGGCGAAGGCGGTCAGGAACGGCACTGAGTCCTCCGACGGTTCACTCGTCTCGTCGATCGCCCAGGCCGCCGCAGTGGCGGCGACACCTTCAGCGTTCAATTCTGCTAGTGCATCGCGTAATTCGTCGGTAACCGTGAGCACGAGGGTGTCGCCGTCGTCGCTCATTGCGACGAGTTTCCCGCAGCGTGGACCTTTGGCGACCTCGTTGTAGGGGCGAGCGGTGAGGGCTGCTTCCAGTCGGCCGAGCGCGACAACCGGATCGACGCCTTTCGCCTGCAGAACTGGAGTCCCATCCGCAGCCAACTGAACCCGCGGGCGAGAGGCATCGTTCACCTCGATCACCGCTGGTTCCAAGTCGACGAGTCCCTCGAGGGCGGAGGTGGCGTGCTCATCCGTGCGCGCGGTGAAGTAGTCGGTGATCGCAGACATGGCGCGATCATCCCACACACGATGCATCCCCACGTCCCGGAGTCCTTCCGCGACTTGGCTGATCGCCGTCAGGCGGGGCAGGAGTGTGCTTCCTCGATCGCCTTCGCGAAAGCGCGGAGTCGTGGGCTTTCGAGATCGGTACGCCACACGAGGCCCAAAGCAGATTCGGGTAATCCGTTGATCGGTACGAATGTGATGTCCGAGCGCTGGCTGTATGTAGCGGTTGCTGCGCACAGGATGAGGCCGACCTGACTGAATGCGACCTGCGACAGGCCTTCCTGAACGGTGCTCGCCCCACCCTGCGTGGGAATCGTGGCTCCGCCCGGCGTCGTGCTCGGGGAATTCACACGCTGCCAATAGTCGGGGGCGGGGCCGGTGATGGGTACCAGACAGATCTGCGCCAACTGCTCGGCGTCGATCACGCCCAGTTCACTGAACGGGTGATGGACTGAGACGGCCAGGGTCTGGGGCTGTCGAGAAAAGACGAGCCCGGTCGTCAGCTCGGGCTCATCTACGGGGAGAAGTGCCACTGCCGCATCGATTCGCCCGGCGA
>NZ_LEKE01000025.1:0-13821 GCF_001029585.1 Rhodococcus sp. ARP2 | reverse complement strand
TCGACGCGGATCGCACCGACCCCGGCGACGTCGGCGACGGCCTTGGTGACGCGTTCGGTGATCTCGGTGCGCATCGGGCAACCGGCGGTCGTGAGATAGATGCCGATGTCGACGCTGTTGTCACTGGAGAGGGAGATCCCCTTGACCATCCCCAGCTCGGTGATGGGTTTGCGGATCTCTGGGTCCAGAACTCGCGCGAGCGCGGAGCGAACGTCGGACTCGGTCAGTACAGACATGACTCCATGGTAAGTCCAGGTAGGTCAGTGGATGCGCGGCAGGTCCGATGCGGCGGGCACGATGCCGGTGGAGTACCCGAGCGACCAGGCCAGAACGTTGGCAACGTAGGCGGCCGAGTTGTTGTAGCGGTGGATCGCGGAGGCAACCTGGGTGACGTCCTGCATGTTGAGTCCGCCGTCGCACAGGTACTTGCCGGTGGTCAGTGCGGAGTCGAAAAGGTTCTGGGGGTCGGCGATTCCGTCACCGTTGCCGTCGCCGGCGTACTGGTTCCAGGTGGACGGGATGAACTGCATCGGGCCGACTGCGCGATCGTAGACGGTGTCGCCGTCGAGGGCGCCGCCGTCGGTGTCCATGATGACGGCCTGGCCGGGAAGGCTGCCGTTGAGTGGCAGGCCGATCACGGGCTTGTAGAGGTTGCCGTTCGCGTCGGCGTCCTTGCCGTCGTTGGCGTGGCCGGATTCGACGCGGCCGATACCGGCCAGGAGTGTCCAGTGCATGTTGCAGTTGGGCTTCTCGACGGCGAGGATCCGCTCGGCGTTCTGGTATGCGGCGACGCTCACGCTCGGGATTCCGAGTGCGCCCTCGGCCATGGAGGCTGGGAGCGGGGGAGTCGCCTGCACGGGAGCCAACGGCGCGGGTTCCGGCGCGGGGGCGGGAGCGGGCTCGGCGATTGCTTCGACGGCGGGCAGAATCTGCGCTTGCGGTTCCTGCGTGGCTTGCGCGGCAGTGTCCACCGTTTCGGCGGAGCTGGTGTTGAAGAACGGAACCTTGGGAGCGGCGCCGGCCGTGTTGGCTGCGGTGACGAGTCCGATAGGGATGAGTCCGGTGAGCGCGATGACCGAATTTCGACGGATGTGCGAATCTGTCTTCTTGCTGTGCCGACCCACTGTGTATGCCTCCTGAACCTCCGCGAGGAGGTTTTCCGTTCAACTGACGGAGTCGAGGCTACCTGATTTGTTGCGCTTCCGTTATTCAACCGTGATCTGGAAGGGCAGTTTGGGGCATATGCACTGTTCTTTCGTGATTTTTTGGTTACAGAGCGGGCATGCCGGGAAGGCCCGGGAAGAACGGCGCGAATGCCGGAGCCGGGGCAGGTTCCGGTGCGGGTGACGGTGCGGGTGACGGAGCGGGCTCAGGCGACGGGGCAGCCGGCGGCGAAGATTCCGCGGGCGCTGCGTCGGTGGTGGCGGGTGCCGTGGCGGCTACTGCCATTCCTGGGACCGTGCACGGCAGAAGGATGCCGTCCTGCAAGGCGTCGAGTGCTGCTGGATCCGGAAGGATCACGCACATGTCGTCGGGCCAGCGCCATCCCTCAGCCGTCAGAATCGGCCAGACGAGACCCCGTGAGGTGAGGACGGGGAGCGGGATGATCGGACCGGGAGCCGCGTTCCGGGCGGCGTTGGGTCCCGGAGTGGGGCTGGTCGGCGTTACTCCCGGCGGGATCAGTGCCTGGATCTCGGGTGAGAGCGCGGGCATGTCGGGCAGGCCTGGGAAGAGAGGGGGGGTGGTGGTCGGAGTCGTCGACGCAGATTCCTTGTCGCCTGCCGCCGGGTCGGTAGCTGCAGCAGCGGCGAGAACGGCCGAAGCGGCGGAGTCTGCCGAGGCGGCGGCGTTGATCGCCGAGCTGCCGGTGTTGATGCCGGTGGTGTACGGGAGCTGGCCGGAAGGAATGACACCGTTCTTGTATGCCGTCGACCACATGATCACGTTTGCCGCGTAGGCGGCCGAGTTGTTGTACCGCAGAACAGCTTTGGTCTCCTGGGCGACATCGCGCAGGTTGAGTCCGCCGCTGCAGAGATACTTCGCTGCCGAGAGCGCCGCATCGAAGACGTTGTTGGGGTCCTTGATTCCGTCCCCGTTGCCGTCGCTGGCATAACCGGCCCAGGTGGCCGGAATGAACTGCATCGGCCCGACAGCGCGGTCGTGGGTCGGGTCGCCGTCGATCGCGCCCTTGTCGGTGTCCCGAATGACTTCGTTGCCTGCCAACCGTCCGTCGAGGACGGGGCCGAGGATCGGGGTGACCGTCGTACCCACCGACGTCGTCTTGCCGCCGTTGGCGTGACCGGATTCGATGCGTCCGATGCCGGCCAGGAGATGCCAGGGGATGCCGCAGCCCGGCGCCTCGGTCATCATCACCAGTTCTGCAGAGCGGTACGCGTTCAGAACGATCTCGGGGATGCCCAGAGAGGTGAGGACGACGGCCGCAGCGTTGGGCGCTGCCGGAGCGCCGGCGACCGTATCGCTGGGTGGGGCCGATCGTTGCGTTCGGACGGTGCGGGGCGTCGGGAGGAAGTCGACAGAGTCCGGCTGCGCAACGGAGGCGGAGCCTGCGAGGGCGATGGGGACCTGCGACCCGCCGGATGGTGCGCTTCCGGCCGTGAGGGCTGCTGGACCTGTTACGACAAGCAGTCCCCCCACCAGTGTGGATGCTGCAATCATTCCGCGTACTCGCACGATTCCCCTTTGCTGGTGCTCCCGCCTCGGAGTACCCACCGTGATAATCCATCCTGCTGTGACTTACGTTACATATCGGTCACGGTGCGTGCAGCAAAACTCAGCGAACGCTCAGCTAGTTGTGACTTTGTTTCGCAGTATTCGAGTCACGGTGCTTCTTCTTCGGGGTCGGTTCGCCGTCGGCGGCAAGGATCGACTTGATCTCCTCGAGCTCCCGCCGCAGGTAGTCGCGGGTGGCGACCTCGCCGACGGCGATGCGCAGCGCTGCGAGTTCGCGAGCGAGGAATTCAGTGTCCGCTTTGGTTTGCTCGGCGCGTGAGCGGTCCTCCTCGAGCGAGACCCGGTCGCGATTCTCCTGACGATTCTGGGCCAGGAGGATCAGCGGCGCCGCGTAGGCGGCCTGGGTGGAGAAGGCGAGGTTGAGCAGGATGAACGGATACGGGTCCCACTGCAGCGCCACCGCGAACACGTTGATCAGGATCCAGACGATCACGATGATCGTCTGGATCGCGAGATAACGCCCGGTACCGAGGAAGCGGGCGATGCGTTCACTGACGCGCCCGACAGCTTCGACGTCGAAATCGAGATTGAACCGGCGGCTTCCGCGAGGCGTTTCCAGTCGTTGCCGTGCGGTCGTGCTCGACGCCCGTTCGCTCATCGGAGTAGTTCCTCGTCGTCGGAGTAATCCTCACGCCAGTCTTCCGGCAGGAGGTGATCGAGCACGTCGTCGACTGTCACGGCCCCGATCAGGTGGTTCTCGTCGTCCACGACCGGCCCGCACACCAAGTTGTAGGTCGCGAAGTATCGGGTGACCGACGCCAGCGAGTCGTCCGGCGCCAACCGGGGCATGTCGGTGTCGAGTATTCCGCCCACCAGGCTGGCGGGAGGCTCGCGGAGAAGCTTCTGCAAGTGGACGCAGCCGAGATACCGCCCGGTCGGAGTCGCCGTCGGCGGACGTACGACGAAGACCATGCTCGACAGCGCCGGGGTCACGTCGTAGTTGCGGGCGCGGGCAAGGGCCTCGGCGACGGTCGTAGAGGCCGTCAGTACCACCGGTTCGGGCGTCATCAGACCACCGGCAGTGTCCGGGGAGTGCTCGAGCAGGCGTCGAACAGGTTCGGAATCCTGCGGGTCCATCAACTGCAACAGTGATTCGGCTTCGGTCTCGGGCAGCTCGCCCAACAGGTCGGCGGCGTCGTCGGGATCCATCGCTTCGAGTAGATCGGCGGCACGTTCGACTTCCAGGTGCATCAGCAGATCGGTCTGGTCGTCCGCCGGCAGTTCCTGCACGACGTCGGCGAGGCGTTCGTCGTCGAGTGCCACGGCCAGTTCGTGGCGGCGCTTCTCCGGCAGTTCGCGCATGGCGTTGGCCACATCGGCGGGTCGCATCCCTTCGTACTGCAGAAGGAGGTGAGCTACGCCCTGGCCGGGGAGCGAGAGATCGCTCTGGGTGAGGCCGGCGACGTGCTGCCAGTCGACGATGTGAATCGCCGCGCGTCGACCGAGGCGTCCGCGATGGCCGCGAACGGCGACCTTCGAGACGACCCAGTCTCGCGTTCGCGTCGATTCGATCCCGAGGTCGACGACTATCGTGTCGACGCCGTGAAGCTCCTCGAGTTCCGGGTCGTCCACGCGCACATGCGAATCGAGTACCTGCGCCAGCGCGAGTACTTCACCCGGCCGCTGGTTGAAGCGCCGCAAACTGACGTTGCCCGTGGTCAGGGTGACCGCACTCGGCTCGATGGCTGTCACGCGGAGCATCGGAACGAAAATGCGTTTGCGCGTGAACATTTCGATCACCAGACCGAGAACCCGCGGTTGCTGGCGTCCGATACGGACCGTGATGACGACGTCGCGCACACGACCGATCGATTCGCCGTCCGGGCCGAGTACAACCAGGCCGGCAAGCCTGGCTGCAAATACCTTGCCTGCTGCTGCCATGATTGCAAGGCTAATTCGTCCAGCGTCAAAATCTGCAACGGCGCCACCGAAAATCGAGAAGGGCAGTCCGCAATGACTTCACGCAACCGTTCCCGTCGATCGGTATTGGCAGTTCCCGGCAGCAGTCGGAAGATGATCGACAAGGCGAAGGGATTGCCCGCCGACGAGATCTTCCTCGACCTCGAAGACGCGGTGGCGCCGTTGGCGAAGCAGGCGGCACGAGAGTCGATCGGCGACGCGTTGGCCGAGGACGGGTGGGGCAAACAGGTCAAGGTCGTCCGGGTCAACGACTGGACGACCGAATGGACGTATGCCGACGTCGTGGAGGTGGTCGGCCGCGCCGGAGCGCATCTGGACGCCATTCTGCTGCCCAAGGTTCCCGACGCGAGTCACGTCCAGGCACTCGATTTGTTGTTGACGCAGGTCGAGAAGGCCAACGGTCTCGAGGTCGGCAAGATCGGAATCGAGCCGCAGATCGAGAACGCGATCGGCTTGACCAACATCGACGCGATCGCCACCGCGAGTCCCCGCGTCGAGGCACTCGTGTTCGGCCCGGCCGACTTCATGGCGAGCTTGAACATGCGAACTCTGGTCGTCGGTGAGCAACCGGACGGTTACGACCGCGGTGACGCGTATCACCACATCTTGATGACCATCTTGATGGCCGCACGTGCACACGGCGTCCAGGCGATCGACGGTCCGTACCTCCAGATTCGCGACGTCGAGGCTTTCACTCGGTCGGCGGCGCGGACGGCAGCGCTCGGCTTCGACGGCAAGTGGGTTCTGCATCCCACGCAGATCGAGGCTGCCAACGAGGTGTTCAGTCCGCGCCAATCCGATTACGACCGTGCAGAACTCATCTTGGACGCGTACGCGTTCCACACCTCGGCCGCCGGAGGAGGGCGGGGCGCCGTCATGCTCGGCGACGAGATGATCGACGAGGCGAGTCGCAAGATGGCACTGGTGATTTCGGCCAAGGGCCGCGCCGCGGGGATGACGCGCACGTCGGAATTCACGCCGCCCGAACACGCCTGACGCTCGCATAGCCGAACGAATCAGGTCTGTAAAGGGCACAATAGGGGTAGATGTACTTGCGTCATCCGCGTGGATGACGTGCCCGAAAAGAGGAGCGCTGCCAGCCATGTCCAATCCGCTCGGTCAATCGTCGAATGGGTCGCGCCGTGTAGCGTTGCCGACACCGCCTTCGGGATGGCCCATCGGGTCGTATCCCACCTACGCCGAGGCACAGCGCGCAGTCGATTACCTCTCCGATCAAGAATTCCCGGTTCAGGACGTCACAATCGTCGGCGTGAACCTGATGCAGGTCGAGCGCGTTCTCGGCCGGTTGACGTGGGCCAAGGTGATCGGTGGTGGCATCGTCTCCGGTGCCTGGCTCGGTGTCTTCTTCGGCCTGGTGCTCGGAATCGTCACCGGCGGGTTCCTCGCTCCGCTGATCGCGGGCATCGTGGGCGGCATCATCTTCGGTGTCATCTCCACGACCATCCCGTACGCCGCGACGCGTGGGCAGCGGGACTTCGCCTCGACGATGCAGTTGGTCGCCGGACGTTACGACGTACTGTGTGAGCCCAAGACGGCGGAGTCTGCGCGCGACCTGCTCGCCAAGCTCGCCATCTGACATTCTCGCTCGGGCTGCCAACTTGTGTGATCTCGGTTACTTTATGTACACGCGGGCGAGGCAGTACTCCTTCCCGTGACCGTTTGCCGGACAAGGAAATAGGTCCCTTCTCCGGCAAAAGTGCCGATGTGTGGTGCGTCGGCCAGCCGAATCGACTGCGCCGTCTCGCCGCCCGAGGAGGACGGCTGTGCAGAACAAGAGATTGCAGGCGGGGCAGAAGAAGAAATTGAGGGTGGGGCTGCTCGGCGCGGCGACATTGTTGTTGGCGCCCTTGCTCAGTGCGTGTGGATCAGACAATGACGACGGCGTGGTGCTGTCCTTCTACACCGCCGCCGACGGCGCCGAGCAGTATGCGGAGGCCGCCGCCAATTGCTCGGCGGCGTCGAACGGCGCGTACCGGGTCGAGCAGAAAACTCTGCCCAAGGGTGCCGACGACCAGCGACTTCAGTTGGCCCGGCGTCTGACCGGTAATGACAAGTCGCTCGATCTGATGACGCTCGACGTGGTGTGGACTGCCGAATTCGCCGAAGCCGGATGGGCATTGCCGCTTCCTGACGACGTGGCGTCCGAGGTCAGCAACGGGACTCTCGAGGGTCCGCTGGAGTCGGCGAAGTGGCAGGACCAGCTCTATGCGGCGCCATTGAACACCAACACCCAATTGCTCTGGTATCGAAAGGATTTGATGCCGGACGGGCAACCACCCCAAACCTGGGATCAGATGATCGACATCTCCGAAGGCCTGGCCGCGGAGGGGCGCCCCAGCTGGATCGGTGTGCAGGGCAAGCAGTACGAAGGATTGATGGTCTGGTTCAACACCCTTCTCGCCAGTGCCGGCGGATCGGTGGTGGGGCCGGACGGAACAACCGTGACGGTGGCCGACGGTGATGCTGCCCAGCAGGCGCTGACCGTCATGAAGCGCGTCGCTACCGCGAAGGGTGCGGATCCCTCGATCTCGCAGGGGGATGAAGCGTCGTCGCGATTGGGTATGGAGAGCGGCAAATCTGCCTTCCAGGTCAACTGGCCGTTCGTGCTGCCCGGCATCATGGAGAACGCCGAGAAGGGCGATCTGCCGTACATCGACGACAAGGGCAACGTCACCAGTGAGAACACCGGAAACACGGTGCTCACGGTGAACGGAGAACGGAATTTCCTTGCCGCTCCGTATCCCTCGGTGATCGAGGGTAAGCCGGCCGAGGTCACGATCGGCGGCTTCAACGTAGCGGTGGCCAAGACCAGCCAGCATCCGGACCTCGCGTTCGAGGCGCTCACCTGTCTGCGTAACGAGGAGAATCAGCGCAACAACGCGGTAGCCGGTGGCGTTCCGCCGACTCTCGAGAGCCTGTACGACGACCCGGCGTTCCAGGAGGCGTACCCGGCGTGGCGTGAGGTTCGCGACAGCCTGGACACCGCTTCGGTTCGTCCGGTTTCTCCTGCCTATCAGAGTATTTCGACGCTCATCACTGCCACGCTGAACCCTGTAGGAAACATCGATCCGGAATCGACCGTGAACGATCTTGCCGAGCAGGTACGCAAGGCAGTCAATTCCGAGGGGCTGATTCCGTGACGATCGACAGCGAAAATTCGGGAGCTGCACCAACAGTCGCGACGCCCTCGCCGGAGTCGAAGCACTCCGCGAAGTCGAAGATGTCGGACGGAAAGGCGGCCGAGCGTCGCCTCGGTCTCTGGTTGGTGGCCCCGGCCGCGATTCTCATGATCGCGGTGACCGCATATCCGGTGGTCTACGCCGTTTGGCTGAGTTTGCAGCGCTACGACCTGCGCTTCCCGGATCAACGAAAGTTCGTGTGGTTCGACAACTACGTGTCGGTGCTGACCGACGGTTACTGGTGGCAAGCGTTCGCGGTGACGACGTCGATCACTGTCGTCTCGGTCGTCATCGAGTTCGTTCTCGGACTGACCATCGCACTGGTGATGCACCGAACGATCGTGGGCAAGGGGCTCGTCCGCACCGTTGTGCTCATCCCGTACGGCATCGTCACCGTCGCGGCGGCATACAGCTGGTACTACGCGTGGACGCCGGGGACCGGCTACCTCGCCAATCTCCTGCCCGACGGCAGTGCGCCGCTCACCGACCAGATCCCGTCGCTCGCGATCATCGTCCTTGCCGAGGTCTGGAAGACGACGCCGTTCATGGCGCTGCTCCTGCTGGCCGGCTTGGCGCTCGTGCCCGACGACCTTCTCAAGGCGGCTCAGGTGGACGGCGCCGGCGCGTGGACCCGGTTGGTACGCATCATCCTTCCGCTGATGAAGCCCGCCATCCTCGTCGCTCTGCTGTTCCGCACACTCGACGCGTTCCGCATCTTCGACAACATCTACGTGCTCACGAAGGGAGCGAACGACACCGGGTCGGTGTCGATTCTGGGTTACGACAATCTGTTCAAAGCGTTCAACCTGGGCATCGGATCCGCGATCAGCGTGCTGATCTTCGTGTGTGTGGCCGTGATCGCGTTCATCTTCATCAAACTTTTCGGTGCTTCGGCTCCCGGATCCGATACGGAAGGACGCTGACATGACCGTGACTCCCAGACTCAAGATCAGCTGGTCCGTCGTCAACCTTCTGGTCTTGCTGTACGCGCTGGTTCCCGTCCTGTGGATCGCCAGCCTGTCCTTCAAACCGGCCGGAACGATCAAGGACGGCAAGTTCATTCCGGAGAAGTGGACCCTGGACAACTACCGAGGAATCTTCGACACCAGCGCCTTCACCAGTGCTCTGATCAACTCCATCGGTATCGGACTCATCTCGACGGTCATCGCCGTGGTGATCGGGACCATGGCAGCGTACGCCATTGCGCGCCTGGATTTTCCGGGCAAGAAGCTGCTGGTGGGTGTTGCACTGCTGATCGCGATGTTCCCGCAGATTTCATTGGTGAGCCCGCTGTTCGACATCGAACGACGGCTCGGACTCTTCGACACCTGGGCTGGACTCATCCTGCCGTACATCACCTTTGCGTTGCCGTTGGCGATCTATACGCTCTCGGCGTTCTTCAAAGAGATTCCGTGGGAACTCGAGAAGGCGGCTCAGATGGACGGCGCGACGCCGGGTCAGGCGTTCCGGAAGGTGGTGGCTCCACTGGCCGCGCCCGGTATCGTCACTGCGGGCATCTTGGTTTTCATCTTCTGCTGGAACGATCTGTTGTTCGCGATCTCGTTGACGTCGACCGAACGCTCCATCACCGCCCCTGCGGCCATCGCGAACTTCACCGGCGCTTCACAATTCGAGGAGCCCACCGGGTCGATCGCCGCGGCCGCCATGGTCATCACCATTCCGATCATCATCTTTGTTCTGTTCTTCCAACGTCGTATCGTGGCCGGGCTTACTTCCGGCGCAGTGAAGGGATAAGCCTGTGGCCGAGATCGTGCTGGACAAGGTGACCAAGCTGTACCCGGACGGAGCCAAGGCGGTCAGTGATGTCGACATCACCATCGCCGACGGAGAATTCATCATTCTCGTGGGCCCCTCCGGTTGTGGAAAATCCACGACTCTCAACATGATTGCCGGGCTGGAAGACATTTCGACCGGCGAGCTGAGGATTGCGGGTGAACGCGTCAACGAACGCGCCCCCAAGGACCGCGACATCGCGATGGTGTTCCAGTCGTATGCTCTGTATCCGCACATGACGGTGCGCCAGAACATCGCGTTCCCACTGACCTTGGCGAAGATGTCCAAGGACGAGATCAACGCCAAGGTCGACGACGCAGCGCGGGTGCTCGACCTCACCCAGCATCTCGATCGCAAACCGGCGAACCTGTCGGGCGGTCAGCGTCAGCGTGTCGCGATGGGACGCGCAATCGTGCGCAGCCCGAAGGCGTTTCTCATGGACGAGCCGCTTTCCAACCTGGACGCCAAACTGCGCGTGCAGATGAGGACGGAGATCGCCCGTCTGCAGCAGCGACTCGGTACGACAACGATTTACGTGACCCACGACCAGACCGAGGCGATGACGCTCGGCGATCGGGTAGTCGTGCTGCGCGGCGGAATCGTGCAACAGATCGGTGCGCCGCAGGAACTCTACGATCGTCCGAACAATCTGTTCGTGGCGGGGTTCATCGGGTCCCCGTCCATGAACTTCTTCCCCGGACAGTTGACGGCGGACGGCGTCAGCACGCCGATCGGCGATGTTCGCCTGCCCGCGGCGGCGCAGTCGAAGATCTCGGGCAGCGGCTCGGGCAAGGACGTCGTGGTCGGTATCAGGCCGGAACATTTCGAGGACGTGGCGCTGGTCGATGCATCGCAGAAGCCACACGGTGGGACGTTCACCGTCGACGTCGACGTGCTGGAATCGATGGGTTCCGACAAGTACGCGTATTTCCTCGCTGGTGGCCCCGCCGTCAATTCTCGTGAACTCGAGGAACTCGCCGCCGATTCGGGAACGGCCGTCGCTGGTGGCGGTCAACTGGTTGCCAGGCTCTCGTCCGAGTCCACGGTGGCCCAGGGCAGGTCTATCGATCTGTGGTTCGATCCCGCCAAGATCGCAGTGTTCGACGGCGGTACGGGAGCCAATCTGCTGCTGTGACCGTTACCCGGGCAAGGTGACCGAATACGTCGCGCCCCAGGGGAGCGGTACCTGTTCGGGGCCGGGCGCTGCGTCGGCCGGCTCGGGTAGGGGGATCAGGCGGCCGAATTGTTCGTGATGGGTGGAGGCCGGGGCGGCTTGCGCTGTCCCGGCCACCACGGCGATCGGCGCCGCTGCCAGGGCGCCGGCGACGGCAAATCGAGTGGCGATGCGGCGCTTGCCTGCTCGGGTCGAGATCATGAGCACTCCTGCGTGGTTTCGAGGTTCGGTGAATGCTGTGCCATTCACGGTATTGCGGGTTGATTGTGAAATCTCGTGTGCGAAGCTCATTCACAGGGAACTGGGATGGGCGGCACAGGAGGACAGATGAACGAATCCTCGGTACGAACCGAGCACCTGCCCGGCGGCCCGGACCTCGAACGGATCATGCGCGAACACGCCTACCGCGGTGCGTACCTCCAACTGACGGTGCGCGGCGCTCTGGTGCTGTTCATCGCCCTGACACTGATCTTCGTCCCGCCGATGAACGACGCGGGATGGTGTTTCGCGATTCTGGGCGCCTATGCCCTCTGGTCGGCAGCCGTGGCGCTGTGGATCCGCAAAGGCGGCACCGGCCCGGTGACGATGATCTGGCTCGGCTTGTTCGTCGACCTCGCCGTGCTCGCAACTCTGACATTGCTGACCGGTCTCGCAGCCGAGCAGAGTTGGACCGCCGACATCTTGAGCAACGGGCTCTTCGTCATTCCGGTACTTGCGTGTACGCAACTGCGGACGGACGTGTGTGTCGGCGTCGTTGCCTGCACGATCGGTGTGTTTTTTGCTTCCAGTTGGGCAACGATGACTTCGAATTCCGAGCCGTGGCCGTCGATCCTGCTGAGTACCATGGCCTTGGCCGGGGTGGGTGCGGGCGCAATCGGATTGACTCGGATTCAAAGATCACGAGTGTTGACCATCGGGCACCTCGTCGGGCATCGCACGAGCCTTCTGGCCGAACTCATGGGGCTCGAGCAGCGTGAGCGCACAGAACTGTCCGAGCAATTGCACGACGGGGCGCTCCAGTACGTTCTCGCGGCGCGGATGGATCTCGACGAATTGGCAGGCAGTGCGGAACCCGTCGCATTGGCGCGAGCTGGGAAAGCGCTCGGTGAAGCGACAACGCTGCTGAGATCGTCCGTCTCGGAACTGCATCCCACAGTTCTCGTCCACGTTGGCCTTGCCCGCGCGATCGGGGACCTCGCGCGCTCGGCGCAGGGACGCGGCGGAGTGGTGGTCGACGTCGACACTTCGGGCTGGAACGACGATTTACGCACGTCTGCCGACGAGGTCTTGTTCGGCGCCACTCGAGAGCTTCTGGGCAACGTCGTCAAACATGCCGGCGCGCAGAACGTCCGGATCGAGCTTGCACGACTGGACCACCGTGCGGTGCTCGTGGTCTCGGACGACGGTCGGGGGATCAGCGCCGATCGGATTGCCCAACGACGGGCCGCCGGGCACATCGGACTGCTCTCGCACGAACTGCGTGTGGTTGCCGCTGGTGGCTCGTTCTCGGTCGGACCGGGTGAAGAGTCCGGAACCCTCGCGCGAGTCGAGATACCGTTCGAGATCGTCACCGCCCCTGACCACGATCGTTGAGGAGTTGTCGATGGCTGCACTGATCACCGATCGCGAGCTCAACCTGGCGACTCTGGCGCGGCAGTTCCTGCTGCGGCGGGCCGAGGTCAGCGCGTTGGATGCGATCGAGCACCTGGCAGGTCTGCAGGCCCAGGCGCCGAATCCGCCCTACCTGGCACTGTGGGCGCGGCTGAAGAACTTTGCGGCAGAAGACCTCTCCACCCTTGTCGAGAAGCGCCAGGTGGTGCGGCTGGTTGCCATGCGGGGCACGGTCTTTGCCCTCTCGGCCGCCGATGCGGGTCCCTTCCGGGCCACGGTTCAGACGATCATGGAACGCGATCTCCACACCAACAGCACTCAGCGTGCGGCGCTCACCGGGTTGGATCTCGACGCGCTGGCGCAGGCGGGGCGTGACCTGGTAGCGGACGGGCCGCTTACTCAGATGCAGATGAGACCGATACTGGCAGAGCGCTTTCCCGGCCACGCGGCCGAAGGACTGGCGCACGGAGTTCGAGGGCTTCTGCCGATGGTGCAGGTCCCACCGCGAGGTCTGTGGGGACGATCCGGAGCACCGGCACTGACGACGTTGGAGAATTGGCTTGGCGCAGAGGTGAGTTCAACTGCAGATCCCGACGCGATGGTGCTGCGCTATCTGGCTGCCTTCGGGCCCGCGAGCGTGAAGGATGCGCAAGCGTGGTCGGGGCTCACGAGACTCGCCGAAGTCTTCGAGAGGCTACGTCCGGGCTTGATCACCTTTGTCAACGCGAAAGGGGCCGAGGTGTTCGACCTGCCGGACGCGCCACGACCGACCTCCGGAACACCGCCGGTCAGAATCCTTGCTCCGTTCGACAACATCCTGCTCTCGCACGCCGACCGCTCGCGAATCATGGACGAGCAGTATCGAACTCGCGTCTTCACCGTCAACGGCATAATCAAGCCCGCCATCCTGGTGCGCGGAAAGGTGGTGGGATTCGCGACGGTGACGCCGGCCAAGGAGACCGTCGAGTTGAGCGCGACTCTGTTTGCGCAGCAACCGAAGACCGCGCTCGCGTCCATCGAGAAAGAAGCGCGTTCGTTGCTGAAGTTCATGCACCCGAAGATCCCGACCCGAGAGGTGCGGTTCGCTGTCGCTACGTAGCAGGCTTGTGCTTTCGCGGTGCTCGATCGCGTAGTTCGGCCACGATCTCGTCATTCCACATGTGCCGCCGCACCAGTCGGTACCGCTCCCGGGCGATCCACAAGTACGCTTCGGCGTCGGTGTGCTCGGGCAACATGTCGGCGCCCCTCAGCATTCGCACGACGGGGAGAAACTCCTCGCCGAACCAGCGCCGGGCGACCGTGTCTCGGCCGAGGAACTCACCCTTTTCCTGCATGAGCCGAAAACCCCACGCCTCCACGCACTCACTGAGT
>NZ_LEKE01000008.1:0-14234 GCF_001029585.1 Rhodococcus sp. ARP2 | reverse complement strand
TGTCTGCTGCCGGTATGTCATCACCTCGGACGGGGCCGGCGACGGGGCCGCTCCGTCTGGCGTCACTTCAGACATGGACACGACGACTCCTCGGGTCAAGATAGGTGTACAGAACATCGATCGCACTGTTGACGAGGACGTAGATGACCGCGATCACGACCACCGCGCCAAGCAGCATCGGCGAATCACCTTGCTGCGCTGCGCGGACGATGAGCGTGCCCATTCCGGGCAACGAGAAGAGCGTCTCGACGATCACGGTGCTGCCGATCATGCCGCCGAGAGCCAGACCCATCATCGTGATGAGCGAGAACGACGACGGGCGAAGCGCGTCACTGAAAAGCACTCGCAGCGTGGGCATTCCCTTGGCCTTCGACGCGAGGATGTAATCCTCACGGAGCGTCGTCACCAGATCGGATCGAAGAACGCGAGTGAACATCGCCATCTCGAGGAGACTGATGGTGATCGCGGGAAGTATTGCGTGTGAGAGGTTTCCGGAGAGGCTGTCCCCGATGCGCACCCACTGTGATCGCGGGAACCAGCCGAGCCAGTTGACGGTGACCATGATCAGCAACAGACCGGCGAGGAAGCTCGGGACGGAAAGAACACCGAACGTCGCGGCGCTGATTACGCGGTCGATGACGCCGCCTTCGTGGTGCGCCGACCAGAGTGCGAGCGGCACGGCGACGACGAGTGCGATGACCAGACCCATCACGGCCAACTGAACGCTGACGGGCAGCGCCGAGCCGATCGCAGTCAGAACGTCCTGCTGCGGGGGAACAAGCGAATTACCGAGGTCGCCCTGGAGAGCGCTGGTCAACCAGTCCCAATAGCGAACCAGGAGTGGATCGTTGAGCCCGAGCTGCTGCCGAACTTCCTCGTACTCGGCGGGCGTTCGGCCTTCGCCGAGAACGGAGACAGCAGGATCGCCGGGGATCAGTGATGCCAGCACGAAGGTTCCGAAGCTGACGATCAGGATCACAATGACGAGCTGGCCCAATTTCTTACCTATTGCGCCGATGTTCATCGATTTCGTCTCCTTCGGACAGCGAGCTCGCAATACACAGCAGTTCCTCTGATTTCAGGTCTTGGTTCAAGCTCTCCAGGGCTTCAGGCTCTCTAGGACTTCCAAGCTCCGTCGAAGAGCACGATTCCGTCGAGGCTCTGCTCGAGACCGTGAACGTTCTGGTTCCAGACGTCGAGTGCGGCGACGTTGCCCCACACCTGCCACGGGACGGTCTCGTTGGCGCGTTCCTGAATCTGTGCCAGGACTGCCTTCTTGTCGTCGTCGGTGGTTGCGACGCCCAACTTGTCCAGGAGAGCGTCCATTTCGGCGTCGGAGTAGCCGGTCGCGTTGTTACGGCCGCCGGACTTGATACCCGTGTACAGACGCTCGTAGGGATCGGCCTCGGCGAGGCTCAGTGCTGCGGTGCTCATGTCGTAGTCGTGATCGGCATACATCCGCTTGACCAGATCACCTGCACCGGTGACGTATTCGATCTGAGCGTCGAATCCGACAGCGTTGAGCATTGCCTGGATGGCCAGAGCCGTTGCCTGGGCGGACGGTTCCTGGATGGAGAGGAAGGTGATCTTTCCGTCGTAGCCGTCGGCCTTGGCCTGATCGAGCAGTTCCTTCGCCTTGGCGGGATCGACGCCGATCGGTGCGACGTCGTTGTGCCAGCGCGAGGTGTCCTGGAAGATCTCCTGGCCGGGCAGTCCCTTGCCGTTGTTGACGCGGGTGTTGAGCGTCTCCGGATCGACGGCAAGCGCCATCGCCTGGCGGACACGAACATCCGAGCCCGGGCGACCCGGGGCCATGTTCACGTTGGCGATGTAACCGAGCGACGGGATGTCGACGAAGCCGGGGTAACCCGACTCGATCAGATCCAGGATCGGGGTGAGCGTACGCATGTACGCGGCGTCGATGCCGCCCGTCTTGAGGGCTTCAGCGGTGGGCTGAGCGCCGACGATGCTGATCAGCTTGAGCTTGTCGATGTTCGGTGCGCCGTCGTAGTAGTCGGGGCGAGCAGCCAAGAGCAGTTCCTCGTTGGGAGCGAACTTCTCGAGAGTGAACGCGCCGGCACCGATCGGGGTGAACTGGTCGCCCTGCTGGGCGCTCGGGGCGACGATCATGCCGGGTCCGGTAGCGAGCATCGACTGGATGCCCGTCCACGGATCAACGAGGTTGAAGACGACGGTCGTCGCGTCGGGGGTGTCGATCGAGGCAACCTTGGAAGCCCACAGGCTCGACTGCGGTCCCTTGTTGGTGACGTAGCGGTTGATACTGTCCGCCACTGCCTTGGAATCGAAAGCTGTTCCGTCGCTGAATTTCACACCGTCGCGGAGCTTCAGCGTCCAGGTCTTGCTGTCCGAACTCGCTTCGAGCGACTGGGCGAGCTTGGGCTCGAACTTCTGCCCGATGGGGTCGTAGCGCATGAGCACGTCGTAGATGGCGCTGAGCTCGCTGCCACCGGTGGCGCCGGCAACCTGAGCCTTCGCGGGATCGAGAGTCGTGACCGCCGAGTAGCCGCTGAACGTCAGCGTGCCGCCCTTGGTGGGAGTGCCGGGGTCGGCCTGCTCGTTGACCATGCCGATCTTCAGCGAGGAACCGGAATCAGCAGATTCGCCGCCGCCATTGCTCGAGCCGTTGTCGGCGCACGACGCCAGGAACATACTTGCGGTGATCGCCAGCGCAGCCGCAGCCAATCTGCGACTTCCGCGGCGGGAACTACGACTCATTCGAATGCCTCCAAGGCGGGGTAAGACCGTGACGTGATGTTGAACACGAAACAGTCTGTGACGGGAGGCACAGAAAATTGGATCGAGTCTCGCTCAGTGGAATCGGTTAAGTTGCAGGCCTCAACGGCCAGGTAAACCGACCCTGGCCAGCGATTACCCTCACCGGCATCAGACCAGCCGGTCTAGTCCCGGTCGAGCGTGGCTTCCTCGAGATCGAGCTCTCGAAGTACCTTGCGAAGAACCTCGTCGTCGATCCGGCCGGCATCGCGCTCGGCGATGAACACACCTCGCTCGGCATCGATCATCTCGAGGCGCAACGAGCGGAAGGCGTTCGACGGGCTCTCCCCCAGATCCTCGTCGCTGCGTCCCAGTCGCTCCCACGCCGAGTTCGCGCGGTGGGTGTTCCAGCTTCGCAAGATGTCTGCGGCGCGATTGCGGACCTGAGGGACGTCGTCGGCGTCTGCTCCGACCAATTCGTCCAGGCGCGCCGCAGCAGCGCGTGCAGCCTTGTCCTGAGCCGCCGCCTCGGCGCGTGCGTCGGACTGCTCCTCGTCTCCTTGCACACCGAGGACACGGATGACCCACGGCAACGTCAGGCCGTGCAGCAGCAGCGTGCCGACCACGACGACAAACGTCAGGAACAGGATCAGCGAACGGCCCGGGAAGTCTTCACCACTGTTGACCGTCAACGGAATGGCGAAGGCAGCAGCCAGCGACACGACCCCTCGCATACCGGCCCACGACACGACGAACACTGCCCGCGCCGAAATCTCCGGCTCCCTCGCTCGGATACGGGGCGACAGCCAACGCGGTACGTACGTGAACGGGAACACCCAGGCGATCCGCACCACCACGACGGTCACGAGCACGGCAATCGACGCCCAGACGACGATCGAGGTGCTGTACCCCTGCAATCCGTTGACAACACTGGGCAATTGGAGCCCGATCAACAGGAAGACGAAGGACTCCAGGATCAGGTCGACGGCCTTCCACACTGCCGTGTCCTGCAAGCGCGTCGCATAACTCGCGCGCGTGGAGCGCTGGCCGAGGAACAATCCGGCTACGACGACCGCGATGACGCCCGACGCGTGGACCTCTTCTGCAGCCAGGTAGGTGAAGAACGGCACCACCAATCCGATTCCACTCTCCATCACCGGATCCTGCAGTTTGCCGCGAACCTTCGAGATGACAAAGCCCACCGCGAGGCCGATCACCGTTCCACCGACCGCTGCGACGAGGAAGGTCTCGAAGCCGCCGATCAGTGTCGCACCGGTACCCACCGCCGCGGCGAGAGCAACCTTGTAGGCCGTCAGAGCGGTGGCGTCGTTGAGCAGGCTCTCCCCGCCCAGCAGGGTCATGATTCGGCGCGGCAGACCGAGCTTGCGTCCGATTGCGCTCGCGGACACCGCGTCCGGCGGCGCCACGATGGCGCCGAGAACCAGTGCGGCCGCAATCGAGAACTCCGGCACGATCAGGTAGGCGACAAAGCCCACCGCTGCCGTCGTCGCCAGGGGAAGCCCCACTGCGAGAAATCCGATCGGACGCAGATTGGACCGCAGTGCCAGGTATGAACTGTCCAGCGCCGCCGAGTACAGAAGTGGAGGCAACACGACGAACAGGACGAGGTCCGGATCGAGCTCCAACTCCGGAACACCGGGTATCTGGCAGGCGATCAAACCGACCAGGACAAGGATCAGCGGCGAAGACAATCCGAACCTTCGCGCGACCGCCGCCACCAGCAACGCCGCTACTACAACCCCCAGTAATATGCCGTTCACTCTGGCAGCATGCAGTATGGAAGGCGATGAAGAAAATCCTGAAGCGAGCAGCAGCTCGGACACAGCAGCCCGCACCCGCTCCGACCGGTTGCGAGGAACTAACCAATGCGCCCGAAACGGACCCGGCGGCGCTGACGCCCGGCGTCTGCCAGGAGTGCGCCGAGTTGGGCGAGGATAACTGGTCTCACCTGCGCATGTGCCTGTCCTGCGGCCACGTCGGGTGCTGCGATTCCAGCCCCCATCAGCACGCGACCAACCACTACCGCGACACCGCGCACCCGGTCATGCGCTCGCACGAGCCCGGCGAATCCTGGCGCTGGTGCTACGTTCACGATCTGATGGATTGAGCGCGCACGACTCGCAGTGTGCTGCGCATAGTGCCCACCTCGCACGGCGCACAGGCCTCGGTGTTGCGCACATTGCTCAATCCACTGGGTAGCTATTGCCCAATCTGTATGCCGATGATGGACTTTGACGCAGAATCTGCACAACAGATCGACAGGTGCGGCTGGACTTTGCCGCGCCGAACGGTTCGGCCTCAGGAAGTCCTGCCAAACATCACAACCACATCGTCGGCCCCATGATCTGGGGTACAGGCGGTGCGGCGATCGATGTCAACTATCGAAGGCAGGACCGGCCGTGAACAGCCCCAGCATCAACCAGAACGCTCCCGAGCCACTGGCGGAGATCGAGAAGCGCGTTCTGTGGTTGTCGACCGCGATGATCCATCACGCCAACCGTGTCCGTCCGAATCCCAGTGGGCTCAAAGTCGGCGGCCACCAGGCCTCGTGCGCGTCGATGGTCTCGATCATGACGTCGCTGTGGTTCGGCCAACTTCGTTCCGGCGACCGGGTTTCCGTCAAGCCGCACGCGGCTCCTGTGCTCCACGGCATCAACTATCTGCTCGGTGAACTCGACGAGTCGTACCTGACAACGCTGCGCGAGTTCGGGGGCCTGCAGAGCTACCCGAGTCGATCAAAAGATCCTGATCCGGTGGACTATTCGACCGGATCGGTGGGAATCGGTGCGACGGCTCCCATCTGGGGCGCGATCGCACGCCGATACGTCGACGCCTCCCTCAGCGGCGCCGGAACCGGGCGTCAGTACTCCCTTGTCGGTGACGCCGAACTCGACGAGGGCGCTGTGTGGGAAGCAGTTCTCGATCATTCGGTCGCCGAACTGGGTGAGATCGTGTGGATCGTCGACCTCAACCGCCAATCACTCGACCGGGTGGTGCCGAACATCGCGGCCACCCGCCTGGAGCGCATGTTCTCGGGCGCCGGCTGGCAGGTCATCACCGTGAAATTCGGCGCGCTCCTGGAATCACTGTTCACCCGGCCGGGCGGCACCGCGTTGCGCGAACGAATCCTGGACATGCCGAATCCGGAGTATCAGCGTCTGCTGCGATGCACGGCCGACGAGGTCCGTCTGAGGCTGCCTGGCGACGCGGCGGACGCCGACGCGATCACGTCGCTGATCAACGACCTCGACGACGCCACGGTGCTCGAGGCCATCCGCAATCTCGGTGGACACGACCTCGACGCTCTGCGAGAGGCGTACGCGCAGATCGACGACACCCGTCCCACCGTGATCATCGCGTACACGATCAAGGGCCGGGGCCTGCCGACGCAGGGCCATCCGCAGAACCACTCGTCGCTGCTCACCACCGAGCAGTACGAGATTCTGGCGGCGGAACTCGGCATGGATCCGTCGAAGCCCTGGGAACGGTTCGAGGCGGACGGCCCGTCTGGCCGCATCTGCGCCGAAACCGCTGAGCGCCTGGCTCGCCCGAAGGTGGAGCATCTGATGCCCCCGGCAGTTCCGAAAGACATCGGCCGTACCCCCTCCGGCACATCCACCACTCAGGCAGCTCTCGGTCGGGTGCTACTCGATCTCAGCCGAGAGGCGCCGGACGCCGCGAAACGTGTTGTCACACTGAGCCCGGACGTCAGTTCCACCACCAACCTGGCAGGGTGGCTGAACAAGGTCGGGGTCTGGTCCCCCAACGAGCGGCACAACTGGTTTGCCGACGACGCCGAAACGATCATGCACTGGCGTGAGAAGCCCACCGGTCAGCACATGGAACTCGGTATCGCCGAGACCAACCTGGTCGGACTGATGGGAGAACTCGGTGCAACCTGGAGTCGCTGGGGCCAGCCGCTCTTCCCCATCGGCGTGATGTACGACCCCTTCATCGAGCGGGCTCTCGAACCGTGGTCGTACGGCATCTACGCCGGTGGACAGTCGATCATGGTCGGCACTCCGTCGGGCGTCACCCTGGCAGCCGAAGGCGGTGCGCACCAGTCGATCAAGACCCCGTCCATCGGACTCGAACAGCCGGGATGCGTCAGTTTCGAACCGGCATTCGCCGTCGACGTGGAGTGGACGCTCCTCGACAGCATCGGACGCCTCGGCCGACCAGACGGCAGCTCGTCGTATCTGCGTCTGTCGACCCGTCCGGTCGATCAGGCCTTGGCCGCGGTGCCGGCCGATCCGGCTGCGCGAGAACGCCGTCGACGTCAGGTGGTGGCCGGCGCGTACACGCTGCGGCACAACCCTGATCCGGCCATCACCCTGGTCGGCATGGGTGCCACCGTCACCGAAACACTTGTCGCAGCTGAAAGACTGGGCGAGCAAGGCATTTCCGCCGACGTCGTGTGCGTGACCAGCCCCGGATTGCTCTTCGAAGCGCTCCAGGCTCGGCGCGGTCTCGCGGACGGTCCGTCGTGGATCCTGGATCAGGTCTTTCCGAGTAGCCGGTCAGCGCCGATGGTGACCGTTCTCGACGGGCACCCGCACACCCTCGCGTTCCTGACGGGAATCAACAATGTCCCGGGTGCTGCGCTCGGAGTGAGCCGGTTCGGTCAGGTCGGTTCACTCGAAGACGTCTACCGGTACCACGGCCTCGACTCCGACAGCATCGTTCGCGCCGCCCTCGATCTCACTTCTTGATCGGCCACACTCTCTGATGCCGAGAAGCGTCCCCGCGGGGACGCTTCTCGGGTCTGATCAGTTCTTCAGTTCTTCAGAGGCCTTCAGTTCTTCCAGGCCTTGTCGAAGAACATGATTCCGTCCAGGCTCTGCTGAATGCCGTGGACGTTCTGCCCCCACACACCGAGCCACGGGGTGTTGCCGTAAACCTGCCACGGCACAACCTCATTGGCGCGCTCCTGGATCTTGGCGAGCACCTCGATCTTCGCGTCGTTCGACGTCGCTACACCCAGCTGGTCGAGCAGCGTGTCCATCTCGGGGTCGGAGAAACTCGCGGCGTTGTTTCGCCCACCGGTCTTGAGGTTCGAGTACAGACGCTCGAACGGATCGGCTTCCGCGAGGTTGGCGGAACCTGTTGCCATGTCGAAGTCGCGGTCGGCGTACAAACGCTTGACGACGTCGGCAACCGAGTTGACGTACTCGATCTGGAAATCGAAACCGACGGCGTTGGCCATCGACTGCAACGCCAGAGCCATCGCCTGCGCCGAGTTCTCCTGCAGCGTCAGGTATGTGATCTTGCCGTCGAAACCGTCGGCCTTGGCCTCGTCGAGAAGCTGCTTCGCCTTGGCGGTGTCTACGCCGATCGGAGCGACGTCGTTGTGCCAGCGAGAGGTGTCCTGGAAGATGACCTGCCCGGGCAGACCCTTACCTTCGTTGAGTCGGTTGTCGAGAGCGACGGGATCGGTCGCGAGCGCCAATGCCTGACGCACCCGCACGTCGGCACCGGGACGACCGGGAGCCGTGTTGACGAGCGAGAGGTACGACAGCGACGGGATGTCGACGAAGCCCGGGTAGCCGGAGTCGATCAGATCCAGGACGTTCGGAAGTGAACGCATGTACGCGACGTCGGTGCCGCCGCTCTTGAGCGATTCGGTGGTGGACTGTGAACCGACGATGCTGATCAACCGCAGCTTGTCCACGTTCGGGGCACCGTCGAAGTAGTCTTCCCGAGCGTCGAGGATCAATTCCTCGTTGGGAGCGAACTTCTCGAGGGTGAACGCGCCCGCGCCGATCGGGGTGAACTGATCGCCCTGCTGGGCGCTCGGCGCGACGATCATGCCGGGTCCGGTGGAGAGCAGTGACTCGATACCGGTCCACGGGTCGACAAGATTGAAGACGACCGTCGACGCGTCCGGGGTGTCGACCGACGCAACCTTCGACGCGTACAGGCTCGACTGCGGCCCCTTGTTGGTGACGTAGCGATTGAGGCTCGCCGAAACGGCCGCCGAATCCACCGGAGTCCCGTCGCTGAACTTCACACCGTCGCGCAGTTCGAGGGTCCACGTCTTGAAATCGGAACTCGGTTCCATCGACTCCGCGAGTTTCGGAACAAATTCCTTCGACGCCGGGTCGTAGCGCAGCAAGGTGTCGTAGATGGCGCCCAACTCCGAACCGGCGACCGAACCGGCGATCTGAGTCTTCGCGGGGTCGAGATTCGTGACAGCGGAGTACCCGCTGAACGTGAGCGTGCCGCCCTTGACCGCGTCACCCTCGCCGGACTGCTCGTTGACCGGGCCGATGGACAACCCCGAACCGGAATCCGGTGCGTCGCCGCTCCCACCCCCGTTCCCGCTGTCAGCGCACGACGAGACGAACAGGCCGGCGGAGACAGCCAGCGCGACGGCGGCAACCTTGCGGTGACCGCGCCGAGAACTGCGACTCATTCAAAACCTCCAGGTCAGAAACTGTGATGTGAAGCATTGTCGAGACAGTTTGTGACGTAAGGCACAGGGATTAGTTGCAGGTCCCGCTCAGTGGAATGTAGCGAGAAGATTGTTCAGTTTTCGAGCGACATTTGCAGGTCAGGCCGTTAGCGAAGGTCAGGAATTCATTCCGATTCGAGTGTCCTCAACGGGTGAACCGCCGGAGCGCCGTCGAGGAGTGGGCAGCCGCGGCCAGTGCAGCCTGCAGATGTGCGGACTCTAACGACTCGTACGACACGAAGCTCCCTCATCGGATACCTTTCGCAGAGGGGAAGTCAGCTAGAGACACACGCCGCAAACGTACACACGAAAAGGGCAACCAATGGGGCTACTGAAGGACGTCACCGGCTGGCGACGCGGCACGAAGTTGCAGCGTCGACTACGCGACCTCACCGGCACGCTCGTAGTTGTCACCGGTGCAGGCAGCGGTATCGGGCGTGAAACGGCCCTCGCCTTCGCGGCCCAGGGAGCTATCGTCGTCGTCTCCGACATCAACCTCGAAAGCGCGCAGGACACTGCGGCACTCATCAACACACCCACTCAGGCCAGCGGAGCCGAAGCAGTGTTCGGTGGCGGTTCGCACGCCTACCAGGTCGACGTGTCCGACGAACAGGCCGTGATTCGATTCGCGGAGACAGTCGCGGCGCATCACGGCGTGCCGGACATCGTCGTCAACAACGCTGGAATCGGGTTCTCCGGGACATTCGCCGACACCGAGCAGCGCCAGTTCGAGCGCGTCATGGACATCAACTTCTGGGGAGTTGTCTACGGCTGCCGGGCATTCACCCCGATGATGATCGACCGGGGAACCGGCGGACACGTCGTCAACCTGTCTTCGGCCGCCGCCTACACACCCCAGAAAGCACTCACCGCGTATTCGACAAGCAAGGCAGCGGTATTCATGCTCTCGGATTGCCTACGGGCGGAGCTGCTTCCACACGGCATCGGCGTCAGCACCATCTGCCCCGGCCTCGTGCACACGAACATCCTCAAGACCACCGAGTTCGCCGGGACCACCGCCGAGGAACAACTCGAAAATCAGACCAAGGCCGACAACTTCTACCGCAAGCGCAACTTCACCCCCGACCGGGTGGCCAGTGCCATCGTGAAAGCAGTTCGCACGAACAAGGCCGTGGTGCCCGTGACCGTCGAAGCCAAGCTCGGACGCACGATCAGCCGGTTGTCTCCCGGGTCGATGCGCGTCGGAGCTCGGTTCGAGATCTAGGTCAGCTTCCGAAACTCAGGCTGCCCGTGAAACCCTGCTGCACATCGGCTTCCGAGCGGGGAAGAACCTCGTAGGTGCTGGCGTACTGGCCGCTGAAGCCGGTGACGGTGATCGGGCGTCCGACTGCAATGGCGTCGACGTCGATTCCGGTCTGGGTGTTGACGAAGATGACGGTGTTTCCGTCGACGCCGGACACCAGGATCTTGTGACCGTACGGCAGATCGTCGACGACGGGTCCGCTCACGATTCCGGACACCGTCACGAGACGACCTTCGCTGCCCTCACCGATTGCATTGAGGGGCAATCGCGCCGGGCTGATCTGAGTGGTCGTGCCGATTACCTCGACGGCAGTCGGGCGGACGACGAGCAGGCCTTCCTGATCCGCGAGGACTCCGGTGACCTGAACCTGATCGCCGAGAGCAATCCCGGAGTTGTTCGGATCGCTGATGTAAATGCCCGAATTGCCGCTCTGGAGACCAAAGCCCTTGTCGTAGAAGCTGGATTCGAACACTCCGGACGGCGTAGTCGCGGTTCCCACGACGGTGACCGTCGTTCCGATGGCCTGCGCACGGGCTGCCGCGATGGAGTCCGCGGACACCTCACCGACAACTGCTGCCGGCTCCGCCGTTGCTGCGGTGCCGACAAACATGGTGGCCGCGGCTGCAACTGCCAGCGCCGTCACACCCCGACGCAGGACCGGACCGGCAAGAACGCTGTCTCGAAACATGTTTGAGGACTCCCCTGTGATTTCGTGGCCGCGCAGGTCCTCCTGATGGAGTGCCGCCTTCGCCCACCCTGAGGCACAGGTTATTACAGGTCGGACGCCGCAGCGGTGGTGACATTCCGTCACCACCGCTGCGTCTAGGCTTCCGAGTTTTCAGGAACCGGAGCTTCCGGACGAACCGCTCGAGCCACTGGAACCGCTGGATCCTGTTCCGCCACCGAGATCATCGAGAGGATCGCTACCGGTGAGCCCGCCCGGGTACAGGTAGGCGTCGGAGATCGTGCTGAGCGAGGTTCCGGACGTGGCCGGTACCTTTGCTCGCCAGTTGACGATCGGATTCAGCACTCCGAACGGTCCGCAACCACTGGCAGCGGGCAGCGCGAAGCCGGTGGCCTCGTTCCCGACCGGGCTCACCTTCAGCGCAGTCGACGGAAGCACCGTGTAGGTCGGTACCACCGACGGGTCAGGCGCGAGACGAAGATTCACCGGCGCCGCCTCGGAACCCAGGTAGCAGTTGTCACCGAGGAACGCGTTGTTGATCTTCATCCGCACCGGGATGCTCAGATCCATGTCGGTGATGATGCCGTTGAGGGTCGGCGCAGCCGTCGCCTCCACCTCGGCGGTGACGGCAGCCAGGCCGAACAGATTGCCGAACGGCAGATCGATTCCGAGAACTCCACCCGGAACTGTCAACGGCTTGGAGTAGACACCGTTGTGTCCGTCGTCGCGCGGGAGAAGAACGGTGGACTCACCTTCACCGGAGCCGGCCTCGGCGGCAATGATCATGTCGCCTTTTCCGATCGGAAGGTTGAAGCCGTTGTTGTCGAAGGTTCCGCTCTGAACCACAACCGACACACAGGATTCGGCAGTAGCCGGACACACTGCGGCGCCCGGTACCGAATTGTCGACCGGGTCCTGAGCCGAGGCCATCGGCGCTGCAAAAGCCAGCACTGCACCTGCGGTACCTGCAATAACGGCCACGCGCGTGCCGAGACGTCTGTTGCCGTTCTTGTGAGATTTCTGCACTGATTTCTCCCTGCCGTTTATGTGATGGGGGACGAAACTCGGAGTCATTGCTTGTGTTTCGACCGCCGCCGACAAGGTCTTGCGGTGTGCTCCTACTCACAAGTAACAACTGAACAGATGTATATCACAGGACTTCGACTTAAAAACAGGGCAAAAGGGAGTTTCCTTAAAACGGACAAACTAAGCGGTACGGTGTGTAACACTCACGGGTGATGAACACGAACAGACTGGTCCTCTGCGTCGCGGCAGCGGGCCTACTCCTCAGCGGCTGCAGCAGCCAATCCGAGAGCAACGCAGCGGAATCCACATCTGCTGCCACCAGCACGTCGATCGCGGCAACGTCGAGTTCAGCTGCCCCCGAGTCACTGTCGGCGCTGGCGACCAGCCCACCCGCCGCAACTCCGGAAGCCGCGCCGAGCGTCGTCGAATCGACGCCCCCACCGGTAACGCTGCCGGTAGCGCCACAGGTAGCGCCACCGGCGAACGCACCGATCGACGCACGCTCACCGGACGAGATCGTCGCGAACGCAGGCGAGAAGGGACAGCGGTACATCGCTGCACTACGTCTGGCCGGGATCCCGCCCGCCGGAATGGATTCCGCCGAGATCCTCTACGCGGACGGCACCTGCAAGGCTCTGGCCGACGGCATGCCGCGGTCCGAGGTGCTGGCGGAGTTCAACTCCGTCGGCGAGGTGTACTCACAGATCACGCCGATGTCTTCGCAGCGGATCGCCGAGATCTACGTCGACACCGCGGAGCAGACGTACTGCTGATCAGGCTTTGCCGGCCAACCAGTTGTGCAGCCAGGATGTGGCCGAATTGCCTGCGCCGTCAACAACGTAACGCGTGTAGTCGGTGTGAACCTGCGAGCCGTAGAAGGCGACCAGTTGATCGACGCGCCGCGAGTTCGCGCCTGGATCGAGCTGAGCCATCAGTGCGGGGAGTCCGCCTGCAGTGACCAGATCGTTGACGATCACGGCGGCCTCGTCGCGCAGCGAGAGAGCGTTTGCCGGAGTGGGGTCGGAAACCTGAGCCATGAACCCGGCCAGACGCATCACGAAATCGTCCTTGGGCGTCGAGCAGTACAGATCACCGACGGCGCACAGCGTCACCGTTTTGCCTGACAGCCAACCGAATCCACCGATGCGAGCGCCGCTGGCTCCGTTGCCTCCGACAGCGGGTCCGATCAGGACGTCTGACTCGGAGCGGCGGGGATCGGACAGGAGGCCGACACCCTCGACGCGAGTCGGGGGGACAACGCCGATGCCGGTTCCGATCTCGGCTGCGAGATCGCCTGCCGCGTCGGCGCCCTGGCTGTATCCGACGATCGCGAAGCGAGTGTCACCGCACGAGGCGGCCATCGCGGCGATCATGCCGCGGGCGTTGTCGACTGCCTGCTGCTTCGACTTGGCGTAGACGTTGGACTCCCACGGGAAGGCCGTTGCCGAGTACGTGACGTAATCCGTGCGTACGGAACCGGGAAGGCCGTTGGTGACCGGGGCAAGCATGCCGGCACCGGGAGAAGTACCCGAAGGCTCCCAGGTTCCCGGAATGGCCACGACGTACAGACCGGGGCAGGGATCAGCCGACGCCACGGGAGAACTGACAACCGGTACCACCACTGCCGCAGCTAGTGCCGACAACACCGCAACGAGACGCCTCGCACGCATGAAACTCCCCTGATTTAACTTAAGCAACCCATACACCACTATCGATGCTCCGGAATCATACTGTCTGGGCGTTGTGTCTGTCCGATGCACGATTGATGAAGGTTTGTTACAGATCGTGCGAACTGCTTGCAGAAACAAAGCCGCACCCCACCGAATGCGATGGGGTGCGGCTTTGTAAGAGCCTCTAGCGCTGCGGAGCCGCTGTCGGGTGGATCGGTGACGGAAGGGCGGTGACACCCTCGAGGTAGGTGTCCACAGCGGCTGCTGCGGAACGTCCCTCGGCGATGGCCCAGACGATCAGGGACTGACCGCGGCCCATGTCACCGGCCACGAACACGCCGTCGACGTTGGTGTTCCACTTCGACGTGCGGGCGACGTTGC
>NZ_LEKE01000060.1:0-158195 GCF_001029585.1 Rhodococcus sp. ARP2 | reverse complement strand
TACGACGAGGTCGCCAAGGCGCGTGAGAATGCACAGCCGGCCGGAGATGCAGATCCGTACAAGGAGCCGCGAGTGGCTTCGGACGAAGACGAGGCGTCGCCAGATGTTCGTGAAGCCGACTGACGCGCACCGAGAATGACGTTCACCGCACTTTCGGACGTCGACCCCTGCGAGGCGAAGTTCGCTCAGGTGGCCGAGGTTCTCGAATCGGCGCACACGGTGACAATTCTCTGCCATGTGCAGCCGGATGCGGACACGATCGGCAGCGGACTTGCGCTCGGTCTCGTTCTCGAGCGTCGGGGTGTTTCGGTGCAGGTCGCGTTCAGTCGGCCGTCGGCGCTGCCCGAGTCGATGTGTGATTTCCCTGGTGTTCACTTGCTCACGGCGCCCGCCGATGTTCGGGAAAGCGTCGATGTTCTGGTGACCGTGGATGTCGGCAGCGAGGGCCGCCTCGGTGAGTTGGCGAGTCGACTCGCCGGCGCGCATCGCACAATCGTCCTTGATCACCATCGCTCCAATTCCGAATTCGGAACCATCAACGTCGTCGACGAGACTGCAGCGTCGACGACGGCACTCATCGCACGATTCTTCGATGCGTGGGGAGTCGCGATCGACAGCGATCTGGCGCACTGTCTCTATGCCGGGCTGGTCACCGACACCGGCTCCTTCCGGTGGGGAGGTCCGCTTCCGCACGTGCTCGCCGCGCGTTTGCTGGCGACCGGCATCGACGGCGACGCGATTGCGCGAAAGCTGCTCGACACCCATCCGTTCGGGTGGTTGCCGATGCTGGCTTCGGTACTCGGGTCCGCGGTGCTGGTCCCGGAAGCCGCGGACGGCCGTGGGCTGGTGTATGCGGTGATCCGACGCAGTGACATCGGCGATCTTCGCTCCGAGGAGATCGAGAGCGTCGTCGATATCGTGCGAACTACTTCGGAAGCCGAAGTTGCCGCAGTACTCAAAGAGTCGGTTTCCGGAAGCTGGTCGATCTCGTTGCGTGCAAAGTCGGCGATCGACGTGTCGGCGGTCGCTGAAAGTCTTGGTGGCGGCGGGCACCGGCTGTCGGCCGGATATACGTCGACCACTTCCAGCGACGAGATTGTTGCCGCGCTCGTCGCGGCACTCGGCTGAATCCGCGGCATTGAGCGAATCTGACGCCACCTCGGCGGGATCTTCGGCAGCTGATTTCGACGTCACTGGACGTCGAATCTTTTCCCTGGCGTTTCCGGCACTCGGGGTACTGGCGGCCGAACCCCTCTATCTGTTGTTCGACATCGCCGTGGTCGGCCGACTCGGGGCGCTTCCGCTGGCCGGATTGGCAGTCGGTGGTCTGATCCTGTCGTTGGTGAGTACGCAGCTGACCTTCTTGTCGTACGGCACGACGGCGCGCTCCGCACGGCTGCACGGGGCGGGCCGCGAGCGCGACGCGGTGGGCGAGGGCGTTCAGGCGACCTGGCTGGCGGCCGCGATCGGCTTGGCCTTGGTAGTGATCGTGCAGGTGATCGCGGGCCCGCTGACTTCGGCGGTGGCCGGGACTCCCGACATTGCGGCGGCTGCGGAAAGTTGGCTTCGGATAGCGGTATTGGGTGTTCCACTCATCCTGGTGGCTCTGGCCGGCAACGGCTGGATGCGCGGGGTTCAGAACACGGTGCGACCGCTTCGGTTCGTCCTTGTCGGCCTGGGTATTTCAGCGGTGTTGTGCCCGATTCTCGTGCACGGTTTGCTCGGTGCTCCCCGGATGGAACTCGAAGGATCAGCTGTCGCGAATCTGGTCGGCCAGAGCGTTTCGGGTGTCCTGTTCGCTTGGGCACTCTTTCGTGAACCGGTCTCGGCTCGACCGCATCTTGCAATCATGCGGGCGCAGATGCTGATGGGCCGTGACCTGATCCTGCGCAGCCTCGCATTCCAAGCGTGTTTCGTCTCGGCGGCCGCGGTGGCGTCGAGGTTCGGTGCAGCCGTAGTCGGTGCACACCAAGTTGTCCTCCAACTGTGGAACCTGGTTTCGCTCCTTCTCGATTCCTTGGCGATCGCCGCCCAAACGCTCATCGGAGCTGCCCTCGGCGGTGGATTCGCAGCCGCCGCGAAGAGGATGACCTGGCGGATCACTGCCTGGTCGACGGTATTTGCCGTGGTACTCGCGATCTTCTTCGCCGCGGGCCACTCCGTGATCCCCGGACTTTTCACGTCCGACGCCGAGGTCCTCGGTCAAATGTCGATCGCCTGGTGGTTCTTCGTCGCGATCATGCCGGTAGCGGGAATCGTGTTTGCACTCGACGGTGTTCTGCTCGGCGCCGGGGACGTGGTGTTTCTGCGCAACGCGACCATGCTCTGCGCAGTTCTCGGATTTCTGCCCGCGATCTGGCTCTCCCTCGCCTACGACTGGGGGCTGGCCGGAATTTGGGCAGGGCTTACCGTGTTCGTAGTACTTCGGATGGTCGCGGTGTCGTGGCGAGCGTTTTCCGGCAAGTGGGCAGTGACAGGTCCGGCGACGGCGAAGCGCGGAAGTTCAACTGAGGAAGCAGAGGGATCGTGGCAGCAAAGCTGATGGCGGTGAGCGACATTCATGTCGGTCACAACGGCAACAAGCCGATGACGGAGGAACTGTTCCCGGATTCGCCTGACGACTGGCTCATTCTCGCCGGAGATGTTTCCGAGAAAACTGACGACATTCGGTGGGCGTTGAAGCTCCTTCGCAGCCGATTCGCAAAGGTCATCTGGATTCCGGGCAACCACGAACTGTGGACGACCGCCAAGGATCCGGTTCAGATTCACGGAGCGCCGCGGTACGAGTACCTGGTCAACATGTGCCGCGAACTCGACGTCATCACACCCGAGGACCCGTTCCCGGTGTGGGAGGGAGACGAGGGCCCGGTCACGGTCGTCCCGATGTTCCTTCTCTACGACTACTCCTTCCTGCCGGAAGGCGCGCGAGACAAGGAACACGGGCTCGAGATCGCGCGGGACAAGAACGTCGTCGCCACCGACGAGTTCCTGCTCTCGCCGCAGCCGTATGCAACGCGCGACGCGTGGTGCCGGGCGAGAATCGAATACACCCAGGCACGGCTGGACGCGCTCCCCGAAGGCACAAAAACCGTTCTGGTGAACCATTTCCCGATGGTCCGGCAGCCCACGGACGTGCTCATGTATCCGGAGTTCGCGTTGTGGTGCGGAACCACCGCGACCGCCGACTGGCATGTGAAGTACAACGCGGTGTGCTCGGTGTACGGTCACCTGCACATTCCTCGAACCACGTACTACGACGGCGTCCGCTTCGAGGAAGTCTCACTCGGATACCCGCGCGAATGGCGTCGGCGTGGACTGCCGGAGAAGTTGTTGCGTCAGATTCTTCCCGTTCCGGAGTACCCGCCGGGAACGCTCAACAAGTGGGGTGGCCACTTCAAGGTCACGCCGGAGCAGGAAGCCGAAGTCGAGCGCATGCGCGCCGGACGCTGAGAGGTATCGCTACGTGATCGAACAGATTCTTCCCGGTGGAGTTGCGACGGCCGAGGCCTTCGTGGATCCGCCCGGTCTGGTTCCGCACCCCAGTGAGGAGGCGTTGATCGGCCGCGCGGTCGAGAAGCGTCGTCGCGAGTTCGTGACTACCCGGCACCTCGCGCGTCAGGCGATGGGCAAGCTCGGTGTTCCGTCTGCCGCTGTCATGCGCGGCGAGCGTGGTGCCCCACTCTGGCCGCAGGGAGTAGTCGGAAGCCTCGCCCATTGCGACGGCTACCGCGGCGCTGTCCTGGCGTACTCCATGCAGGTCCGCTCACTCGGTATCGACGCCGAGCCGCACGGCCCGCTGCCGGACGGGGTATTGCCCGCGGTCAGCATCGAAGCGGAACGAACGTGGCTGGACACTCAGGAAACCGGCGGTCCGGTGCACTGGGATCGATTGCTCTTCTGCGCGAAGGAAGCCACGTACAAGGCGTGGTTTCCGCTCACCGGGCGCTGGTTGGGTTTCGAGGACGCCCACATCACATTCGAGGCGGAGTCGGACACTTCAGGAACTTTCAACTCGCGTCTGCTGGTCCCCGGTGAGGCGACGTCTGGTCCGCCGCTCACCTCTTTCGACGGCAGGTGGTTGGTGTCGGGCGGGCTCATTCTGACGGCAATTTCGGTGCAGTGAGCGCGACTGGCAGAATCGGCACACGTGTCAGCTCGTGAAAAGCCTTCCTCCGGTCTTGTCGGCGCCGGAATCCTGATTGTCGACAAAGAGGCGGGCATCACCAGCCACGACGTGGTCGCTCGGTGCCGCAAATTGTTGAACACCCGCAAGGTGGGACATGCCGGGACTCTTGATCCCATGGCGACCGGCGTCCTCGTTCTCGGCGTCGAGCGTGCGACCAAGTTGCTCGGACTCCTGGCACTGACAACCAAGGCGTACTCGGCGACCATTCGCCTCGGTGCAGCGACGGACACGGACGATGCAGAAGGGGAGGTCCTGACTTCCGCAGACGCTTCGCAGGTGACGGACGCGGAGATCGCGGCGATCGTGGCAACGCTGACCGGAGACATCAAGCAGATCCCGGCAAGCGTGAGCGCTATCAAGGTCGACGGTCAACGTGCACATGCCCTGGTGCGTGCGGGAGAAACCGTCGAGCTGGCGCCGCGCCCGGTAACGGTGTCGACTTTCGAAGTTCTGGCTCGGCGAGATGTCCCTGGTGGCTTCGTCGATCTGGATGTAGACGTTGAGTGCTCTTCCGGAACATACATCCGCTCGCTTGCACGCGACCTCGGTCGTGAATTGGGCGTCGGTGGTCATCTGACGGCATTGCGCCGCACCCGCGTCGGGCCGTTCACTCTCGAACATGCGCGCACGCTCGAAGATCTCGCGGATCAGCCGGGTGTGAGCCTCGACATCGATCAGGCCGCGCAGACGGCTTTTCCGCATCGGCAGATCACGGCGGAGGAAGCCGAGGCGATCAGCCAGGGGCGCTGGCTCGAGCCGATCGGGATGAAGGGGATCTGTGCGGCGATCGATCCCACCGGTCACACGATTGCGCTTCTGCAGGAGAAGGGTCGACGCGCCAGTTCGGTGATGGTCGTGCGACCGGCGACGCTTCGCGGGTGATCGTCCGCGAGCGTGTCGACGGCGACCTCGACGGTTGCGTCGATGCGCTGGCACAGGTCCACGAGTGCGACGGATATCCGAACACGTGGCCACAGAACCCGCACCGCTGGCTCAGTTCGCCCACGGTGGTGAAGGCGTGGGTCGGTGAGAGCGACGGCCGTGTTGTCGGTCACGTGGCCGTCGACCGCGAGGTTGCAGGCGCGCCCACCACCGCGGGATCGATTGCCGTGTCGCGATTGTTCGTTCATCCCCATGCCCGCGGAAACGGCCTCAGCGGTGCGCTACTCGACGCTGTCACGGATTTCGCAGCAGAAAGTCAGTTGGAACTGGTGCTCGACGTCGTCGAGGACGCTTTGCCGGCGATCGCGCTGTACGAGCGTCGAGGTTGGGTGTACGTCGACGAGAGGCTCGCCGACTGGACCCGGACCGACGGCGTCCGGCCTGTAGAACGGCGATATCGTCTGCCGCTCTGAGCGGCCTCGACTACACGAGCCAAATTGCTTGAGCGACTGGGCTTCCCAGGTCGATGGTGTCGGGGCTGTCGCCGAGTCGAACGGACACTGTTCCGGCGAAATCACGGCGTTCTTCGACAGTGATGTCGACATCGAGACTGACGCCGACGGAATCGAAGTACCGAAGCATTTCGGGATCGGAATCGGAGATCCGGGCAACGCGGCCCCGCTCGCCGTTGGCGAAGTCGCTGAGCTGACGGGCCGGGGGAGTCGGCACCGAACCATCGGTGGCGGGAATGGGATCGCCGTGCGGGTCACGTTCGGGGAAGCCCAGTTTGGCGTCCATCCGCGAGATCATCAGATCGGAAACGGCGTGTTCGAGGACTTCGGCTTCGTCGTGGACTTCGTCCCAGCCGTAGCCGAGTTCCTGAACCAGATAGGTCTCGATCAACCGGTGGCGCCGGACCATGGACACAGCAGCCGCGCGGCCACTGTCCGTCAGAGCGATGGAACCGTAGCGGGCGTGATCGACGAGGCCCTGGTCCGAGAGTTTGCGGATCGCCTCGGACACCGTCGAAGCCGAGACGTTCATCTTCTCGGACAGGAGCTTGGTGGACACCCGCTCGTGGGACCACTCCTGGATCGTCCAGATGACCTTGAGGTAGTCCTGAGCCACCGACGAGAGTGCGAGCGTGTCGATTGCCGCGCCGTGCGCCGAAGTGCTGTCGCCATCCGACGTCGATGATGCTTCCGAGGTTCCGGTCTTGTGAGCTGCCACAACGCTTAGCTTAGGCTACGAAATCCGGAACTTCCGTACGTGAGCGGCAGCACAGCGGTGATTCGCTGGGCGGGTCCGAACGTGACCCGCCGCCGGTGGACCCGTAGGCTGCCAATCGTGCTGAGATGGCGTGGTCTCGACGAAGTTCCGGCCGATTGGGGTCGTTGTGTGCTCACTATCGGTGTGTTCGACGGTGTGCATCGTGGGCATGCCCAATTGATAGCGAGAGCGGTTACCGCTGCGCGCAAACGTGGTGTTCCGAGCGTGTTGATGACGTTCGACCCGCATCCCATGGAGGTTGTGCGGCCGGGTAGTCATCCAGCCCAGTTGACGACGCTGCAACGGCGTGCGGAATTGGCTCAGGATCTGGGCATCGACGTGTTCTGCGTGATGCCGTTCACCGCTGATTTCATGAAGCTGACGCCGGAGCGCTACGTCCACGAAATTCTCGTCGAACGTCTGCATGTCGCCGAGGTGGTGGTGGGGGACAATTTCACCTTCGGCAAGAAGGCGCTCGGCAACGTCGATCTTCTTCGTGAGATGGGCGCTCGCTTCGGCTTTGCGGTCGACGGCGTCCAGCTGCTCGCCGAGCATGCGGTGACGTTCTCGTCGACCTACATCCGCTCGTGCGTCGACGCAGGCGACATGGAAGCGGCTACCGAAGCTCTCGGCCGTCCACATCGTGTGGAAGGTGTGGTCGTCCACGGTGACAAGCGTGGACGCGAGTTGGGATTCCCGACGGCCAATGTTGCACCGCCGATGTTTTCGGCGATTCCGGCCGACGGCGTCTACGCAGCGTGGTTCACGGTGCTCGGCGCCGGCGAGGAACTCGGAACTGTCGTTCCCGGTCGTCGATACCAAGCCGCAGTGTCTGTAGGCACCAATCCGACCTTCTCCGGCCGGACCCGAACCGTCGAGGCGTACGTTCTCGACACCGAAGCCGACCTGTACGGACAACACGTCGCTGTCGACCTGGTTTCGCGGATTCGGGGCATGGAGAAGTTCGACTCGATCGAGTCGCTCATCACGGCGATGAACCGAGACGTCGAACGCGCACGCCAAATCCTGAGTGAGGATGCAGAGCGCAGCGTAGGTTGAGCTCGTCCTGCACTAGTGGCGGCGGCCACATTCGCTCCAGGTGGGCGAAAGCGCCTCATTGCTGCTGGTAGGATCTTCTCTCGGTGCGTGCTGCGGTTTGCGGTGGCCGCACCGATCTAGTTCCTTTCACGCAAACGTCATCACAGGAGTGAATCAAGTGGCATTGACCACGGAAGAAAAGAAGGTCGTTCTCGGCGAGTACGGCTTGCACGAGACCGACACGGGATCGCCTGAAGCTCAGGTGGCAATGCTCACCAAGCGCATCACCGATCTCACCGAGCACCTCAAGACCCACAAGCATGACCACCACTCGCGTCGTGGACTGCTCTTGATGGTCGGTCGCCGTCGTCGTCTGCTGAAGTACGTGGCAAAGACTGACGTCGCTCGCTACCGCACGCTCATCGAGCGTCTCGGCCTGCGTCGCTAGATTTTTCTCACGACGCTGATCGAAAGCAACACGGCACGCTTCGGTTTGCCGAACACTCCGTTAGCCGGCGAAGCCACGCATATACTGGGCTTCGCTGGCTTTCGGCGTTAGCTGCCGCAAGGCAGTTTCCGCTGTCGGCGCTATGCACAGTTGTCTACGAACAGTTGTGCAGTGCGCAGCCAGCACACCGTATGCACCAGAGAACGTGGTGTCGGTTGTCGGTAGTGGTTCTCCGGACCGGGCAAGTGCCCGAAAGCTCCGGCGGACTTCGATCGACGGCCGCCCGAACGTCGTGACGTCCCGAAGCAGAAATCGCTCGCATCGCAAGGAGCGTCTGCAATTCAAGAGGGGGACGTCCCTCGGTGCGCAGTTTCCACCAGGAGGGTGGAAACGCCCGCGCGGGTACGGCGAAGACGAGAGGGAAGTGAAGAGAAAAGAATGACAGAGAATTCCGTAGTAGAGGTCGACGAAGGCGTGTTCGAATCCACCGCCGTGATCGACAACGGGTCCTTCGGTACCCGTACCATCCGTTTCGAGACCGGACGCCTTGCTCAGCAGGCCGCCGGCGCCGTCGTTGCTTACCTGGACGACGAGACCATGCTGCTGTCCGCCACGAGCGCCAGCAAGCACCCCAAGGAGCACTTCGACTTCTTCCCCCTGACGGTGGACGTCGAAGAGCGTATGTACGCAGCGGGCCGCATCCCCGGTTCGTTCTTCCGTCGTGAGGGACGCCCCTCCACCGACGCGATCCTGACTTGCCGCCTCATCGACCGGCCGCTGCGCCCGTCCTTCGTCGACGGTCTCCGTAACGAGATCCAGGTCGTCGTCACGGTCATGAGCCTCAACCCGCAGGATCTGTACGACGTCGTGGCCATCAACGCCGCTTCTGCGTCGACGCAGATCGCGGGCCTGCCGTTCTCCGGACCCGTCGGTGGCGTGCGTGTTGCACTCATCGTCTCCGAGGACAACAAGGCCGGCCAGTGGGTTGCATTCCCGACGGTCGATCAGCTCGAGAACGCCGTCTTCGACATGGTCGTAGCCGGCCGCGTCGTGTCCGGCAGCGGTGACAACGCCGACGTAGCGATCATGATGGTCGAGGCCGAGGCCACCGACAACGTCATCGCGAAGATCGCCGACGGCGCTCAGGCACCGACCGAGGCCATCGTCGCCGAGGGCCTCGAGGCCGCCAAGCCGTTCATCGCACGCCTGTGCGCTGCTCAGGCAGCACTGGCATCCAAGGCTGCAAAGCCCACGGGTGACTACCCGGTCTTCCCGGCGTACCAGGACGACGTTTTTGCTGCCGTCGAGGCTGCTGCGTCCGAAAAGCTCAATGCCGCACTGACAATCGCCGGCAAGCAGGAACGCGACGACAAGACCGACGAGGTCAAGGTCGAGGTTCTCGAGCAGGTTGCACCCAACTTCGAAGGCCGCGAGAAGGAACTGGGAGCAGCGTTCCGCTCGCTCACCAAGAAGCTGGTTCGCCAGCGCATCCTGCGCGATCAGTTCCGCATCGACGGCCGCGGCGTCACGGACATCCGTTCGCTGTCCGCCGAGGTCGCGATCATCCCGCGCGCACACGGCTCCGCACTGTTCGAGCGCGGCGAGACCCAGATCCTGGGTGTCACCACTCTCGACATGGTCAAGATGGCTCAGCAGGTCGACTCGCTCGGTCCCGAGACCACCAAGCGCTACATGCATCATTACAACTTCCCGCCGTACTCCACCGGTGAGACGGGTCGCGTCGGTTCGCCGAAGCGTCGCGAAATCGGTCACGGTGCACTCGCCGAGCGCGCTCTCATGCCCGTTCTACCCAGCGTCGAAGAGTTCCCTTACGCGATTCGCCAGGTCTCCGAGGCTCTGAGCTCCAACGGTTCCACCTCGATGGGCTCGGTGTGTGCGTCCACGCTCGCACTGCTCAACGCCGGTGTGCCGCTTCGCGCTCCGGTTGCCGGTATCGCCATGGGTCTGGTCTCCGACCAGGTCGACGGTGAAACCCGCTACGTCGCTCTGACCGACATCCTCGGCGCCGAAGACGCCTTCGGCGACATGGACTTCAAGGTCGCAGGCACCAAGGACTTCGTCACGGCCCTGCAGCTGGACACGAAGCTCGACGGCATCCCGTCGCAGGTTCTTGCCGGAGCACTCTCGCAGGCGAAGGATGCACGGACCACGATCCTCGAGGTCATGGCGGAAGCCATCGACACCCCGGACGAGATGAGCCCGTTCGCTCCCCGCGTGACGGCCATCAAGGTCCCCGTCGACAAGATCGGTGAGGTCATCGGCCCCAAGGGCAAGATGATCAACTCCATCACCGAGCAGACCGGTGCCAACATCTCCATCGAAGACGACGGCACCGTGTTCGTCGGCGCCACCGATGGACCGTCTGCACAGGCCGCGATCGACATGATCAACGCCATTGCCAACCCGCAGCTCCCCAAGGTCGGCGAACGGTTCCTGGGCACGGTCGTCAAGACCACCGCCTTCGGTGCCTTCGTTTCGCTCCTGCCGGGACGCGACGGACTGGTGCACATCTCGAAGCTGGGCAGCGGTAAGCGCATTGCCAAGGTCGAAGACGTGGTCAACGTCGGATCCAAGATCCGCGTCGAGATCGCCGACATCGATGCACGTGGCAAGATCTCGCTGATCCCGGTCGAAGAGGGCAACGACGAGGCTGCCGCTCCGGCCGCCGACGAGGCTGCTTCCGAGTAGATCTCACTCGTACTCTGATGCGGCCCCGCGCGGATTTCCGTGCGGGGCCGCATCTGTACTGTCTGTAGACACGAGCCTGTAGATACCTGATTCAACACTTGCACCGAGGACTGCTGAACCTTTTCATGGCAAAGACCACTCCCAACACCACGCGCAGCCGCAGCGCTGTGCTGAAATCGCCGATCGATGCGACTCCTGAATCGGGAGTGCAGCGCACGGTCCTGCCCGGCGGCCTGCGCGTCGTCACCGAATTCATCCCCGGTGTGCGTTCCGCCTCCGTCGGCGTGTGGGTCGGAGTCGGTTCCCGCGACGAGCAGCCGAGTGTGGCCGGTGCCGCGCATTTTCTCGAGCATCTGTTGTTCAAGTCGACGCCGTCACGGACCGCGTTGGACATCGCGCAGGTCATGGATGGTGTGGGCGGCGAACTCAATGCATTCACGTCGAAGGAACACACCTGTTTCTACGCGCACGTGATCGACGAGGACCTCCCGATGGCGGTGGACCTTGTTGCCGACGTCGTACTGCGTGGGCGCTGCAGAACTGCGGATGTCGACGTCGAGCGGCAAGTAGTGCTCGAAGAGATCGCGATGCGAGACGACGATCCGGAAGACCTGCTCGGCGACGCCTTCCTGACCGCGTTGTTCGGAGATCATCCTGTCGGTCGTCCCATCATCGGTAGCGTCGAATCGATCGAGTCGATGTCGCGCAATCAGTTGCATTCCTTCCATGTTCGGCGTTACACGCCGCAGCGGATGGTGCTGGCAGTAGCGGGGAACGTCGACCACAAGCAGGTTGTGACGCTGGCTCGCCGTGCATTCGCCGGGCATCTCGAGCGTGGAGTCAAGCCGGCGCCGCGGCGCGAAGGCACTCTGCGTTTGCGAACGATGCCTGAACTGAGCTTGACCCACCGCGACAGCGAGCAGGTCCACCTTGCGCTCGGAGTACGCGCGTTCGGTCGGCACGAGGGTCATCGCTGGGCCCTGTCTGTTCTCAACGCCGCAGTGGGCGGCGGGCTGAGTTCTCGTCTGTTCCAAGAGATTCGCGAGAAGCGTGGGCTTGCGTACTCCGTCTATTCCGGCGTAGACACCTTCGCGGACACCGGAGCGTTCTCCGTGTACGCGGGTTGCCAGCCGGAGAACCTCGGGGAGGTTGCCACAGTGATCCGCGAGGTACTTGCGAACGTGGCGACGGACGGAATCACCGATGCCGAGATCGCCCGTGCCAAGGGATCGTTGCGCGGCGGATTGGTTCTGGCACTGGAAGATTCAGGTTCACGCATGAACCGTATCGGTCGCAGTGAACTGAATTACGGCAACCATCGCAGTGTTGCGCAGACGCTCGCGACCATCGACGCGGTTACCTCCGAAGAGGTGCTCGAGGTGGCGCAGGTGCTCTTGACCAGGCCTTTTGCGGCCGCCGTCGTCGGCCCGTACAAGCGGGTTCGTGACCTCCCTGCGTCGGTACGCGGGATCGTGGGCAAGTAGTTCGAACTATCGAAATCGGGGTGTGCAGTTGAAGATCCGTGGTGCAGTGCTCGAAGAGATCGGCCGGGAGCGTCCCTTTGCGGAGTCGACTCCGATTTCGATTTCGGAACTCGACCTCGAATCCCCGGGCCCGGGTGAGATCCTCGTCAAGATCGAAGCTGCCGGGCTTTGTCACTCCGACCTCTCCGTGGTCGACGGGAATCGCGTTCGCCCCGTGCCGATGTTGCTGGGCCACGAGGCAGCTGGTCGAATCGTCGAACTCGGCGACGGCGTTGATTCGTTGTCGGTGGGCACCCGCGTCGTGATGACTTTTCTTCCGCGGTGTGGCGAGTGCGCGGGATGCGCCACTGACGGCCGGATGCCGTGCACGGTGGGTAGTTCCGCCAACAACGACGGCAGTTTGCTCGGTGGCGCGCAACGACTGCGGCGCTCCGGCGAGAGCGTCAAACATCATCTCGGCGTTTCGGGTTTCGCGACGCATGCGGTGGTCAACGCCAAGTCCGTAGTTGCCGTCGAAGACGATATTCCGGCCGAGATTGCAGCCGTACTCGGTTGCGCGGTGTTGACCGGCGGGGGAGCGCTACTCAACGCGGCCAAGCCTCGCCCGGCGGACACCGTGATGGTGGTCGGCTTGGGCGGCGTCGGGATGGCCGCAATCCTGACGGCGCGGGCACTCGGGGTCGAGAACGTCATAGGCGTCGATGCACTGGAGTCCAAGCTGGCTCAGGCGCTGGAACTGGGCGCGACCGAGGTCTTCACACCGTCAGGCCTGTCCGAGAGTGGCGTTCGCGCAGACATCGTCGTCGAAGCTGCGGGAAATGCTCGGGCGTTCGAGACAGCCGTGGCCGCGACGGCAGCGGGTGGCACGACCGTCACGGTCGGGTTGCCTGCGCCTGATGCGCGCTCGTCGATCTCGCCGCTCGGGCTGGTGGCCGAAGCGCGGACCATCATCGGCAGTTACCTCGGATCCGCGGTCCCCGCCCGCGACATCCCGATCTACGCGCAATTGTGGCGGGACGGGAAGCTGCCGGTCGAGAAGCTCATCTCCTCGCGAATCGAGTTGGACGACATCAATTCCGGCATGGACGAACTTGCGGACGGAAAAGCAATCCGACAGGTCATTATTTTCGACTGAAATCGTTACCTCCTGTAACGCTTCTCTCATACTGGACGACTACTCGAATGACGTTGCGTGACGCCCCGGGGGTCGGTCGTACGTTTTCCAAAAGTTGATTGGGGAGAAGATATGCCGGTTCGTGGGTTCTTTTCGCGACATCGAATACTGGCGGGTGCAGTAGCGCCCGCAGCGCTCGGCGTGGCCGCGTTGGTGGCGGTCGCAGTTGCCGTGGATTCTCCGCAATCGCAGACGATCGAGACCGAGTTGACCGCGTCTGTCACCGAGTGCCACGACACGGTCGGGATCGGTGTTGCCGGTCGCGGAGACACGCCGGTCGAGGGCACAACGAAGATGCTCGTCGGTGCGGATGGAACGACACTCCTCCCGGCGGCGCTCACAGACGACTACAGCAGTTACTGGGTCGACCCGGTACTCAAGGCGCCCGCCGGTTCGGTCAAGGACGGCTCGTACGCCTCCGTCTACATCGCGTATCCCGCAAACATGGACAGTTACGAAGAGGCCGTGACGACGGGCGCGGACAACACCCGCGCTGTGATGAAGGCAATCAGCGCGGCCTGCCCGAACACGAAGTTCTCGATTGTCGGCTACAGCGAAGGCGCTGACGTAGTGCGCCGCGTCGCGATGGACATCGGCTCGGAGTCGAGCACCTCCGGCATCAATCCGGACAACGTCGTCGGTGTGGTCATCTTCGCCGACGCTGGTCGACTCGCGGGCGAGGGGCCGTTCCCCGGCTCCGAGAACCCGTACGCGAACCCGAACGGTTTCAACCAGCAATATCAGAACGGAAAGAACACCGCTTCCGGATCCGGGGCACTTCCAGGCACCAGCGGAGATTTCGGGGCCCTGAACGGCAAGATTGCGTCGTTCTGCTCTGACGGCGACCTCACCTGCGCAGCTCCCGAGAACATTTCACTCCTGATTCTGGCGGCAAACGTCGGTCGGCAGCTCAACGTCGACCAGTTGCAAGCGCAGAATCTGACGCCCGCCACCGGCATGGACATCGCGGTCGTGATGGGACGAGTGATGTTCGACGCCTTCAACGACATCTCGAGCAATCCCACCTGGATGCAGAGCGACGAAACCTTCCTCGACGTCTTGCTGAAGGTGTCCGATCCGGCGTACAAGCCGAGCGAGGCCACCACGACGCCGGTCGCAAAGGACTCGGTTTCCACTGAGGAAGTGTCGCCGTTGGCGTACCTGCCGCAGAAGCTGTTCAAGGAAATCGTCGGCCTCATCGCCACGAACCAGAACACCATCCCCGTAGTCATGAACGATCCGTACGGCCTGACCTTGGGCCCGGATGTCGGTCACCACTTCGACTACTGGCGTGATTCGGATGCTGCAAACGGCAAGCCCCTGACATCAGCGGAGTACGCAGCGGCGTGGCTGACCTATCTGGCCAAGCAGGCGCAGGACGGCAAGCCGGTCGATTCGTCGGCGAAGCCGACCGCCGAAGAGATGGCGGATGCCATCGACGCCTTGGCTGCTTCGCCTTCGGTTACCGACTCGGCCAAGCCCACCACAACCACGGGCGAAGCGGTACAACCCGCACCCGCAGGTTCGGAATCTGCAGTACCGGCACCCGCGGCTCCGACGACGACATCCGTTGCGCCGGCCGCGACGCCGAGTGTGACTTCAACCGTGGCGCCGTCGACTTCAGTCGAGTCGAGTGCACCGCCCGCCGCGACCACGACAACGACAACATCAACAACAACAACGACACAAGTTACGACCGGCTAGCCGAGAGGTTTCCGTTCGTCAAAAACGCTGTCACAGGCTGCGATCCGCAAGTAGTTGCGGATCGCAGCCTGTTTTGTATGTACGGGTTACCTACAGCGGCGGTTGGTGCTTATCGTGGAAGGGAGGTTTCCGGATCACGAATCGTGGGTTTCACCGTGCACGAGCTGTCTATTGCGCAGAGTGTGGTCGAAGCTGTGTGCGAGCGTGCCGGCGAGCGACGAGTATCGAGTGTGCGGCTGGAAGTAGGGCAACTCTGCGCAGTGGTTCCACACTCTCTGCTGTTCTGCTTCGACGTTGTCACGGCGGGTACTCACGCCGAGGGTGCCAGCTTGCACATCGATCAGATTGCAACCAGCGCGCGATGCAATAGCTGTGGCGTGACCTTCTCGCCGCCCGACATGTTCTTGTTGTGTGGGTGCGGCAGTGCTGATGTCGAGGTGCTTGCCGGCCGCGAGTTGCGGATCCTGTCGATGGAAGTGAGCTGAGCATGTGTGCGACGTGTGGGTGCGGGGACACCACGGGACCTCGGGTGTCGGTCGTCGCAGGCGGAGAACACGAGCAGGACGACAGCCATGGGCACGGTCACCACCACGACCACGACCACGACCACGACCACGACCACGACCACGACCATGGGCACGGTCACTCCGACCACACTGTAATTCTCGAGCAGCAGGTGCTTGCCAAGAACGACGGCATTGCGGTTCACAATCGTGAGTGGATGCGGGGCCGCGGAATCACGGCGCTCAACATCATGAGTTCGCCCGGCGCGGGTAAGACCACATTGCTGGCGCGAACGATCCGGGAACTAGGACGACAACGACCGATTGCCGTGATCGAAGGTGACCAGGAAACCCGGCTCGACGCCGAGCGGATTCGTGACGCCGGCGCGTCAGTGGTCCAGGTCAACACGGGGGCGGGCTGTCACCTCGATGCCGAGATGATCGACCGCGCGCTGCGCGCCTTGGACCCCGCGGACGAGTCGCTGCTTCTGATCGAAAACGTAGGAAACCTGGTGTGCCCCGCGCTCTTCGACCTGGGTGAGGAAGGCAAGGTTGTCCTAATATCGACGCCGGAGGGGGGCGACAAGCCGAAAAAGTACCCGCACATCTTTGCCGTCGCGGACCTCGTTGTGATCAACAAGATCGACTTGCTCCCGTACGTCGAGTTCGACGTCGATGCCTGTGTCGCGCAAGCGAAAATCCTCAATCCTGCTGTGCGCGTTGTTGTTCTATCGGCCACGACAGGTGAAGGCATGGACGAGTGGTACGAGTGGATCGGTAGTCGTTCGGCGATTTCTCCGGTGGCCGTTGACAACTGATCTGCTCGGGTAGTTAATGAAATGAGTGGGTGCCACGCAAGTGGGCCGAGGTTCGACTCCGGTGGCGTCAGCGTTTCGGTGCCGCAGCAATTTGAGGCCATAGCGTGTCAGGCAGTAGCGGCGCCGAGAATCAGGCGCAAGTGCACCCGTGAAAGCGGCTGACATGGACACACAAAAATCGACTGCTGGCACCACGGCGGAACCTGCCTCCGAAAGCGCAGCTACCCCCGAAAGCGCAGCGGCCAAAGCGGAAGAAACTCTGATCCACGTGCTGTGGATCAATGCCGGTCTCAGTTGCGACGGTGATTCGGTGGCGCTCACCGCGGCCACGCAACCCAGTATCGAGGAGATCGCGCTCGGTGCGTTGCCCGGCCTGCCTCAGGTGGCGGTTCATTGGCCGCTCATCGACTTCGAATGTGGACCGCAGGGCGGCGCTGACGATTTCCTGGAATGGTTCTGGAAAGCCGACCGGGGAGAATTGGAACCCTTTGTTCTTGTTGTCGAAGGATCTATACCGAACGAGAAACTTCACGACGAGGGGTACTGGTGTGGTTTCGGAAACAATCGCGAAACCGGCCAACCGGTCACCACGAGCGAATGGCTCGACAAGCTGGCACCGAAAGCCACTGCGGTAGTTGCGGTCGGCACGTGCGCAACCTACGGCGGCATACATGCGATGGCCGGCAATCCGACCGGTGCGATGGGCGTGCCGGACTATCTCGGGTGGACCTGGAAATCGAAGGCGGGCATCCCGATCGTGTGCGTTCCCGGGTGTCCCATTCAGCCGGACAACCTCTCCGAGACCCTGACCTATCTTCTGTACATGGCCACTGATCAGGCGCCGATGATTCCCTTGGACGAATCCCTCCGCCCGCAGTGGCTTTTCGGTGCCACCGTTCACGAGGGCTGTGACCGTGGCGGGTACTACGAGCAGGGCGAGTTCGCGACGGAGTACGGGTCGCCGAAGTGCATCGTCAAGCTGGGATGTTGGGGACCGGTCGTGAAATGCAATGTCCCCAAACGTGGTTGGATAAACGGAGTCGGCGGGTGCCCTAATGTCGGCGGGATCTGCATCGGCTGCACGATGCCGGGATTCCCGGACAAATTCATGCCGTTCATGGATGAACCACCTGGCGGCAAACTCTCCACCAATGCGGTGGGAATGTACGGGTCCGTGATCCACAGTCTGCGCCGGATCACCGGTCACACGTTGGACAAGGAACCGCACTGGCGCGAGCGCGGGTCGAAGTTGCTCACCGGTGCGACGCGTACGTGGTGACCGACCGGATACCTTCAAATCAGTTCGTGAGCAACGTCTCTGGGAGGCACTGCAATGACGGCCATCGTTCCCGAACCCACCTCGACTGCGGACCGCGACGGTCTTGTCGAGATGGCGTGGGACCCCATCACCCGAATCGTCGGCAGTCTGGGTATCTACACCAAGATCGACTTCGCCAATCGCGAAGTGGTGGAGTGCCACAGCACGTCGTCGATCTTTCGTGGGTATTCCCTGTTCATGAAGGGGAAGGACCCGCGCGACGCGCATTTCATCACCAGTCGTATCTGCGGCATCTGCGGTGACAATCACGCCACATGCTCGTGCTACGCACAAAACATGGCGTACGGCGTCAAGCCGCCGCATCTGGGCGAGTGGATCGTCAATCTCGGCGAGGCCGCCGAGTACATGTTCGACCACAACATTTTTCAAGAGAATCTGGTCGCAGTCGACTACTGCGAGAAGATGGTCTCCGAGACGAATCCCGGTGTGCTGGCGCAGGCAGAGAACACGCGCTGCCCGCACGAGGAGCAGCACGGTTATCGCACGATCGCGGACATCATGCGGACTCTCAATCCGTTCACGGGTGAGTTCTATCGCGAAGCGTTGCAAGTCTCGCGTTCGACTCGCGAAATGTTCTGCTTGATGGAGGGTAGGCACGTCCACCCGTCGACGCTCTATCCCGGCGGCGTCGGCACCGTCGCGACGATCGAACTGATGACGGACTACATGTCGCGGCTGATGCGGTACGTCGAATTCATGAAGAAGGTCGTGCCGATGCACGACGACCTGTTCGACTTCTTCTACCAGGCGCTGCCTGGTTACGAGAAGGTTGGCCTGCGGCGGACCCTGCTGGGTTGTTGGGGATCGTTCCAAGACCCCGAGTACTGCAATTTCTCGTACAAGGACATGACCGACTGGGGCCGGAAGATGTTTGTCACTCCCGGTGTGGTTGTCGACGGAAAGTTGGTCACCACGGATCTGGTGGACATCAACCTCGGTATCCGAATCATGCTGGGGTCCTCGTATTACGAGGACTGGAGTGATCAGGAGATGTTCGTCAAGACCGATCCGCTGGGTAACCCGGTCGATCGCCGGCACCCGTGGAATCAACACACCAACCCTCACCCGCAGAAGCGGAACCTCGAGGACAAGTACAGCTGGGTCATGTCACCGCGATGGTTCGACGGAAAAGACAACCTCGCTCTGGATACCGGCGGGGGAGCATTGGCTCGTCTGTGGAGCACCGCTCTTGCCGGCCTGGTCGACATCGGATACCTGGAGTCGACCGGACACAGTGTGAAGATCAATCTTCCGAAAACAGCACTGAAGGGTCCTGTCTCGCTCGAGTGGAAGATTCCAGAGCATGGCAGCAATACTCTCGAAAGGAACCGTGCGCGAACGTATTTCCAGGCATACGCAGCAGCGGCTGCCCTTCACTTCGCAGAGAAGGCGCTTGTCGAGATCCGGGCAGGCCGTACCAAGACGTGGGAGTCGTTCGAGGTTCCGGACGAGGGAATCGGTTGCGGATTCACCGAAGCCGTCCGCGGAGTTCTCTCACATCACATGGTGATTCGTGACGGCAAGATCGCGAACTATCACCCGTACCCACCGACCCCGTGGAATGCGAGCCCGCGCGACAGCTACGGAACCCCCGGTCCGTACGAGGATGCCGTGCAGGGTCAGCCGATCTTCGAGGAGAACGATCGAGACCACTTCAAGGGCATAGACATCATGCGGACCGTGCGTAGTTTCGATCCCTGTCTGCCGTGTGGTGTTCACATGTATCTCGGCGGCGGTAAGACCCTGGAGAAGTTGCACTCTCCGACGCAGTCCGTGACCGGGGAGTGATCGATGGAGCAATCGGCCGACTACTGGCGCGGAGCAGGTGAGCGCATCGAGACGTTGTTACAGGCCAATGCCGGTGCAGGCCCGGTGGCCAGGGATCGCGCCGAGCAACTGGTCCGCGAGGTCGTGCAGTTGTACGGCGCCGCACTCGAACGCACCGTCGCACTGGCGGATCCGGCCATGATGGATGCGATGGTTCGCGACGATCTGGTGTCGAGCCTCCTACTGGTGCACGGACTTCACCCGCACGACGTCGAGACCCGCGTACGCACTGCGCTCGACAGCGTGCGTCCGTACCTCGGCTCGCACGGCGGGGACGTCGAACTGATCGAGGTGGCGGACGGCGTGGTGCGGCTACGGCTTCTCGGAAGCTGTAACAGTTGCCCTTCGTCGTCGGTGACCCTCGAAACCGCGGTCCAGGACGCGGTGCAGGCGGCGGCACCCGAGACCACCGGAATCGACGTCGAAACACCGGATTCGCACGAGCTGAAGTCGGGTGTGATCTCGGTCGAGTCCCTGTTCTCGCACGTACACGCCGACGGGGGAGGCGCGCACTGGGTGGAGGTCCCCGAATTTGCCGAAGTCGACGCGGGTGAGGTCGCGGGTTTCCGGGTATCGGATACCGATCTGTTGGTCTGCCGCTCCGGTGACGATCTGTACGCGTATCGCGACCATTGCCCCGTATGTGACCATTCGATGGCGGGGGCTGTGCTCGAACGCATGATGGGCCTTCCTGTCCGAGACGCCGCTGTCCTTACCTGTCCGACGTGCTCTGCCCACTTCAGCGTGTACGGAGCGGGTGCGCGGGTCGGCACCGGCTCCGAGCACCTGGCGCCTCTGCCGGTGCTTATTCGCGACGGTGTGCTCTCGGTCGCGCTTGCCGACGATTCCGTGTTGCCGGTGACCTAGCCGTGGACGAAGCCTGGTCATGAAAACCACTGTGGGAGAGGTGCTCACGCGAATCGCCTCGACGCGCGCCGTTCCGACCGGGCCGCTGTGTGAGATGTGCGCGGCGGGCATAGGTGACGAACACCAACACGTCGTGGACGTACAGGTCCGGAGCCTGATGTGCGTGTGCCGTCCCTGCTATCTGCTCTTTGCGCCGGTCGACGCGGATCTCCGATACAAAGCGGTTCCCGATCGGTATCTCGAATTTCCAGGCTTCGAACTCGCCCCTGGCCGGTGGGAGTCCCTGGAAATTCCCGTCGGCCTGGCATTCTTCTTTCGGAACTCACTCCTCGACAAGTACATAGTCTTCTATCCGGGACCTGCCGGAGCTACCGAATCCGAGTTGCCCATCGACTCGTTCGAGACTGTGCTCGCGGAGAATCCGGGGCTCTCGCAGATGCGGGCCGACGTCGAGGCGTTGATTGTCTCGGTGCCCACGTCAGGACAATCGCCGAGATGCTTCGTTGTTCCCATCGACGCCTGCTACGAGCTGGTGGGCAGGCTGCGCACCGTGTGGCGCGGATTCGACGGTGGCCAGGATGCCGCACGCGCGGTGGACGAGTTCTTCGGGCGCGTCGAGGCGCGAAGCAGATTGGCATGACCGTCCTCGACTTCTCGGTCGACAACGTGGAGGTGGAACCGTATGCGGTTACACCAAATCTGACGGTGAGATTGAGGATGTCGGAGACTACCGGCGCGACCGTCCGAGCAGTCGCTCTACGCGCACAGGTTCGAATCGAACCGCACCGCCGGCCGTACTCCGACGAGGAAGGCGACGCCCTGCGCGATTTGTTCGGTCCGCGGGAGCGTTGGTCGAGTACGCTGCGAACCTTCTTGTGGATGGAGTGTTCCGCGGTCGTTCAGGGATTCACGGAAACAACGGTCGCGGCCTTACCCATGGCGTGTACGTACGACTTCTCGGTGACGGCGTCGAAGTACATGCACGCACTCCGTGACGGAACGATTCCGATCGTGGTTCTACTGAGCGGAACCGTATTCACCGACGGGCAGCGCGGTTTCTCGGTACAGCAGATCCCGTGGGACAGATCTGCTGCCTACGAATTGCCGGTCGACGTGTGGAAACAGCTGATGGCCACGCATTATCCGGCCTCTGGGTGGGTACGCCTCGACCATGAGACGATTGCCGATCTCGTGCGATTCAAGGCAGCGCACGGCCTCACGGACCTCGAATCAGCCGTGCGGCAGTTGCTGACGGCGAGCGAGGTGCCCCGATGACCCGAACTGAGATGGATCACGACGTTCGGGCCGTGGCCGACGCTGTCCTGTACGAGGGATATCTTCTCTATCCTTACCGGGCCGGCTCGGCGAAGAATCAATCCCGTTGGCAGTTCGGGGTTCTCGGACCGCCCGGCGCCGCCGGTGACGGAGTCGGCGAGGAACCGTCGATGTCCGCCCAATGTCTGCTCGGCGAACTCGAGCGGAACGGCGCCGAAGTAACGGCGACGGTGAGATTTTTGCACCACCAGTCGCGGACGGTTGAACGACTCGGCGCCGGCGGCGCGTGGATTCCGGTGGATCGGTTGGTAGTCGACGGGCACGAGGCGATCTCGTGGGACGAAGCCACCGAATCCGAGATCGTCTTGGGTCCGTGGGGTCTGGACGAACTCGAGGCCGGCGTCGAAGAATCCTTCTGTGCGGCGGGAGTTGTCGACGGAGAGACTCTGGCGGATTCTCGGGGCCGGGTAGTCGGACGGGTCGTTCGGACACGGCTTCCGGTGACTGGCCGCTTGGAATTGAACGCCTCCGCAGGGGACAGACGCAGGGTGATCTCCGTGAGCATCATGAACGACACGAGCGTCGACATGAGGGACAAGGGCACGGCCACGGCGCAGTCGATGCTCGGCACTCACGTCATTTTGACCTGCGCAGGCTCGAAGTTCGTGTCGTTGTTCGACGAACCAGATCACTCGGAGCCGCTGCGCCAAAATCGCTGTTATCCAGTGCTTGCGGGGACCGAGGATCCGACTCACCCCGGTACATCGCCCACCGTTCTGGTGTCACCGATCATCTTGTACGACTTTCCCGAGATTGCGCCGCAGAGCGAAGGATCCCTGTTCGACTCGACGGAGATCGACGAAATTCTCACCCTGAGAATTCTCGCCATGACCGAAGAGGAAAAGGCGCGGGCGCGGGCTACCGACTCGAAAGCTGCCGACATCATCGATCGATGTGAGAGCTTGACGGCCGACGATCTAGCCGGCCTGCACGGCGTGCTGCGAGATTCGATTGCCGGTTCTGATCTGATACCCGAGGTGCCTGACGGCGTGGACTGGTGGACGCCGGAAGCCGACACCAGTGTTCAACCACGCACCGACGCAGTATTGATCAACGGCGTCCGCGTCTGTGGTGGAAGTACGGTTCGGCTTCACCCCTCACGTCGCGCTGATGCTCAGGACCTGTTCTTCGACGGCCGGATCGCCCACGTCGCCACCATTCATGAAGACGTGGACGGCGACATTCATGTTGGGGTGACGCTCTTGGACGACCCGGCCGCCGATCTGCACAACTGGTACGGCCGCTACCTGTACTTCGCGCCGGACGAGATAGAGCCGGTGCCGCGAGACGGCGCGAGTTGACGTACTTCACGCTGTCGGACTTCACAGCTATCGGACTTCACAGCTTTCGGACTTCACTGCTATCGAGAGGAGAACCCGCCATGAGGAGCATGGGATTGCTGTCGACGGCACTTCTCGGCGCCACCGCGATCGCAGCCGCGATCGTTCTGGTGGTGTCGATGCCGGACATCCAGCGCTATCTGCGAATGCGAAAGATGTAAAGCACTGTGCGCGTGCTGATTGCAGGCGTCGGAAACATATTTCTCGAAGACGACGGATTCGGCCCCGAAGTTGTTCGAGCGTTGCAGCATGAGAATCTCCCGACGGGGGTTCGCCTGGTCGACTACGGGATTCGTGGTGTGCATCTGGCATACGACTTGTTGGAGTCGTGGGACGCGCTGGTGCTGATCGACGCATTACCGGTGACCGGAGTGCCGGGGAAGCTTGCGATCATCGAAGTGGACCCAGAAAGTGAAGGCTCGCAAGGAGGTTTCGACGCACATTCCATGCATCCGAGTTCGGTGTTTGCCAGCCTGCAGGCCCTCGGCGGAACACTCCCGCGGACGTTCGTGGTGGGGGCACACGCGAAATCGGTCGGCGACGGAATCGGATTGAGCACAGAGATGCGTGATTCGGTAGGGCAAGCCGCCTCTGCGGTGATGGCACTCGTCCGGTCGATCGACGTGGATTGTGATGCCACCACTTTGGGGCCGGAGGTGTGAGTCATGTGTCTGGGGATTCCGGGACGGGTACGCGAACTACTGGACGGATACGGCGGTCAACTCGCCCTCGTCGACGTGGAAGGTGCACCGCGCAAGGTCAACATCGGGATGCTCGACGAAGGCACCGTCACGGCAGGTGACTGGGTGGTGATCCACATGGGCTTTGCAGTCGAGAAGGTCGACGAACAGGGAGCACAGCGCGCCCGGGCCGGCCTCGAACTGATGGGCCGTGGTCAAGACGGTGAGATCGACGAGTCCGGTACTCGTACCGGCGAGGTCGGGACATGATGGTCGCCAGCCGTGTCATCGTTCGTGGCGTAGTCCAGGGGGTGGGATTCCGGCCGTTCGTTCACGCGACTGCGACCGAACTGGGACTGTCGGGTTCGGTGGGAAATTCTGCTCTCGGGGTCGTGATCGACATCGAAGGCGACGGACAGGCAATCGATGCGTTTGTCGCTCGGGTGCGAAACCGCCCCCCACCGCTGGCACGAGTGGAGTCGATAGAGCGCGAGGACTCGCCGCCGCTAGGTCGTCAGGGGTTTTGCATCATCGAGACGGATGCGGGGGCGGTCGGGCGAACCTTGGCGCCGGCCGATGTCGGGATCTGCGACGACTGCCTGCGGGAGCTGACTGATCCGAGCGATCGGCGATATCGTCATCCCTTCATCACCTGCACCAATTGTGGTCCACGATTCACGATCATCGAGTCGATGCCCTACGACCGGGCCGCTACGACGATGAAGCGGTTCCCGTTGTGCGCGAACTGTGCGGCGGAGTACGTGGATCCCTCCGACCGCCGGTTTCATGCGCAACCGATTGCCTGCCCGGAGTGCGGTCCAACGCTTTCGTTCGTGGAAGGCGACGCGCCCACGGAGACCGGCGAGGGTGCACTGCTACGAGCCCGATCGCTGCTACGAGACGGGAAGATTCTTGCTGTCAAGGGAATTGGAGGATTCCACTTGGCCTGCGATGCGCGTGATGATCGCGTGGTTCACGAATTGCGTGACCGCAAGCATCGACCGAGCAAGCCGTTGGCGGTGATGGTGCGCGATGTGAGAGAAGCCAGAGCGCTGGGTGTGGTCGGGGATGCCGAGGCCGATGCCATGTCCTCGCGCGAGCGTCCCATAGTGCTGGTTGCCAAAGCGTCTGGATACACGCCGTCTCCCTCGATTGCCCCAGGCATTCCGGACATCGGAATCATGCTGGCCTACAATCCGATTCAGCATCTTCTTCTCGGGTTGGCGGGAGACGCTGCGGGCCCCGCGGCGTTGGTGATGACGTCGGCGAACATCGGTGGCGAGCCAATTCTGTATTCCGACGACGATCTCGAACGGGTGGGTGACCTGGCCGACGGGGTGTTGACCCACAACCGTCCGATCTTGATGCCGTGTGACGACTCGGTGATGCGAATAGTCGGCAGTGGACGACAGTTGCTTCGTCGCTCGCGCGGATATGCACCGCTGCCCGTTGCGGCGCCGTTCGATCTACCGCCCACCTTGGCGGTCGGGGCCGATCTGAAGAACACCTTCTGTCTTGCCGAGGGTGCGTATGTCTGGCCGAGTCAGCACATCGGAGACATGGGCGACCTCGCTGTCCTCGACAGTTTTGCTGCCTCGGAGAGTCACTTCGAGTCGATCACCGGAGTAGTGCCGCACCAGATTGCCTGTGACGAGCATCCTCGGTATCGCTCGTCCTCGTGGGCTCGCAGTCGTAGTGGAGACCGACCGGTGCGCGTCGTCGGGCATCACCACGCACATGTGGCTTCCGTGATGGGGGAGAACGGCCGGGACGGGAGCGAACCGGTTCTCGGAATAGCGTTCGACGGCACCGGTTACGGGGCGGACGGCGCAGTGTGGGGAGGGGAATTGCTGCTGGCGACGTACAAGGGTTATCGCCGTCTCGCGCATCTGGGATACGTACCGCTGCCAGGGGGCGATGCCGGAGTGGAACGACCGTACCGAATGGCGCTCGCCCACCTCTGGCATGCCGGGTTGGACTGGGAATCCGACCTGGCGCCGGTGGCGGCCTGTCCGCCACGAGAGCAGTCGGTCCTACTTCACCAGTTGGAAACCGGTTTCGGGTGTGTGGACACCTCCAGCATGGGGCGGTTGTTCGACGCAGTCTCCTCGCTGACCGGGGTTCGTCAGAGCGTCGACTACGAAGCGCAGGCCGCCATCGAACTGGAGGGCATTTCGAGGGGAGTCGACTGCGCCCCGTCGCGGTACACCTTCGACTGGGTGCAGTCGGACGACGATTCCTGGACAGCTGATCCGAGGTCGGTCATTCGGGCCGTTGTCCGTGATCTCCGAGCGAAGGTGCCCGCCGACGTGATCGGCGCGCGCTTCCACGAGTCTGTCGCTTACCTCGTAGTCGAGTGGGCAATCCGTGGCCGCGACCTGGCGGGAGTGGACGAGGTAGTTCTCACCGGAGGCGTCTTTCAGAACCCCCTCCTGCTCGTCCGGGCGTGTGCCCTGCTCGGAGAAGCTGGATTCACGCCGTTGACAGGACTGCAGTTACCACCGAACGACGGTGGTCTCGCCTACGGCCAAGTGCTGGTCGGGAGTTCGTCATGAGGTCAGGAGTTGTGCCATGTGCCTAGCTGTACCAGGACGTATCGAGTCCTTGGAGGAACGCGACGGAACGACGATGTCGGTGGTGAACTTCGGTGGCGTCCGAAAAGAAGTGTGCCTCGAATACATTCCGGGCGCCCGAGTCGGCGAGTACGTCGTGGTGCACGTCGGATTTGCCATCCAACGACTCGACGAGGAATCCGCACGCAGCACGCTGGCGGAGTTCGAACACCTCGGCGTACTCGAAGAGGAATTCGGTGACGGGTTCGCCAGGGCTGCCCGGGCCGCCGGGATCGAACCGAAGGAGACGGAATCATGAAGTATCTGGACGAGTTCTCCGATCCGGAACTGGCCGGCAAACTGCTGGATCAGATCCGCGCGCTGGCCACGCGCCGATGGGCGATCATGGAAGTGTGTGGTGGTCAGACACATTCGATCATCAGGCACGGCATCGATCAACTACTCCCAGAGCAGATCGAGATGATTCACGGACCTGGTTGCCCGGTCTGTGTCACGCCGCTCGAGATCATCGACAAAGCTCTCGAAATCGCAGCAAAGCCCGATGTCATTTTCTGTTCCTTCGGGGACATGTTGCGAGTTCCGGGGAGTTCGTCGGATCTGTTCCGGATCAAGAGCGCCGGCGGCGACGTTCGCGTGGTGTACTCACCGTTGGATGCACTGACTATTGCCAAGGAGAATCCGGACCGGCAAGTGGTGTTCTTCGGGATCGGATTCGAGACCACAGCACCGGCCAACGCCATGACCGTTTACCAGGCCAATCGCCTGGGTATCAAGAACTTCTCGCTGCTCGTCTCGCACGTTCTGGTCCCGCCGGCAATGGCCGCGATAATGGACTCGCCAGAGTGCCGCGTCCAGGCATTTCTGGCGGCCGGGCATGTGTGCAGTGTGATGGGAACGTCGGAGTACCCGGCCCTCGCCGAGAAGTACAAGGTCCCGATCGTCGTCACCGGATTCGAGCCGCTGGATCTCCTGGAGGGCATCAGAAAGACTGTGCTGCAGTTGGAATCGGGTCGACACGAGGTCGAAAATGCCTACGCCCGTGCTGTCACGGCGGAGGGCAACACCGCAGCGAAAGCGATGCTCGAGGATGTGTTCGCGGTGTCGGACCGGACGTGGCGCGGCATCGGATCGATCCCGGACAGTGGTTGGCAGCTGGCGCCGAAGTATGCGTATTTTGATGCGGAAGAACGTTTTTCGGTGACCGATATCCACACCGACGAGTCGAGTGTCTGCCGGTCCGGTGAAGTATTGCAAGGCTTGATCAAGCCACACGAGTGCAGTGCCTTCGGGAAGGAATGTACTCCGCGGAATCCACTCGGTGCCACGATGGTGTCGTCCGAGGGGGCATGCGCTGCGTACTACCTGTACCGACGCCTGGAACTGCAGGAGGCGGGTCATGCCCGCTGAGGAGACCGCTGTCGTGGACCTGTCGGCATGGGTGTGCCCACTGCCGCTGCGTGATTCGCCGAACATCGTCATGGGACACGGCGGTGGGGGAGCGATGTCCGCCGAGCTCATCGAGCATCTGTTCCTGCCCTCGTTCGGAAGCGCTGCCGATGCCGAGCTCGGAGACTCGGCTGTATTCGACATCGGCGGGGTGCGGCTCGCCTTCTCGACGGACTCGTACGTCGTGAAACCCATGGTATTTCCCGGCGGAACGATCGGCGATCTTGCGGTCAACGGAACGGTGAACGACCTGGCGATGGCGGGAGCACAACCCTTGGTGATGTCGACGGCATTCATCCTCGAAGAAGGGACCGCGTTGACCGACATCGCGGGGATCGCGAAGGCACTCGGGCGGGCCGCGCACGTTGCCGGCGTTCGACTGGTGACGGGCGACACCAAGGTTGTCGATGCCGGTCACGGCGACGGAGTCTTCATCAACACCGCGGGAATCGGGATTGTCGCCGACGGGGTGGACATCAACCCCACTCGCGCACAAGAGGGTGACGTCGTGATCGTCAGCGGCGACATCGGTGTTCACGGGGTGGCCGTGATGAGTTGTCGCGAAGGTCTCGAATTCGGGACCGAGGTGCGCAGTGATTGCGCGTCGCTCAACGGCGTGGTCGCCGACATGATTGCCACCGGCGTCGACATCCATGTCTTGCGCGACCCTACCCGGGGCGGAGTTGCCGCCACTCTCAACGAGATCGCTCAAGCGTCGAACATCGGTGTTGCGCTGGTGGAACGAGATCTGCCGATTCCCGCTGACGTGCGCGACGCCTGTGGGCTACTCGGTTTGGATCCTTTGTATGTCGCCAACGAGGGTAAGTTGATCGCCTTCGTTCCGCGAGAAGACTCCGATCGAATTCTGGAAGCGATGCGCGGTAATCCACTGAGTGCGGGAGCTGCCGTGATCGGGGAGTGCGTGGCCGAACATCGCGGAATGGTGGTGGCGCGTACGGCATTGGGAGGCAATCGGGTAGTGGATTTGCCGGCAGGTGAACAACTTCCGCGGATCTGCTGATGACTGCCGTCGGTATGAACGGGCCGTCGTTGTTTGCCCGCTACGCGTATCCGCCGAACGAGTTGGGTTACTGCGGACCCGACGATCCTTCAGTGCTGCTTCGTCTGGCCAGCGGCAACTCGGGCAGCGGCGACCGTGATCGCGCTCGTCAATTCGACGGTGCGTGGCCGTACCTCGAGGCATTGGCCGCAAGTGCGGGCATCGACGATCCTCTCGATCCGCGAGTGATCGAAGCCTATTGGGTAGGAGGTGATCTCCTCGACTCGCTTGATTCGGGGGCGTTGTTGCAGCACTTGAGGGGGGCATTCGGTGAACGCGAGAACACCGGGTTTCTCCCTGCCCTCGGGGATCGGGACCGCGCGCTCGCGCATCACAGTTTTCACGTATTTCTGGTGTATCCGTGGGTCAAGCTTCTTCGGAAGCGCGGTGCGGTCCCACTGTCCGTCCTCCAGAACTGCCGGATCAGATGGGGAGTGGTCGAGGACGTGAGTGAGGAGCACGCGTTGGTGGTTTCGTCCCCGCTCGAGTTCGACGGTGAGCAACTCGTACGCGGCACGCCGGTGACGCAGCGAGTGCGATGGAGCGTTGACGGCCGCTCACTCGCACCGACGCCCGTCCACGGCGCCTTGGTGACGATGCACTGGGATTGGCTGTGTGACAACATCACGTCAGAGCAATCACGGGCATTGGATGCCGCGGAAGACTCGGCATTGCGGATCGCGACCCGGATGCTGTCGAGGTGACAGGCCCTGTCAGAGCAGGGACCACGGTCTGGAAGATACGCAGGTGTCAGGGCACGAAGAAGGTTCCGAGGCCCGGTGTTCCGATCGCCTGGGGATCGACGTATGCGACGACCTGACCCGAGCCCGGACGAATGGTGACGGGTTGTGCATCCAGTGTCGGAAATGATGCGGATCCGTACGCTCCGGTGCCGAGACTGAGCCAGTGGACGACCGCGGAGTGGGGGTTTCCGTCTCCGGGTGCGCGTTGCACGTGCAGCACGGCGACGCCCGGTTCTTCGCCGACGATCGCTGCAAGGTGGGGAGTGGGCAAGTCGACGAGCGGGACGTAAGGGTCGACCTGGAACGGAACCGTGCTCGGCGCCGCTGCCGCGGTACCCGGCATCATCACGCCGGAGATCGCAAGGGCCGCAAAGACCGCGGCACCGGTACGTGCAAAAGCGTTGAGTGCAGTCATACGATTCGACGCTAGTCGCTTGACCGGCGATTCGGTGCCGTTTCGCGTTTCAATCGGTGGCGGGGTGACGTCGACGCCACCGCCCAGTGGTACGCGAAGGTACTCGGAATGACGATCGAGATAATCGGCCCCACGGCACGCACTGCAGTGAAGTTCGGAGATCAGAAGATCAATCCGAGGCCTCTCGGATCGGCGGAGCAAGACCCGGCCTGGACCACCGGCGCCGTCGAGACGGCAGGTTCCGAGGATTTGTGCTTCATCACTCTTGCGTCACCCGGAACTGTCCGTGAGCACCTGGAGAACTGTGGGGTCGAGGTGCTCGACGGGCCCGTGACCAAACTGGGTGCCCTCGGCGAGATGGTCTCGCACTATTGTCGCGACCCCGACGGAAGCCTCATCGAGATCGCCGTCTACCCGTGAACCAACCACTCCGAGGGGAAATACTCCAGATTCAATGTCGTTCAGTGCTGCCTCCGCCGGCTGTCGACATCCTTCCCCGCCGTGCACTTGGAATCCACGTTCGTCACCGGACTTTGCGGGTCCCGCTTTCTCTGATCGTTCGTCCGCGGTCCGCGTCCGTCGGACTGTTCTCTTCAAGATCGCTGATCGAACTGGTTTCGAGAAGGTGTCGGACCGGCGTCCGATGGCTTTCGAGGGGGATCTAGCTGCTTCCATCGTCTATCGAGTGAGCGAGGGTGGAGACGGTGCGTTTTCGGTGGGTTGTTGCCGGTTGCACTGTGTCGGGCCAGTCAGCAGTTTCTTCCAGCGCCCAGTCGGCCCATTCGGCGATGTGGTTGAAGTGGCCGATCATGAACCGGTTGGCCAGTGCCATCAGATGATTCTGCTGGGGGAGTGTGCCGGCTTCGGGGGCCGAAATCCGTTGTGCGTGTGAGACGAACAGACTTCGAGACCGAGTTGCCTGTTCGCGCATGGTAGTCAGGTTGGTCCGCAGGTCGGCGATCGTGCCTTGGTTGGCGAAGATCACGCGGATCATGCCTTCGAACTGCAAAGCGGGGGGTGTGGCCTGGGTGGCGAGCCAGTCACTCAGCGCTGTGCGGCCTTCGTCGGTGATGGAGTAGACCGTGCGGGAGCGCTGAGTGCCTTTCGTTACCGTGCTCGCCGTAACCAGACCGCGTTCAAGCAGAATTTTGGGGGCGTTGTATCGCTGTCGGTCGGCGCTGGGCCACAACTCGGCGACCCCGCGTCCGACCTGTTCGGCGATCTCGTATGCCGACCAGTCCTTGACCGTCAGCAGTCCCAGGATCATGTACGAGGTAGGTGTGAGATCACGCTGAGCCACATGGCTCCCTTCGTTCCGCGGTTACATCCGAGCCTACAAGTGCTACTTCCCTTCACCGTTTGCATCCTCGGTGTCGGCGATGTCGTCGGATGTGTCCTGAGCGGGCTTGCCGTAGATGAAGGGGACGAGCGCTGCAGCGACGGCAGAGGCCGGGGCGAAACCATCGGCCGTGGGTGCCAGATTTCCCCACACCACCAAGGTCACGTCGTTGACCGGGTCGTACCCCATGAACGAGTTGTAGCCGGGCAGTTCGCCGATGTGGCCGTACATCGGACCCATTTGAGCGATACCGTATCCGTATCCTGCAGATCCTTCGCCATCTGTGGGTTGCACACTGTTCAAACGCAACTCTTGTGTGGCGGGACTCAGGAGCGAACCGGTTCCCAGAGCTTTGACCCATGTCGCCATGTCGTTTGCAGTCGAAATTCCCTGACCTGCAGACCATGTCCACGAGGGATTGTGCCTAGTGGTGTTGGTCGGTTTTTCGGTGCCTGCGGCGATCGCGTCGAGGCGAGATTGTGGGAGAGCCTCTTTGCCTTCGCCGAGCGTTTCGACGTTGCCACTGTAGGTGTAGCCGTCTGCAAAGGGAGTCGGGATGCTGGTGTCGGTGTTCGCAGGAAACGACGTCCCTGCCAGTGCGAGTGGCCCGAAGAATCGGTCCGCGAAGATCTGCTGAATCGGCTTGCCGTCCAGCTGCTCGGCGATCAAGCCGAGGAGAACGGTATTGGTGTTGGAGTAGTGATAACCGGAGTCGGGCGCGAAATACGGCGGCTGGCTCAGCCCCATTGCCAGCAGTTCCTCGGGTGTCCACACTCGCTCCGGTTGCTCGTCGAGCGCCCGGTTGAGTTCGAGGGTTTCGGTGTAGTTGTACAGGCCGCTACGCATGTCGAGCAGGTCGCCGATGGTGATGTTGTCGCCGTTGGGGACATCGGGGCGGAACTTGCTGACCGGATCGGTTACCGCAACCTTGCCTTCGTCGACCAACTGCAGGATGGCCGTACCGGTCCAGGTCTTGGTGTTCGAGCCCACGCGAACCTTGGTGTCCAGAGTGGGAGGCTCGTTCACGCCTTCCTTGACCGAACCCCATGTGTTGACGTACTTCTGCGTCGGCGTCGTGACCATGACCACCATTGCGATCTCACGGAACTCTTCTGCCTTCTCGGAGACGACGGAATCCATTGCGGCGCTGTCGAAAGACAAGACGGCGCTGTCCGCAGACCCGGCGGAGGTCGGCGGGGACGACGAGGGGGACTCGGGATCGGTTGCGGACGAACAGGCTGAGAGCAGCAATGCCGTAGCGATGCAGGCCACAGCCACTTTGCGGGTCTTGACGTTGTGAAAGGACGTCGACTTCCCAAAAGGGTTCATAGAGGGACTTTAAGCGATACTGCACTCTGCATGCTGCACTTTGCAGTAAATTACGACAAATCAGTCATGCATCCTCAGGAGCGTCCATGCCGCACACCACATCAGTTCGCGCCGTCGCTGCGTTGATCAGCGTCGGAGTAGTCCTCACCGCATGTTCGGCGAAGCCGTCGAATTCCGATTCCGCATCGGCTCCGGCGCAACAGGTTCCAGAGGAGGCAGCCCGCATCATGGCCACCGATCCGTACGCCATGGCTCGGTGGTCCTATCTCTTGGTCGACCCCGCCACCGACGAGGTGATTTACAGCAACAATGCTGATAGCTCGATGTTTTTGGCTTCCCAGACCAAACATTTCACCGTCGGCACCGCCTACGACACCCTTGGTGTAGACCACACTGTCACCACCCCCGTTTATGCCACTTCTCTCCCTGTCGAGGGCACCCTTACCGGTGATCTGGTGCTGGTCGGCTCCGGTGACCTCGCGCTCGGTGGGCGCAACGCCGCACAAGGCCGATTCGATTTCGCCACCGACGGCATCGACCACGTCTACGCCGATGCCCTGCCAGGAGCCGTTCTCGCGCCCGGTGATCCGCTGGCAGGCCTGAACGATCTCGCACGACAAGTAGCCGACGCCGGCATCACTCGGGTAAACGGCGACGTTCTGGTGGACCCTCGTCTGTGGGACACATACTCGACAGTCGAAGGCCTGGTCCCGTCGATTTTCGTCAACGACAACCTCGTCGATATCCAGGCGAGTCCGGGTGCGGTAGGTGAGCCCGCCACCATCGACATGCTTCCCGGCAACGGCCTGTTCCGCGTCGATGCTCAGGTCACCACGGGTGAGGAAGGTAGCGACTCGACTCTGAAGGTTGCGGCCGATCCGTCCGATCCGTCCGATCCCACCCGGATCAACGTGACCGGGTCGGTGCCGGCTGGAAAGACATCGCTGACTGTCTATCGCATTACCGACGCGCCGACGTGGGCGCGTCAGCTGTTCGTAGAAGCACTGCGACGCAATGGAATCGAGGTTACATCGGTATCTCGTACGAACAGCACGGCTGCCCTGCCTGTCGATCGGACATATTCAGGAAGTCGACAAGTTGCGAGCCTGCAATCGGCACCAATTTCGGAGTCGGGAGGGATGATTCTCGCGACAAGCTACAACACGGGCGCGAACACTTTCTTGTGTCTGTTGGCAGTAGCGACAGGATCGTCGTCGTGCAGCGACGGTCTTCCCACCGTGCGGGCACTCGCCGAGAAGGCAGGTATTGCAGCATCCGACCTGGTGGTCATGGACGGTCAGGGTGGAGACCCGTCACAATCGACGCCCGCAGCCGTCCTCCAGTGGCTCGACTGGGTGGACCAGCAGCCATGGGCCGATACGTTCTGGGCAGGTCAACCCGTACTCGGTGAGCGAGGCTCGTTGTCGGGCGTGGGAACCGACAGTCCGGCAAAGGGGAAGGTCATCGGTAAGACGGGAACATCCGCCGACGTCGAATCTGACACCGGCAGGTTGATAGTCACTCTTCAAGCGTTGTCGGGTTACATGATCACCCCCGACGATCGCCGACTTCTGTTTGTCGTCGCCGTCAGTGATGCAGTGTTTCCCGACCTGCCTAGGGGAGTGTTCCAAGTCGGGGGAGACGTCGGTGGTGTTGCCGCTGCATTCCAACAAGCACAGACGAATTGACGGGGCGAGTCAGTGGTCCGGCGTTCGGGCGCTCATCCCTTTCGAATGAGGCACGAACGATGTAGGCGCACAGAGTGTCAGCATTGGCGCGCAGCGGTATCGACTGCGTCCCGATGAGAAACGAGTTTTGACATGGGTTCCGTTATCGGAGATCTCCTCCCCATAGCTGTCGGTGTCGCCGTGTCTCCGGTAGCCGTCATCGCCACGATCTTGATGTTGCTCTCCAAGCGCGCGGGTAGCACCAGCATCGGGTTCGCGTTGGGTTGGCTGCTCGGAATCTTCATTGCCACAGTTCTTTTTGTCACCCTGTCCAGTGCCCTCAGTACCTCGGACAATGGACCGTCTGCCACGGTATCGTGGATCAAACTCGCTCTCGGTGTCCTCCTGTTGGCGGTCGGGGTCAAGCAGTGGCGAGGGCGCAGCGGCGAACACGAAACACCGAAGTGGATGCAAGCCATCGACGAGATGACCGCGGTCAAGGGGCTGGGCCTAGGATTCGCGCTCGCCGCGATCAACCCGAAGAATCTGCTGATGTGCATCGCGGCGGGAGTGTCGATCGGCTCGGCGTCGCTGGCGACCAGTGGAGTGATCGCCTCTGTCCTTGTCTTCACGATCATCGCCAGTTCAACGGTCGCGACCCCGGTCATCGGATACCTGGTGGCTGCTGATCGTCTGCGCGAGCCGTTGGCCAAGCTCAAGGTCTGGCTCCAAGACAACAACACCACGGTGATGAGCGTGTTGATCTTGGTCGTCGGAGTTGTTCTGATCGGCAAAGGAATCGGCGGAATCTTCTGATAAGCCCTCTTTCACGTGGTGTGAACGCGGACCGCCGAGGTGGGTGTCCTATCAGGCCAAGTTCACCGCGTAGTCGCCATCGGCGTGGCTGATCAGTTGCCAGCCGCCCTCTATCGGGGACAGTCGGACGTCGGAGAGATTCGTGGTCTCGAGCTGTGGCCGGTCGGTGCCGGGGTACCAGGCTTCGACCTGTCCGGTACCCGTCCCGGTAAACCCGTTGCGCGACAACTCCGTCAGTGTGCCGGGCGCTGCTCGCGGATAAGCACGCGAGAGAGGCCCGGCAAATCCCTCTACGAGCCCGAGTGATTCGCCGGAAGGGCAGTCGATGCGATTCAAATTTCCTTGCGGTTGGTGGGTATTGCCGTCCCGAACCGGGTGGGGGTCACCGCACGCTTGTGTCCACGACCACCACGCGCCGCCCATCCGGTACTTGTCGGTGGCGTCGACGAAGCGGTCGACGTCTGCTCCCTGCTCGCCGGCATCCCCGAACCAACCCCATTCACCCGTCCACAACGGGGCGTCGTACCAGGCGGCAGCGCGGTCGGCGATCTTGAACCCGTCTTCGATTCCGGGGAATTCGCTACTGACTGTTATCGATTCGCTGTAGAGATGTGGCGAGAAGACCACCAGAGGATCGGTCAGGTACTGGCGTGGGGGCAGCGCGTCGAAGCCGAATGCCGACCAGATCGCGCTGGGCTCGAAGAACACGAGGTGCGGAAATCCGCCTGATTCGGCCTGTCTGATGGCGTCGGTGGCCCGCTTGTAGAACTGCCCGATCTGATCAGCGGCGGTGAATGGATCGCGCAGGCCGGGATTCGGTTCGTTCAACAGGTCGTATCCGGCCACCGCCGGTTCGTCTTTGAACTCGGCGGCCAACCGCGCCCACGTAGCCACGAGGCGACTCTGGATTCCTTGCTCGTCGTCGTAAAACGCCTGGAAGGCATGGGCGATCGCCGGTGCGGCTTCCCGGAGTCCACCGATGTTGCAGGTCGTCCATCCGCCGGTCAGGGTTGCCCACTCCGGTGCGCCGTCCCAGCCGACTCCCGGCTCCATGAAAGACGGGCACGACTGGTCGCTCGGGGTGCCGACGTACGGGCCCCATGCGTCCTGATGCATGTCGAGAACGGTGTAAATGCCGTGATCTTTCGCGTTCTGGACTGCGCCTCGAATCCGGTCGACATACGCAGTGTCGAATGCACCGCGGGTCGGTTCGAGGAGGGACCACGCGACGTTGAGTCGGACGACGTTGAAGCCCAGCGCGGCCATCTGCGCGAAGTCCGTTCTTCCCAGCGGCGTAACGGTGGGTAGACCGGTGCCGTTGGATGCGTAGTCATTGAGACCGTTGGCGTTCACGCCGCGGAGCAACACCGTTCGTCCGTCGACGTCCTTGATCGTTCGATCTGCGACGGTCAGTTGGGGGAGAGTCCAGCCCGGATCCGGAGGTGAAGCGTTTGCCGCCGGGGCTGCAATCTGGATAGCCAGGATTGCAAGGGTGGCAAGCAACAGCGCGCGCATCCGGTGACCTTTCTAGACAAACGTCCAATTCGGAGATGAGGGTAGCGTGAGAACGCCTTATTGCGGCGCGATTCGCACATACCCGTCACGTCTTCACTGCCTGGAATGCCCCGGCTCGAGGCTGCTGTACGGGGTGCGAGAATTGTCGACAAGTCGCGACCCGAGGGAGCATTTGTGAAGCTTGCACTGACTGATCTGGTCGAACAACTACCCGGCGACGATGTGGCGATCACCCGAGCGTTCTATGCGCCGCGGCTTGCCGGTGTCGGTCCGAGTTCGCTGCAGGAACTGCTTGTGGCGCGAGCATCCAGGGTGGTTGAGCCCACGGCGACCCGGGCTGTTGAACACACACTCGACATCGAGGGTCGATCCGTTTCAGTGCGCGTAGTCACGCCGAAAGACGGCGTTGTCAACGGGGTCTATCTGTATCTTCCGGGTGGTGGTTTCTACATGAGTTCAGCGGCCAGCGCTGACGCCCGAAGTACGAGACTTGCCGACGCGGTCGGGGTGGCAGTGGTTACCGTCGATTACCGGCTTGCGCCGGAATTCCCTTGGCCGGCAGCGCCGGACGATTGTGAGGCAGTCGCTTTGTGGCTACTTGATGTCGCTGCCGAACGGTTCGGGACGACCAGGCTCGCCATCGGTGGCATGTCGGCGGGAGCAACCTTGGTGACGACGACATTGCTGCGCCTTCGTGATCGAGGTCTGGCCAAGTCGTTTTCGGGTGCCGTGCTGGAAGCGGGCACGTACGACGTCAGTGCGCAGACTCCCGCGGGCCGCACCATCAGCGACGAATACTTCATCGAAGCCTATGTCGGGCATGTCGATGATCGCACTCTCCCGGATATTTCTCCGACATTCGGCGACCTCAGCGGCCTGCCGCCTACCCTCGTGGTGGTCGGATCAGAAGACGTGGTTCTGGCTGAGAACCTTGCCATGGTGGCGCGGCTGTCGGCGGCCGGTAACGACGTCGACTTGCGTCTCTATCCTGTTGTCCCGCATGGATTTACAAACCATCCAACGCCTGTTGCCCGGCGTGCTGCGCTCGATATGGGTGCTTGGCTTCGGAATCGACTCGACTCCAACCCCGCGTGACAAGCGCGGGTGAGGTTCAGCGTGCCGAGGAAAAAGCGGACTGTGTTCGGTGTCAGATCTTGGCGAGCGTTTTACGATGAAACAATTCGAGGCTCACCATGGATTTCATCAGGCCGTCGAGGGTTCGCGCATCCCATCCAGTCAGATGCTGCCAGCGGTCGAGTCGATAGGTGACAGAGTTCGCATGTAGGTGGATGTCACGGGCGGCGGCGCTGACAGAGAACCCGCTTCGCGCGAAGGCGCGGACGGCGTCCATCAGATGTGAGTGCTCTTCGGCCACAGATGCCCCGGCCTGTAGAAGCGGCAGCAGCTCGTCCTGGTGGGTGGCAAGAGTGGCGATGAGCCATTCGTCGGCAAAACTGACCGTCGTGCCCGGCGCTGTCGCCAACTGCAATGTGCGCTCGGCGTCGGTGATGCTTTGAGCTGCGCCGACGAGCCCGACCCGGGGCATCCCGATACCTAGTGACGTTCGTGGATGATCTCGCATGATTGCGTGGATGACTTCGGTTGGTTCGCCCTGACACATCACGATTACTCGGGAGCCATGTCGACTGCAATGCGCGACAACATGCACGGAATCCAGGGTTCGTTGCAGGTGTTCTACTTGTGCTTCTGACCATTCGTCCTCGACGGCCGACAGTGCTTGGAACGATTTCTGTGTATCGAATCCGAGGGTTTGTGCCAGCTCTCGGGCGTTGCTCAGTTCCATATCCGTTGCACTGTGCAGTGTTTCGAAGAATCGGTATCGAACGCCGGCGCGGATGGCCTGCTCGCTGCGCGTTGCCTCGGAGTGTCCGACTGCGACTGCGCTCGTCGCGGCGTGAACGAGGTCCCAGAGTTTGCCGCCTGCTTGCAGCAGCTCGTGTGTTGGTTTCGTGGACCGCTGGACCATCGTGTCCCAGAGCTCACGAGATGCAATGTGATAGGTCTCGATGACATCGGAGAGGGGGAGCCCTTGCATCGCGCGACGGCGCCCGAGTTCGCGGTTTCGGTCGGTGTCTTCTGTGGTGATCGTTTCGTTCTCGGCGACGGCACACAGCATTGCGGACAACTGTTTGCGGATGTAGTTGCCTTGCTCGGCCACTGGTACCGCGGAGTAGGCCGGGAGTTCGCTGCGAATCTGTTGTACCGCGCGCTCGGTGAGCGCTTCGAGTTCGTCGGAAACCTCGCGACACAACCGTCGGATCGTGTCTTCTTCTTCGACGTCGATTACGTCCACGGGGTTACTCCTTTGTGCGTGCTTGGTCTTGCGTCCCGTGAATTTCACGAACGAGCGTCGTGGATTCCGGGGTTCACCCATGGTCCCGCCATAGTGACGGGAGGCACACTCAACGCTAGACCGGACGACGATTCGACGGCAAAACGCCCCTCGCCTCATCTGCTCCGGATCGATCAACGGCTAAGGAGCCACAATCATGTCCAACGAGGCGAAGAGTGCCTTGCTCGCAATCGGAGTTCCGTTCGTCGGCGTGCTGGGCGGGATAGTTGCGCTCTCCGGATCCGAACTGACTGTTCTCGGATTTCCCATTTTGTTCGCGTGGCTTTTCCTGTGGATGCCGCTGACCTCGTTGTGTCTCCACTTGGCATGGAAGTTCTTTGACCGCAAGGACTTCGAGGAAGCGGAACGAAACGAACTGGCTCAGGCCAAGACCGAGATCGGGGATCCGACATGATCGCTGCAACATTTACGCTCGTGCTACTGCTCGCGCTCGGCGCCGGAGTGCTTTCACGCCGTGGAAGCAAAAAAGAGATCTCCGACTACCTCGTGGGCGGGCGATCTTTCGGTCCCGTGCTGGTTTTCATCCTGGGAGCAGGTGAGGCCTACAGCATCGGCACGCTCATCGGATTTCCCGGGGGTGTGTACGCCCACGGGGCAAGCTACGGCGTCTGGTTCATCGGATACATCTTGCTTGCCTACCCGATCGGATACTTCTTTGCGCCCTATCTCTGGCGGGCAGGCAAGCGGTATAACGCGATGACGCTGCCCGATGTGGCAGGGCGGCACTTTCGGTCGCGCGGGTTGGAACTGACAATCGCGATTGCCTCGGTAGTCTTCCTCATTCCCTGGGGGCAGTTGCAGCTTGCCGGCCTCCAGGTCGCACTGAGCGGACTTGGCATCACCATCAACCCGACGGTGGCGGTTTTTGTCGGCGCTGCGCTTGCTCTGCTCTTCCTCCTGCTTTCGGGTGTGCGTGCACCGGCGTTCGTGTCTTACGTCAAGGACGCAGCTCTGCTGTTGGGAGCGATCCTGATCGGACTGGCCGCCACGGCCAAATCGGGCGGTATCACGAAGCTCTTTGCCGATGCGGCATCCCATGGGGCCGGGCAGGCCTCGCAATCCACCGTCTCCGGTTCGTCGCTGACCTTCGTTCTCACCACAATTGTGTTCCAGTCACTCGGTTTTTTCGTTTTCCCCTTCATCGTGCAAGCGGTGCTATCGGCGAAGTCCGAGGCAACCCTCAAGCGAGTCGCCCGATTCAACCCGCTGTACATGCTCATGTATCCCTTCCTCGTCGCTGCTGCCTTCGGCGCAATTTCATTGCTGCCCAACAAGCTCGAGGGCGCAGAGTCCAATGAGGTGCTCCTGCAACTGTCCCGTCTTGTGCTCCCGGACTGGCTGACCGGAGTGGTGGCGGGTGGTGCGGCACTGTGCGCGATCGTTGTTCTGTGTGGTTCGGCGCTGGGAATCGGCTCGATCGTCTCGCGAAACATCGTTCCGGGAATACCCGAATCACGTCAGAGAGTGTGGGTGCGCGGGGTCATCGTCGCCTACCTCGGCCTCTCGCTGATCCTCACCCTCGCCGCACCCCAATTGCTGCTGACGCTGGTGAATACCGCGTATTACGGGGTGACCCAGGCCGTGGTGGTATTCGCGACGATGATCTTCGGATGGAAGCTGCGACCGGCAGCGCTCGCGATGGGCGTGGTGCTCGGCGACGTGGTGGTGCTCTGGCTTTACCTCGACACACACGGCACGGTATCGATGTGGTTGGCGGATCAAGGCATAAACATCGGTGCCGCAGCCCTCGTTCTGAACGTGGTGTTCGTGTCCGCTACACGGGTGATGTGGCCTCCTGTCGAAGCGGTTTCGGGCCTCCGTGCAGAAAATCGATCGGCACCAGTGCCTTACCCCGCAGCCCCGACCGCGAAGGCGGATATCTGATGACCCGGACACTACTCACCGCAGATGCAATCCTCACCCAAGACATGGCGTCACCCCAGGTAGAGGCGCTCGTCCTTGACGGAGGCCTGGTTGTCGCCACCGGAAGTCGAAAGGACATGGCGGAGCACGCCGGACCGGAAACTCGTCGGCTCGATCTGGCTGGCGCAACTGTGATCCCGGGGCTGATCGAGTCGCACATTCACCCGACCTACGCCGGCTTGACTGACGGATGGGCTGATTGCCGGACGCCACCGTGCGCCTCGATCACGGATATCCAAGGGGCTCTGCGGAACTCCACTCCCACTCACGGCTGGATACGCGGATGGGGGTATGACGACACACAACTTCGAGAAGGGCGCCATCTCACACGCGATGACCTCGACGCAGTCTGTACTGACCGCCCGATCATCGTTCTGCACATCTCGGGGCACTTTGCGGTGGCAAACACTGCTGCGCTTGCAACTGCAGGCATCGACGAATCGACGGTGGATCCCGGGGACTCGCAGTTTCCGCGCGGGGCGGACGGGAGGCTCACAGGGATGGCCTGGGAAATCGATGCCGTAGCGCGGTTGAGTGCCGCGATACCAGACCTGACACAGGTAGAGGTGCAGACCGCGTTGCTGCGTAGCTTGACACTGGCGCGTTCGCGAGGAATCACGACTGTGCACGATCTAGGGGTCGGCCTGTCGGCAGGTATGCAGGAGCTGGCCGCCTATCGTGCCCTGGATATTACGGGCGAGATACCCGTTCACACGGTTGGCTTCCTTCGGGGTGATCTCGCGATCGCAGAACTGGAGGAAGGGAACATTGCTTTCACGGCTGTACCGGCCCCAGGGTCACGCTTCCGCTTGGCCGGCGCCAAATTCTGGGCGGATGGGTCCATTCAAGGGTTGTCAGCAGCCTTGCGGACCCCGTATACCTGCAGCCCGAACCATCACGGTGATTTGCTCTATCCGCAGGAGCAACTCGACGACATGGTTCTCCAGGTGCACCGCGAGGGAGGTCAGGTCGCGGTGCACGCCAACGGCGACGCGGCCGTAGCCGCCGCCATCGCGGCGCTGCGCAAGGCGCATCGCAGTGACGGACGTCGAGCGCGGCACCGTATCGAGCATTGCCAGGTGAGTGGGCCTGCGGATCTCGAGGCGATACGTGATGCGGAGATCGGGGTGAGCTTTTTCGTCAACCATGTCTTTCATTGGGGCGATCGTCACCGTGACCGTTTCCTCGGTCCTGAGAGAGCCGGCAACCTGGACCCGCTGGCGTGCGCCGATGACATCGGATTGAAGTTCGGGCTGCACTCGGATTGCCCGATAACGCCGATGGATCCCCTCCAGACGATTCGGACTGCTGTGAATCGGCTGACCATGGGCGGTGCCGTGCTTGGCTCCCACCAACGGATCGGAGTGCAGCGTGCAGTGCAGGCCATGACTGTGGACAGTGCGTACTTGGTCCATGACGAAGGGAGGGTGGGGATATTGGCGCCGGGTCGTCGTGCGGACCTTGTCGCGCTCGATGGCACTCTTGCTGCTCTCGCAGATGCTTCGTCCGAAATTCCCCAGCCTGCACTGGTCATGATCGACGGCCGGTAGCTCGTGAGATTGATTTCGTCCCAACGGATACCAGTTCGATGTCGAGATTTGTGCAGTTGCTCGACAGTGAAGTGGTTCAGTGGTGGGCAATTGCGGGTGGCGCCGCGGCCGCGGTCTGGCGTTCGATCGGGTCCGGCGTGGTCGATGGCACTGGAGTGACGGGCAAGAGTTTCTTCCCGCATGACGGCGGCAATTCGGACACCTGAACAAATGTCCGGTTTCTGGGGCAAAGTCGGGACGAGGAGCGCGCCACCCTTGTAATCTCGCACGTGAGTTTGTGGGGGCGCGGGGTCGTCCAGCACAGCGAGTGAAGAGGACGACGATGACGACTGCTTACACGCGCCGCCGAGGGGCGCATTCTTTCGGAATCGCCCTCACTGCGCTGTTTACCGTGGTGGCGGCCTTGACCGGTCCCGCACTCGCCTCCGCCTCGAGCGGCGACCCGCAATCGGGTTCGAGCCAGTTCGGATCGTCCGGGGAGCAACCGCCGCTGCCGGAGATCCCACCGCCGTCCGCGGCCGAGATCAGGCTCGACGAGGCGCGGAACTTCCGCGACATCGGCGGCTATCGGACTACCGACGGCAGGACCGTCCGGACAGGCCTGGTGTTCCGTTCCAACAAGCTCAGCTCGCTCAATGAGACTGATCTGGCCAAACTCACCGCCGCGAACCTGACCCTCGACGTCGATCTGCGTAACACCTCCGAACGCACGGAGGATCCCGATCGGATCCCTGCCGGGGTCACCTACCAGGTCGCCGACGTCGTCAGCATCGACCATGGCATCGCGTTCCACGAGTTCGTTCCCCTGACCCTCGGTCGCGCGTTGATCGACGGCGCGGTCAACGGAACCTCGAACATCGGCCAGAGCATCGGCTACCCGTTCATGGTCAACTACCGTGGCTCCGATGTCGCCTTCCATGATCTGCTGACGGCGATCGCGAACAACTCCGACGGCGCAACCGTCTACCACTGCAGCGCTGGGAAGGATCGCACCGGTTGGGGTACCGCGATCCTGCTGACCATCCTCGGTGTCCCGCGTGAGGTCATCAGTGCCGACTTCATGGCGTCGAACACGTACCTGGGCCGGGACGACGCGGTGGACCTGTCGTGGCTCGATGCGGCGTACGCCCAGGTGGACCGACTCTACGGTGGTATGGATACTTACGTACGGGAGGGCTTCGGCGTCGACCAGGGCACTATCGACTCTCTGCGTGCCAAGCTTCTCCTCTAGGCGCGGCCCCAGACCTCGACTTCCTGCCCACTCGGACGCTCTGCTGTCCCAGTGCGACCAATGATTACGGGAATGCGCAATTGTGTGGCGCTGCTCCTGCGGTGGGCTCGAGGTTGCGGTCTCCATCATCAGGCCGCATGTCATCACCAAGTGGCGCAGGAACTTTGCTCACAAGAAGCACGCCTGATCATGCATTCGATGCTGGCCAATTGGTCAGCATCGAATCGAGAGCCTCGAGGATCCTGGACCAGCTTTCGGCGCTGTCCGGCGCACTGTGGCTGAACGATCCACCTAACTCCAGGCTGGCATATCCATGGAAAACGCTGCCTAGCAACCGAACTGCGTGAGTCTGGTCGAGGTCGGTGAGGTTGTATCCGCGCAGAATCGATCGCATCATCTGCGAGTGTCTGAAGCCCGCGCTCGCTGCTGCGTCCTCCGGGGTGAGGCGCATCTGTGACGCGGCGTACCTGCCGGGGTGTGCCTTCGCGTAGTCGCGATAGACGTTCGCGAAGGCGGTCAAAGCGTCGCGGCCGGACCGACCGGCCACGGCGTCGGCAGCCTGGTCGGCCATCTCCTCCAAAGCGAGCAACGCGATTCTGGTTTTGAGGTCGTTCGAACTTTTCACGTGGGAGTACAGGCTTGCGACCTTGACGTCGAACTGCCTGGCGACTGCCGATACGGTCACGTGCTCGAAGCCGACCTCGTCGGCCAATTCCGCGCCCGCCATCGCGAGGCGGTCGGCTGTGAGTCCTGCGCGAGGCATGTCAATCGGTCCTGTTCGTTGGGAGGGTAAACCACTTGCCTAAAGAGTATAGGCAAATTACTATCAGCAGTAGCAAACTTCCGTAAACGATTTTCAGGTGAATGAAATGCACAGCCAGAGCAGCTGGATTACTACCGAAATTTCCGAGGACATCGTGCGCGGAGCCCTCGAAATCGAACGGACCGAACGCGGTGTGCTGACGCACCGCCTACCTGCCACGGCTCGCACGCAATTCGCTGACGGGCAGATGGCAATGGCGCAATCACAACCGTCCGGAGTGCGGCTAGTATTTCGAACCAGCGCCACGAGCATCGAACTCGATACTCTGCCCACGAAAATGATCTACACCGGCGCTCCGCCGAGGCCGCAAGGGGTGTACGACCTGCTCGTCGACGGCGAACTGGCCGGGCAAGCAAGCGCTACGGGCGGCAATACGGTGACGATCGACATGGCTACCGGTACCGCTCAGAGGCAGTCCGGACCTGTCAGTATCATCCGTTTCGCGGAGCTGCCCGCGCGATCCAAGACCGTCGAGATCTGGTTGCCACACAACGAGACCACCGAACTTGTCGCATTGCGAACCGACACGCCACTCGAACTCGCGGTTGATACGAAGCGCCGCGTGTGGCTCCATCACGGAAGCTCGATCAGTCAAGGATCCGGCGCTGAAAGTCCCTCCGGCACTTGGCCTGCTCTTGCAGCCTCCGTCGGCGGCGTGGATCTGATCAACCTAGGGTTCAGTGGCAGTGCTCTGCTGGACCAGTACACCGCCCGCGCGATGCGCGACACTTCTGCTGACCTGATCAGCATCAAGATGGGCATCAATCTGGTCAACTCCGACGTGATGCGCCTACGGGCCTTCACATCTGCAATGCACGGCTTCCTCGACACGGTTCGCGACGGTCATCCAGTGGCTCCGCTGTTGGTCGTTTCGCCCGTCTATTGCCCGATCCACGAGGACACACCGGGGCCTGGTGCCTTCGACTTCGACGCTCTTGCCAGAGGCGAAATGCGATTCGTTGCCACCGGAGATCCCGCCGAGCGGGCATCCGGGAAGCTGACGCTGCGCTCGATTCGGGAAGAGTTGGCGCGCATCGTAACCCAGCGGTCAGTCGATGATCCTAATCTGCATTACATCGACGGGTGTGATCTCTACGGTGCCCCGGAGAACGAAGAGTTGCCGCTTCCCGATCAGCTCCATCCGGACGCTGCAACGCATCGTCTCATCGGCGAACGCTTTGCCCAACGTGTATTCGCAGACGGCGGTGTATTCGCCGGCGAGGCGTAATCGCGCAATCTGATTCGGCTCACACCACCACTCACACCACCACTCACATCACGGTGAGCCGAATCAGCGGGTACTTGCGATCGGACTTGCTCTGGTACTTGGCGATTCGGGGCTGGGCGGTGGCCACTTGGTGCCACGCTTGCTCGCGATCGTCGCCTTCGAGTTCGTGAGCTGTGACTGGTACGGGATTTCGGCCGGGCATCTCGATAGACACTCGATCGGGATGCGCCACCACATTCGAGTGCCAGTCCGGGTTTCGACCGCCGCCGCCCGAAGCCACGATCAACAGACCGCCCCTGCCGTCGGACAGGTGCATCAGCGGAGTCTCTCGGGGTTGCCCGCTGCGTCGGCCTACCGTGTGCAGGATGAGGACGTCCATTCCCATGAACGTGCCTTTCCCGCGCCGAATCTTGCGATTCGTGCGGGCGTTCGCGTTCCGCTGCATCCACCGTGACAGTGCGCCGGGACCGCCGGACTTCGGTTCGCTGTGATTCCCGATGGGATCTCTCGGTGTTGGATCCGTTTGTGCCATGGTCGGCTACCTCCAGTTTGTCGGCGTGAGCGTCGTTTCGACAAACCTATGAGGATTGCGGGCTCGGTGCTTCTCGATTTCTGATCACTGTGTTTTCCGGTCACTGTGTTTTCTGATCGGAGTTCACACGATTTGACCCTGACGTAGCGTGAGGGCTCACGATGACTTCATGACCGACACCTACCCTGCATTCGACATCAGCCCCGTCCCTGTCCCTACGACCGATGCCGTGCCTCCGGAACAGTTCCGAGGTCTCTACGGTATGCCGATGTTCGTGTCTGTTCCGACTTCGGATCTGGCCGAATCGGCAGACTTCTGGATCCGCGGGCTCGGTTTCTTCGACTTCTTTTCGGTGCCTGATCGACTGACGCATCTGCGGCGCTGGGCATTTCAAGACGTTCTGCTCGTGCCCGGCGAGCGAGCAGATTCGCCACCGTCCATCAGCGTGAGCTTTGCGTGTGTGCTGAGTCAGATCGACCAGATAGCAAAGGCGTGTGAGGAATTGCGGCCCGGATGCACCAGCGGTCCAGACCTGAAGCCGTGGAATTCACTGGAGTTGGAGATCGTGACACCGGAGAACGCGCGTGTGATCATGACGGCCGCTCGTCCGTACGACCCGAACAGTGCCGAGGCCGAGCATCTGCGAGGTATGGGAATTGACGGACCCGACGACTGAACAGAAGTCTGACGCGGTGGTCTCGCGCGCCGCGTCTGTCAAACTGGATGCCGTGACGGATCAACTCTTCGGAGACGAGGCAGACTATGCTCTTACCGTCGGTGCTGCCGCATCTCGGCTGGGCATAACTGTACGTACCCTTCATCATTGGGACGCAATCGGTTTGGTGTGCCCATCCGGGCGCAGTGACGGAGGCTACCGGCTGTACACCGACGCCGACCTCGGCCGAATTGGTCGCGTACTTGTCTACCGCGACGTGGGCTTGTCGCTCGACGAGATCGGGATACTGCTCGAATCGCCGGCAGCCCACGTGGACGAAACACTGCGCGGGCAGCGCGCCGAGTTGCGACAACGGATTGCCGACTTGGAGCAACAGGGCGAGTCCTTGGATCGCATCATCGATGCCAGGAAGTCCGGTGTGCTGTTGCCGGCAGACGAGCAGGTGTCGATCTTCGGCCGACACTGGCAGCCGTCATGGGGACCGGAGGCGCACGAGCGTTGGGGTGACAGTGCGCAGTGGGCGCAGCACGCGGAACGGTCGGCAGGTAGGACCGCTGAGGATTGGCAGAAGATCGCCGACTGCGTCGAGGCGCTCAACGAAGATCTGGCGTTGGCGTGCCGTGCGGGTGTCGAACCGGGAAGCGCCGAGGCGAATTCGCTGGCAGAACGCCACCGAGCGTCGATCGGGGTCTACTTCGACTGCACACACTCGATGCAGGTGTGTCTGGGACGGATGTACGTTGGCGATCCAGGCTTCTCCGAGTTCTACGACGCGCTGTTCTACGAGACGGTCGAGACCGGTCTGACCGCGTGGCTCCGCGCTGTCATCGATGCGAACGCTCTGGCACATGGAGTTGTCCCCGAATCGGCGACATGGGTGTGAGTGAGCTGGTGGTCGCTCGTCAGTCCAAAGACGCGCAGGCAGTGCACCACGGTCGGCCGTCGACCCCGGGGGCACGATGGGGTACTGCGATGCGCGCGGCCAAGATGCAGCTTTCGTTGTCGTGATAGACGTCGAGATCCGAAGGAACCGTCGAGTGGAACGCCGGGACCTTCATGTCTACCTCCGTTGTCACTCGCCAGAGAGTTGGCTCGTTGCGGTAATCCTCCCACCCCAGCGATCATCTCGCCTGTCGGAAGAAGCACGTGTCAAGGCGGGGGCCGACACCTGCTGTCCTCGCCGCGCGATCATGGAGCCGCACAGCGGTTTACAGGTGTGAGAGCCTGATCACCCTTCCGGCCGAACCGATGCGCACTGCGCGCGCGGTGTGATCTTCGACGGCGCTCACCGCAGAGAATCGCACAGGGATAGGCTGGACAAATGCGTGGAGAGTACAAGGTTCCTGGTGGAAAACTGGTCGCGGTCGACGTCGAGGTGGCGGACGGTCGGCTGGCCGAAGTCGCAGTCTCGGGGGACTTCTTCCTCGAGCCCGACAGTGCGCTCGACGACATCAACGCGGCGTTGCGCGGAATGCCAGCCGACTCGGATGCAGAACAGTTGGCACAAGCTATCTCCAGTGCGCTCGACGAGTCCGTCTCGATGATCGGCTTCACGCCGCAGTCGGTCGGTATTGCGATCCGGCGCGCACTCGGTCACGCCACGAGTTGGGCGGATCACACGTTCGACCTCATCCCACCGGTGGTTCTGGACCCAGCGATGCACGTCGCGCTGGACGAGGTCATCGCGCGTGAGGTGGCATCGGGTGAGCGTCCGCCGACACTGCGATTCTGGGACTGGGACTCGCCCTTGGTCGTGATCGGATCGTTCCAATCCGTGCGTAACGAGGTCGACTCCGAGGCTGCTGCGCGGCACGGCATCGGCGTGGTGCGCCGAATCTCCGGTGGCGGCGCGATGTTCATGGAACCTGGCAACTGCATCACGTACTCGTTGGCAGTACCGGCGTCGTTGGTCGAAGGTTTGAGTTTCGAGCAGTCCTACGCGTTTCTCGATCAGTGGGTGATGGGAGCGCTGGCCGAGGTGGGTATCAACGCTCGGTACGTGCCGCTCAACGACATCGCCTCGGACAAGGGCAAGATAGCCGGCGCCGCTCAGAAGCGATTCGCGTCCGGCACCGTGCTCCATCACGTGACCATGGCCTACGACATCGATGCGGAGAAGATGACGCAGGTGCTGCGAATCGGGCGAGAGAAGATGTCGGACAAGGGAACCAAGAGCGCAGCCAAGCGGGTCGATCCGCTGCGTTCTCAAACCGGAATGACGCGTGCAGCGATCCTGGAGTCGTTTGCGCAGCACTTCCGCGGCCAGTACGACACCCGTGACAGCGACTACACGGACTCGGAGTTGGAGCAGGCGCGCAAGCTGGTGGACACGAAGTTCAGCACCGAAGCGTGGACTCACCGCGTCCCGTGACGCCGTTGTCTCGAGACACCGACAAACCGGGACGAGACCCGAGAGGTCTCGTCCCGGTCGACCTAGCTGGCCGGAGTCGTTGAGTTTGCCCCGAGAAGTTCAGCGTCGTCGACGACGGAGTTCCTCTTCGGAATGGTGAAAGTTGCGCTCACACACAGGATTGCGATGACGAAGCACGCCAGTGTGTACCACAGGTTCCCGATGGGATCTCCAGCGCTGGTGGAACCGTCGACTGCGTCGAAGAAGTCCGGAAGCGCACTCGCCCACAGTACGGCCATGACAACCAGGTACACCACGCTGTAAATCTGGACGAACCTGTTGGTGTGTGCAGGAGCGTTCGATTCTGCCGTGCGCAGGTTTCTCCACTGGCGGACGAGAACCACGATCGCGACCACTGTGAGGACGGCGAGTTCCGCCGCATAGAGGAACCCGCGAACGGTGTCACTGCCCATCCCGAAGACCGTCGCCGGGAGCGGGAGAATGAACGTACCCAGCGAGGCCAGCAGGCCGATCACGATGGTGCGCCAAACCAACTGAAGCCCGGAGAAGTGCTTGCCGGCATCGACGTGCCGTCCGACGAAGTACTGGACGCAGAATGCCAACGACATCGGCCACAGAGCGGCGAAGACGACCACGCTGGGGAGTGGAACCGCGTCGAACATGGGTTGGTTGATCGGGTTCGACGTCGACCACTCCCACCACCGCAACTGGGGTCCGAGGTGATCGAAGATTTCGTAGAACGCATGGTGGACGAAGCCGACGCAGACTGCACCCAGCAGGGGACCGTATTTGCGGAAAACGCCGAGCATTCTGACTATTTCGAAGGCCAACGTCGCCATGAGCGGGTAGATGGCAATGATGTACAGCGGCAGTCGACCCCACATGAAGTCGACGGTGAACACGTTGTGCGCGAACATCGTGTCCACTTGTTCTTCGATGCCGAACGCTGCCGGGAAGTACAGCGGAGGCTCGATGATGAACAGGTAGGCGGTGGCGCCGAACCAAAGGACCAGGTTGGTGGGGTCGCCGTTGCGGCGCAGTCGTACGATCGCCAAGACCAGTGCGAGTACCGAGCCGACGATGATCGTCCATTCGAGTACGGGCAGGGTCCAGTTCTCGAGGGCCGCCGGGTTACGGAACTCGACGAGTCCACCTGCTTCCTGACAGGAGAAACCGAGTTCTGTTGCCAGTTGGGCAAACGTGGGGGAGCAGTGCTCTGCCATCAGTTGGCCCCTGACGTGATCGACTCTTGTGCCTGAGATTCGGCGGTGTACCAGCGTGTGCAGTCGTAGCCGTCGTCGTAACGCTTGAACCACTGGTCGGCCAGTGCGGGGAGCTTCTCGTGGTCCGGGTTGTGATTGGGCATCTGGCTGCGGAAGACTCCGCCGAGCGCGACGAGTTGTTCGCCGAGTTGTAGGTGATCGAAGGCGCGGGGCATGGTGCCCTTGGTCAGGTAGGGCGCAAACGACGTCAGAATCTTCTGCTTGGTGCGGTGCATGGCGAACATCGACAGTGAGTCGACTTGCCGTTCGGAGAGTGGAACGTGCTGGTTGAACCCTGCACAGGCGATGCGAATCACCTTCATGACGTGCGCGAAGATCGACGGCGCCATTCGCATCCGGTAAAGCTCGCTTCCGACAACGGAATTGAAGATGATCAGTGCCGAGCTGCGATGCTCGACCTCCTCGACGAAGTGCCAGATGAACAGTGATGCGACGCGGTCGTCTCCCGGACGGAACAAGGTCGCCTCGTTGTCGAGCATCAGTTTGAACACCGGTGTGAAGGTCGCCTCCAGATCTGCGGTGTACGCGAGCCGGTAGTTCAACGAGGTCGCCTCGGTGAGCAGATCGAATTCACCGATCACGGCGTCGAGTGTGTTCTGCAGTCCGGGGTATCGCCTGATCAGAGCTTTCACATGTTGGCGGTGGGCGGTCGAGTGGTGGCCTTCTTGACGCATGAATGCCACGGCTTCCTCGGCGACCTCCGGATCACTGATCCGCGACTTGGTTTGCATGATCATCTTCACGATCATCTTTTCGAAACCGATGGCCAGGAACGAGACCGCGTTGGTCATGCTCGACCAGGCCGGATTCTCCGGGTTCCACAGGAAGGGAACGTCATGATCCTCGAATCCGAAATCCATCTTTCGGGGCTGAAGGTTGGTCACTTGTCGAACCTCGTCTTTCGGAGGGGCTGGTCAGGTGGCCGCTCTGGCACTCGAAGCCACGTGTGGCGGTAATCATACATATTGATGTGCAGTTGTATGTTCACTTTCGATGACGGGAGTGGATTCGGGGAAAGCAGATGCAAAACCTGCCTGTGTTAGCCTGTGGCTCTTGGACTTCGAGCGCAAAGACATGGTTCGAGCCTCGTTCGAGCGAGGAAGTGGGCAGTGGCACGAAGGCGTGGGTGGGGCGGCAATCCACCGGACAACGACGAAGATGCGTCACGTCGAATTGTCGAGGCCGCAGTCGAGCTGATCGGACGGACGAGTTCGGAAATCAGCATCGGCGACGTGGCGGAGTCACTGGGCGTGATCCGGCAGACCGTGTATCGATACTTCCCCAGCGCCGACGCTCTGATGCGGGCAGCGGCGATCGCGTCGGTCGACGGCTACCTCGATCGACTCACCACACACGTGAGCGGCATCGAAGATCCCGTCGAGGCGATGACCGAGGGTGTTCTCTACACACTGACTCAGGTCCACCGAACACCGCATCTCGGCATCCTTCTCACAAGCACGAATTCGAGTCTGCACCCGGAGGGTCTGACCTCTCAGGAGGCGCAAGCCTTCGGAATGGCGATGATCAACCGCTTCGACGTGGACTGGGTGCATTACGGCTACGACGACGCGTCACTTCAGGAACTGGTCGAATACGTCCTGCGGATGATGCAGTCGTTTTTCCTCGCGCCTGGCGACCCACCGCGGAGCGATGAGGAACTGCGGCGATACCTACGGCGCTGGATGGGTTCTGCGATCATCGCCCAGGCAAATTCTGTCAGCGATGACCCGATCAGCGCAGAACTATCGTCAAAGCAACGGCACTGACGCACGCGGCGATGACGACGGTCAGCGCGAACAGGTCGGCGAGCTGAGGGCGCTTGGGGTACGCCGCAATCAGTCCAGTGCCCCCGCGAGCGGAGATTGCTTCGCCCATTTCGGCAGACCGCCGAATTGCCACGGACATGGTTGTGGTGATCAGGTCGACTATCGAATTGTCGGCCGCGCTGTTCACCACAGCTTTCGGGCGCAGTCGTCGCGCCGCTACCAGGGTGAGCATCTCGTCGATCAACAGCGGAAGTGAACGAATGCAGAGGGCGGTCGCGATGGCCCACTCGTCGACCGGGATCTTGAATATTCGCAGCGGTCTACCGAGCGTTGCCAGTGCCGGCGCCACGTCACTCATCGACGTGGTCCACGCCAACATCAGTGAGACGCAGAGCAATACAAGACCGAACGTCACAGCTTGCAGGTAGATGAACACCGCGTCGATGCCGATCGGAAGGTTGATCAACGCGCCGAGCAGGATCAGCGCCCACAACCACCACGGAGGCCGGGGAACTGCAGTCGGGGGGATGCGTCCGATCACCGCGGTCAGCAACAACAATCCCAGTACGACGCCGATCGCCGGCCAGGACGGCGCGGCCACGACCACGATGCTGACGAGAACGACGGCAACGATCTTCGTTCCGGCCCACAATCGGTGGATCGGCGATGAAGTCGGGACTTCGCGCAGAAGTGTTGTCACGTCGTCGATCCTTCCAAGGCGCTGCTGGCGGCAGGGTCGAGGATGCGACCCTGCGACAGTCGAATTGTTCTGCTGCAGACGGCATCCATGCCGTCGACATCGTGGGAGATGACGACTACTGCGGTTCCGTTCCGACGAATCCACCTGAGTACGTTCAGGATTTCGTGTCGGCCGGGTGGATCGAGACCGGCCAATGGTTCGTCGAGGATGAGTACGCGGGGTTGGCGGACGAGGAGACCGGCCAGTACGACGCGTCGCATCTGTCCGCCGCTCAACTCGTCGATACTGCGGCCGGCGATGTGGCGGTCGAGTCCGACGGCGTCGAGCGCCCAGGAGACTTGCACCGATCCGATCTCCGGACCACCGGCGGCCTCGATGTCTTCGGCGACGGTTCGGCGTTGCAGCTGCAGCCTCGAGTGTTGGAACGTCAGACCGACAGTGCCGAGCTGACGCGAGACGGGTTTGCCGTCGAAGACCGCGGTTCCCCGGCTCGGTGCGATCAAGCCCGCCATGATCCAGGCCAGGGTCGATTTACCGGAACCGTTGCCGCCCAGGACCAGTAGCCCGTCCCCGTCGCCGATGGTCAGATTCACGTCTGACAGTGCGCGCCGCGACCACGGAGTCCGGTCGTTGTAGGTGTGGGTGACATCGGTGAGTTGGAGGACAGTTCGAGTGCCGGCCGGCCACGGCGCAGACGGCGGACCCGCGAACGTCGACGTCATCCAACCGGGTTGGTGATCGATCTGCCGTCCGCGTTGTAGTTGAATCACCCGATCTGCGTTGCGGGTGTCGGCGTGGTGATGGGTGACCAGAACCACGGCCATCGGATGGCGCCGGGGCAGTTCGGCGAGGAGCGAGACCAATTCCTCCCGGCCGGCCTGATCGACCATCGCGGTGGCTTCGTCCGCGATCAGCAGAGCGGGGCGACGAGCCAGAGCGGCAGCAACCGCCAGACGTTGCATCTCGCCGCCGGACAGCCCTGAGGTCTCGCGCATGCCCATGCCCGCGAGTCCCACCTCGGCCAGCAGTGCATCGACGTCGGGATGCGACTCGGGCGGAAGCCCCCAGACGACGTCATCGGCGACGCGGGTTCCGAGGATCTGGCTCTCGGGACGTTGGAGGACGACGGCGGTTCCGCCGTGTCGACCGAGACCGGCGGACCCGGGCCTCGTCAGGGTCCCGACGGTCGGTGCGCGACCGGCGAGCAACCGGGTGAGTGTGGACTTGCCCGAGCCGTTGTGGCCGACGACGGTGACGAACTCTCCTCGTCGGACCGTGAAGTTGACGTCGACGAGCGCCGGCGTCGATGCACTCGGATAGGTGAAGCCCACGTGATCGAAAGTGACCGGTAGCGGGTCGATCGGACGGTCGTCGGGAGCTGTCTGGAGCGGGTCGGCCGAGGGGAGTGCGGCCAATCGATCGAGGACGGCACCGAGGACAAAATAGGAGACGACGGTGCTGAGGACGATTCCGGAGCTGATCGACAGGCCGATCCACAACCACCAGTAGTCGATGATCGAGCCGATGCTGTTCTCGATCCATTCGGCTGCGCCGACCAGCGTCGGGGCACGCTTCAAGATTGCGGCCACGCCCAGCGCGGTGTTCTCCAGCGAGGTCAACAACAAGGTGCGCAGGGGCGCGAGAACAAGCAACAGGACTATGGAGAACAACGCCAGCGCGGGTCCGATGACAAGCGACGACAGCAACGCGGAGATGAAGCCGAGACCGCGCCGCTTGACCGTACCGATGATTCCGCCGAGGAGAGCGCTCAGCGCGACCGCCGCCGCAGATCCCGAACCCGCTGCGACGAAAGCGACCGCAGTAGCCGAGACGCCGGCCGTCATCACGGCGCGGACTCGAAAGCGCTGGGCAACAATTCCCATCGGAACGGCGGCCACGAGGTTGAGGGCGCTGGCCATGGGGATGACCGTGGCAATGACGGACAACGCGACCGTGAATCCGGCCATGACGGCACCCGTTGCCAACTCGAGTGGTCGAAGGTTGCCGGTTTCGCGGACTTGCGGACGGTTGCTCACTACGTCCAGTGTGCCAGTGGTGACATAACTCCTGCCCGACTGATGGTGAGCGCATCGGCACGATTGCGTAGGCTTCACCTCAAACAATGCATCGGACGGAGCGTGGAAGACGTGAGTGCAGCACCCATCAGGGTCGGGGTTCTGGGAGCCAAGGGCAAGGTCGGTCGAGCGATCTGCGAGGCAGTGGAAGCTGCTCCCGATCTGGAACTTGTCGCTCAGGTCGATACCGGTGATCGCATCGAGACGTTCGTCGACACCCGCACTCAGGTAGTCGTCGATTTCACGCACCCCGACGTCGTCATGGGAAATCTGGAATTCCTCGTGGCCAACGGAATTCACGCCGTGATCGGCACCACCGGTTTCGACGAGTCCAGGCTTGCGACTGTGCAGTCCTGGCTCGACGAGCAGCCTGCAACGGGTGTTCTGATCGCCCCGAACTTCGCCATCGGTGCTGTGTTGTTGATGCGTTTCTCGGCTGCCGCGGCGCGCTTCTTCGATTCCGTCGAGGTCATCGAACTTCACCACCCCAACAAGGCAGATGCTCCCTCGGGCACCGCATACCGAACGGCCGCCATGATCGCCGAAGCTCGCGCGGAAGCAGGCGTCGGACGCAGCCCTGACGCCACCACGACCGAGCTCGAGGGTGCGCGCGGAGCCGACGTCGACGGAGTCCGGGTTCACTCCGTGCGGATGGCCGGACTGGTCGCGCATCAGGAAGTGATTCTCGGAACTCAGGGCGAGACGCTGACCATTCGCCACGACTCGATCGACCGGAATTCGTTCGCGCCGGGCGTTCTGCTCGGTGTCCGCCAGATCGGGTCACGTCCGGGCCTGACGGTCGGTATCGATTCCTTCCTCGATCTATGAACAAGACCACCCGCACCCTCGCGCTGATCGTTGCGATCTGTATCGCGCTCGCGGTGTACTTCGTATTGCTCGGCCAGCGCGGAATCCAGCTCATCCAAGACGGAGGCGGCGCCGCGATCGGTCTCGGGATCGGCGTGCTGATCCTGCCGTTCCTGGGGCTGTGGCTCGTCATCGCCACCCTTCGTGCCGGCTTCACACACCAACGCCTCGCGCAGCAGATTCACGACGAGGGCCTCGCTGTCGATGCGTCTTCACTTCCGAAATTGCCTTCGGGCCGGATCGAGCGGGCGGCTGCCGACGAGTTGTTCGCTCAGATCAAGGTCGACTGGGAAGCAGACCCGGACAACTGGAAGCAGAACTTCCGACTCGCTCGCGCCTACGACTATGCCGGTGACCGAAGCCGGGCGCGGGAAACCATGCGCCGCGCAGTGGAACTGGAACGTCGGTCGCGAGGCAAGTAGTTTCTCCCTGCTGTGAACAGGGGTCTGCTGGGATGCTACCGCTCCGGAACTGTTGCGGGAGAAGACGGATCCGGAGTGGTGGGGTCGAATGGCGGCGGGTTGTTCGGGTCGAAGCTAGTCATCGGCACCGAACACGTCGCGCCCACTTCGGGATACGTGTTCGGGTTGACTCGTAGCGCCGAGACGAATTGATCGATGCGAGCGTCCTCAGCGTTGTCGAGTTTGAGTTGACGGCCCCAGGACTGCAGCGAGATCGGCGAATCCAGGGTCGGATACGGCGACATCAAGGTGTAGCTCATGCCTTCGACTCGCTGTGCCAAGCGCGCCTGATCCTCACTCGAGACCAGGTCGGGGTTGTACGTGATCCACACTGCCCCGTGCTCGAGGGAATGGACCGCATTCTCGGTTCGAATGGCTTGCGGGTAGACAACTCCGGTGCAGTTTGCCCAGACCGAATCATGGCGACCACCGAAGGGCGGTGAATGTGTGTACGCCACACGTTCGTTCGGCCGTACGTGTTGAGCTGCCGGGTAGTCGACCGTGACAACTCCGTCGATGGATTCGGACGGATCCGGATTGTCGACGCTCGGAACAAACGCATCCGGTCGAGGTGTTCCTTCGAGAGAATTCGCGCACGAAGCCAGCGCGAGAACTGTCGAGATCGCCACTGTTGCTCGAAGTTGTTTGTTCACTCGGCCATGATAGCGGCGCCTGTCCGCTTTCCCGAGACGTGAATCGACTACGACCCGAGAGAGCTTGTGGTTCCGCCCGAGTGCGCGATGTCACTGGCGCCTCGAAGAATTCGGAGCGGAGGCAGCGGCCCTTGGTATGCCTCGGAGCCACTGATCAGATCACCGGCCGCGTCGAACGCGATCGCTTCACCTTGTGGCTCGTCGGGAAGGGGCACACGAATAGGATTGGTGGTCAAGGCTTTCGCGACATCGCCGTCGGGAGCTGTGTAGAGGTAGACATCGGTGTAGGTGCGCAGCGCTACCACCGTGCCGTCTTTGCTCACGGCGCCTCCGGTGACAGCCATCGTTCCGGCATGGGGGACCGGTCCACCGGAAGTGAGGGTGGGAGTAAATCTGAGCTGACCTACCTTGGCCAACATGGTCGGCGACGCCGTACTCAGATCCTGAACCTGCTGTCGTTCAGCGGTTGTGTAGACCACGCTTGCGCCCAGGTAATCCTTGGTGACGATGACGGGAAGCCCGTTGCTCTGGATCAGCAGTGTCTCGGCATCGTGCGCCCCGTCCGGATAAACCAGGGGGTAGGAGGTCGCGGCACCTGAAGTCGGATCGAGTTCGATCAGCCCGATCGACGTTCGTACCGCGTTGTTGTCGCCGATGTCTGCCAGCCACAGGTGGCCGTCGGGAGTCGACGAGAGATCCTCGATATCGACACGAGGGGTGCCCACGTTGATCCAGCGCTGAACGTGGCAGTTCGAATCGAGTTCGGCGACTCGATCATCGGAGCCGCTGTCGCCGATTGCGTATATCCCGGCCGCGGTGACGGTGAGTCCGGACAGCTCGGAAAGGCCTGCATCGGTGGGTGTGCACAGTACGTCGAAGACGCGCGGGGCCTGTTGCGCCGCCGCCGGAACAGTGTGAACGCCGACGACTGCGGCGGCGAGAAGAACCGATCCGGCAGCCGCAGCGACTGAATGGGCGAGCGGGCGATTCCACACTACGATGCAGTCCTCCGGGCCGAAGAATCGGGACTTAGTACCCAGAGAATACTGGACGTCCGTCTCACTTTGTCCGAATTCCAAGAAATCGCGCTTGCCGAGACGTCGTGATGCGTCAGTGATTCGCTGAGTGAATGTTGGTGCAGGAGGGGATACTCGACTCACCGGAGATCGGCGGCAACGAGCAGGAAGTGACGAAGCGATGGCGAAGCGTGATTCCGAAAAGCAAGGCGCAGATTCCCCGTCTCAGTTGATCGACCAGCGAATCGAGGAACTCGGAGACTGGCGGGGCGAGATGCTCTCCCGGATACGAACTCTGATCAAAGAGGTGGATCCGGATGTGGTGGAGGAATGGAAGTGGCGAGGAGTTCCCGTGTGGTACCACGCTGGAATGATCTGTACCGGTGAGACTTACAAGAGTGCAGTGAAGGTGACTTTTGCCAAAGGCGCATCACTCGACGACGCCTCAGGTCTCTTCAACTCCAGCCTCGAGGGCAATACGAGACGGGCGATCGATTTTCACGAAGGTGAAGCCGTCGACGAAAAGGCGTTCAAGGCACTCGTTCACGCCGCGATTGCCCTGAACACCTCGAAGAAGTGATGCCTGGTCAGAGCTGATGTTCAGCGAGGTCGAACGCACTGAGTAACGTGCGGAATTTTGTACTGGTCTCTCTCAGCTCGATTTCCGGATCGGAGGAAGCGACGATTCCGCCGCCCGCGTACGCCCGCGCCGAGAGGCCGTCTGCTGCAATCTCGGCGCAACGAATAGCCACCATCCACTCGCCGTCTCCGGTTCGGTCGCACCAGCCCACGGCACCGGCGTAGAACCCGCGGTCCCCTTCGGTCGCGGTGATGTGCTCGCGTGCGGCGCCCGTCGGTGTTCCGCAGACGGCGGGGGTCGGGTGCAGCGCCATTGCCAGCTCGAGCGAGGTCAGGCTCGGATCGGCCAGGACACCTTCGATCTTGGTCCCGAGGTGCCACAGTTGCGGTGTCCGAAGGAGTTCCGGTGCGCTGGGTGCATTGAATGATGTGCACAGTGGTCCGAGTATCGAGCTGATGGAGTCGACGACGAACGCGTGTTCGGCGAGATCTTTGGTCGACGCGCGGAGTTGCTCGGCATTCGCCTCGTCCTGATCCGAATTCGGGTGCCGTGCAATCGAGCCCGCCAACGGGTGGCAGGTGACGACGTCGCCTCGCCGTTCGATCAGAACCTCGGGCGTCGAGCCGACCAGCGAACGCCCCCGGTACTTTCCTCCGGCGGGGGACAAGTCGACGCAGAAACCGTTGTGCGCGTGATCGAGTGCAATCAGTTTCTCGGCCAGAGCGGCGGGCAAGATCGTGGACTCGGCCTCGATGGTCAGGGAGCGTGCGAGGACAACTTTGTCGAGTTCGCCTGCTCGAAGACGTTCGATGGCGCCGCGGACTCTGTCGGTGTGGATCTGCGGGCTGGGTTCGAATCCGGCTACCCGCGAACTGGGCAGTGTCGGTACGTTCGAGTGATATAGATCACCGCGGACTCGTGTGAAACTCAGTGGCGCGGTGAGAGCGGACGGCGTCTCCGGGGAGAACGGCAGGGCGCCGACGACCGAGTCGATGCGGCCCGTTTTGAGGGCTTCAGCGGCGTCGAAGGCCGAGTCGAATTCTTCGACTACTCCCGAAGTGCGGATCGACGTTTGCCTACGTGAGAGTAGGAAAACGGATTCCGTTTCATCGTCAGTCCGGTTGTTGCGCAACGGGAATTCGGAGACTTCGGCGAGTGCTGACATGGACACCCTTCCAGTTCGACAGGATTACTTGCTATGTTGAGGCTAGCCTTAGTCCGGGTGAATTTGTGTCGTGAGCATCCGGGTTGTGTACTTCCGTACCGTTATGGTTAGGCTGGCCTAAAGTAAAGGCGTGCGGACGGGGTCGACACGAGGGGTGGGTTGGCTCGATCTGAGCGCGTCGACCACTACTCGAGGAGACCGATGAGCAACACCGTGGACCGTGACCAGATCGTGCGCGACGTCGCCGAGGTTCTGTCGATGAGGGCAGAACAACTCGGCGACGACGCGGACCTGGGTGACGAAGGACTGGACTCGGTTCGCTTGATGACGCTCGTCGAACGATGGCGAGGAGCGGGCGCGGATGCCGACTTCGCGGAGTTGGCAGAAGAACCGACGATCAATGCCTGGGTTCAGGTGCTGTGCCCGCAGTGAGCGATCGCCGAATTGCCGTAGTCACCGGTGCTGCGGCTGGTATCGGCGCCGCAGTTGCCCGGACTCTTGCGCGCGACGGGTATTCGCTGGCGCTTCTCGATCGCGACGACGTCGAATTGAAGCGGGTAACTGCGGAATTGGCAGAAACAATCGTCGAAGGCGCCGATATCGAGAGTCACGTCGTGGACGTGACCGATCGGCAGGCAGTCGACGCTGCAGTGGCCTCCACGATGGACACGTTCGGCCGGATCGACGCGCTCGCGCACGTCGCCGGAATTCTCGACACCGGATCGGTGCTTGACTCCGATCCAGACCAGTGGCGGAAGATATTCGGCGTCAACGTCTTCGGATTGCTCAACGTGCTGCAAAGTGTGGGACTGGAAATGCGTCGCCGTCGGGCCGGGTCGATCGTGGTGGTCTCGTCCAACGCCGCCGGTGTCCCACGTATCGGGATGGGTGCTTACGGTTCGTCCAAAGCTGCTGCCACCATGTTGGTTCGAACCGCGGGCCTGGAGTTGGCTGTCGACGGGATTCGTGTCAACGTTGTCGCTCCGGGTTCCACAGACACAGCGATGCAGCGGTCATTGTGGTCGGATCCTTCCGACGATTCGGGTGCCGACGCGGTCATCGAAGGCAATCTGGCGGGCTATCGCCTGGGCATTCCGCTCGGAAAACTTGCCACCGCAGACGATATCGCGGACTCGGTGCACTTCCTGCTGTCCGACCGGGCGGCCCACATCACCATGCAGGCGCTGTACGTCGACGGCGGAGCGACGCTCAAAGCGTGAGATGTATTTGCTGACAGTACTTTCGAAGAGGAGTCACTTGCATGACATCGAGGATCGCTCGCGAGCCCTTGGCGCCCGTCGCACAGTATCCACCCGAATTGGTGACGCATTATCGGAAACGAGGCTATTGGACTGACGAGACGCTGGCCGGATTCATCACGGCCGCGGCCGCACGGCATCCCGACAACGAAGCGGTGGTAGGCAGCGATGCCACTGGGGCACAAACACGGCTGACGTATTGCGACCTCGATCGTCGCAGCTCGGCCGTGGCCGGAGGCCTGTCCGGCTTGGGTGTTCGCGCCGGTGACCGGGTGCTTCTGCAGCTGCCGAACATCGTCGAATACGTCGAAGCATTGTTCGGTGTGTTGAAGCTCGGCGCCCTGCCGGTATTCGGGTTGCCGGCGCATCGCCGAACCGAAATCGGATACTTCTGCCAGTTCGCGGATGTCGCTGCCTATATCGTCGCCGACCGTCATGGCGGGTTCGACTACCGCGCGCTGGCGCGTGAGGTGAACGAAGGCCTCGAGACTCCGCCTTTTGTGATCGTGGCCGGTGACCCCGAAGAGTTTGTCGGTTTCGATTCGCTGCGCGGATACGAGATTCCCGTTCTTGCCGACGTCGATCCGTTGTCGGTCGCCTTTCTTCAGCTTTCCGGTGGCACGACCGGTGTTCCGAAGCTGATTCCGCGAACGCACGCCGACTACCTCTACTCGGTGCGGGCATCCAACCCGATCTGCGGCGTCGACGACTCGACGCGCATGTTGGTGGTTCTCCCTGCTGCGCACAATTTTCCGATGAGTTCGCCGGGCATCCTGGGTGTCTTCCACGCGGGCGGCACCGTGGTTCTGGCGCCGGACACCATGCCGTCCACAGCTTTCGGTCTGATCGAATCAGAGCGAGTCACGCACGCGTCGCTGGTTCCACCGATCGCATTGGCCTGGATGGCCGCCCCCAGCAAGGCAGATCACGACCTGTCGAGCTTGCGGGTTCTCGGCGTCGGCGGAGCGAAGTTCAGCGCCGAAGCTGCCGCACGCGTCCCCAAGGAACTGGGCTGCACCCTTCAGCAGGTGTTCGGCATGGCTGAGGGTTTGGTCAACTACACCCGCCTCGACGACACGCAAGAATTGATCGTCAGCACGCAGGGCCGGCCCATTTCACCGGACGACGAGGTTCGTGTAGTCGATGACGATGGCGCGCTCGTCGAGCCCGGAACCACGGGGCACTTACTGACTCGGGGGCCATACACGATCCGTGGCTATTACCGGGCGGATGCGCACAATGCCGAGGTCTTCGACGCCGAAGGTTTCTATCGCACCGGCGATCTGGTCAGCGTCACCGATACGGGACACCTGATTGTCGAGGGCCGCGCAAAGGACCAGATCAACCGCGGCGGCGAGAAGGTGGCCGCCGAGGAGATCGAGAACCACCTGCTCTCGCATCCTGCTGTCCACGATGCGGCCGTCATCGCTGTTCCCGACGAGTACCTGGGCGAGCGAACCTGCGCCGTTCTGGTGATTTCCGGAGATGCACCGACCGTCGGCGAGATCAAGCGATACATACGAGGCCGAGGCGTTGCGGCGTACAAGGTTCCGGATCGAGTGGAGTTCGTGACCGAGTTCCCCGTCACCGGCGTCGGAAAGACCAGCAAGGCGGCCTTGCGCCGTGTTCTCAGCGAATCGATTGCCGCACAGACTCTGTCGAGTTGATCGGTTCCCACCCCCACATTTTCGAGGAGATTCATCATGGCGCTACCCACAGCAGTGCGATACGAGATGCCTACCGAGTTTCCGCAGAATCGGGTCGACTGGACTCTCGATCCTTCCCGAGCGGTGCTGCTTCTGCACGACATGCAGGAATATTTCGTGAACGCGTACGACCGAAGCGTCGACCCGCTCCAAACCGTGGTTCCGAACATCGACCGGCTTCGTTCGTCGGCGCGAGCTGCCGGAATCCCGATCGTCTACACCGCGCAACCCGGAGATCAGGATCCCGAGGAGCGTGCGTTGCTGTCGGATTTCTGGGGACCGGGTCTGAAGGCAGATCCCGCTCACACCGACGTGATCGCCGAGTTGGCTCCGCATCCGGACGACGTGATGCTCACAAAATGGCGCTACAGCGCCTTCATCAAAACGGATCTGCGTGAGCGGCTGCGCGAGAGTGGGCGTGACCAGCTGATCATCACCGGAATTTATGCCCACATCGGTTGCCTGACTACCGCTTTGGACGGTTTCATGCAAGACGTGCAGATCTTCTTCGTGGGCGACGCGGTGGCCGACTTCTCCCTGGGCGAGCATGTCGGCGCCCTCGAGTACGCGGCCGGGCGCTGCGCCTCGGTCACCCGAACCGATGACCTGGTCAAGGCGATGAGCGCGGAAACGGTGTCGGCGTAGGCGTGAACGGCGACGGGTGCGCCACCCGTCGCCGTATTGTCAGGTGTGTGAAGACTTTGTTGGTGGTTCACCACTCGCCCTCGCCGACAACCCACGAATTGTTGGATGCAGTCCTTGCCGGTGCTCGCGATCCGGAGATCGAGGGCGTCGAGGTGAAGGTGGTGCCGGCGTTGGCGGCGACGGTGCCCGACGTACTCGCTGCTGACGGCTATCTTTTCGGTACCACCGCCAATTTCGGATACATGTCGGGTGCGCTCAAGTACTTCTTCGACACCACGTACTACCAATGTCTCGGTGCGGTGTCGGATCGGCCGTACGGCCTGTGGGTTCACGGCAACAACGACACTGCTGGTGCCGTGTCGTCGGTGCGCAAACTCGCGACAGGGCTCGGGTTGGTCGCGGTGGCGGATCCGCTCGAAGTGACTGTGAGCGTGGACAAATCTGTCCGCGATGGTTGTTATGAACTGGGCGGAACCGTCGCAGCAACGCTGATGGACTAGCCTTCCACTTTCTCGTTTCGGTTCACGAAAGAGACTGTCCCGCAAGCGGTTGTAGAAGCGCGTGTCCTCTGGTGAACGCGTCGGGAGCCGTCGGTTCTCGGGTCACCGGCGAGGCGGATTCCCCGATTCATCGACATTTAGTTTAGGCTACCCAAAACGACGTTAGGTCACCCTTGGGTGACGTGTGTCCACAGACGAGGGGATCAGTGTGAGCGTTCTTCCAGGTTCGAACTCCGGAGCGGCAAACGAAGCTACGTTTGCTCTCACAGGAGCTCAACTCGGGATTTGGAACGCACAGAGGCTTGATCCCGAATCTCGGAGCTATCTCGTCGGTGAGGTGCTCGAAATCTCGGGCGACGAACCGATCGACACCGAACTTCTGACGGCCGCCATCAGGGCGACGATCGGCGAAGCCGAAACCATGCGACTGCGGATGATCGAGACGGCGGACGGCCCGCGTCAGTACATCTCCGACGAGCCGGTTGGCGTCATCCCGATCACCGACGTTCGTGACGAGCGCGATCCCGTAGCCGTGGCGCACGCACTGGTCGACGCCGAGCGCAGCCGAGCGTCCGAGTACTGCCGCCTGATGGTGGAGCGCCCTCTGTACACGTACTCGCTGATCAGGCTGTCCGATCGCGAGATCTGGTGCATCCAGCTCTATCACCACCTGATCGTCGACGGATACAGCGCAGCCATGATTTCGCGTCGTGTCGCCGCGCACTACACGGCGGCGAAGAAGGGAACCGACGTCGCACCAACGCGATTCGGTTCGATGAGTGCGTTGGTCGCCGAGGACGAGGCGTACCGGGCGGGCAACCAGTTCGTCGAAGATCGTGACTATTGGCGTGATGTCCTGACGCCTTTGCCTGCGTTGGACGGACGCGGCCAGCAGGTCACCGGTCCGGCGGAACGAACGATCCAGGTTCGCGAGGTCATCAGTGCCGACGCCCTCGGCCGCCTCAAAGAGGTGGCAGACGCGACGGGAACAACGTGGGCCGAGGCGCTGATCGCCTGCTACGGCGCGTTTCTCCACCGGTTGCTCGGTGAGACGGATGTTGTCATCGCGATGCCACTCATGGCACGCGTGGGGCGCACGGCACTCAAGACCCCGGCCATGGCAGTCAACGTTCTGCCTCTCCGGTTGACGATTCGCAGCCACGATCGACTCGGTGACCTGAGCAAGCAGGTGGCCGCCACGATGAAAAGCCTGCGCGCACACCAGCGCTACCGCGGTGAGAATCTTGCTCGGGACCTGGGCGTCGCCGGCACGGGCGCACTGCTTCACGGGATCGGAATCAATCTCAAGGCTTTCGACTTCGCCCTCGATTTCGCCGGTGCTGTGGGTGTACTACGTAACGTCGCCGGAGGTCCGCCCGAGGACCTGGGGTTGACGGTCACCCCCATCGCGGACGGCGAAGTTCTCCTCGGGTTCGAAGTGGACGCGCGCACCAACACTCGGGATTCGGTTCAGCGTCGCCTCGCTGGTTTCGTGAGCATCGTCAACGCGATGGTGGGGGAGGGAGATCCTGCCGTCGGACAGGTGCAGATGATGCCGGCACCCGAAGCTGCGCGGATTCTCACCCGCCGCGAGATTGAACCCGTGCCTGGCTCCGTCGCCCTCGTCCCGGACGTCTTCGACCGCATCGTCGCCGATCATGCGGATGACACGGTCCTGGTGTGCGGTGAGGAACGTCTGACAGGCGCAGAACTCGGTGGCCGCGTCCACAAACTCGCCCGGTTGCTTCGGGCTCGCGATGTCGGCCCGGACGACATTGTCGGACTTGCACTTCCGCGTACCTCCGAGATGGTGGTGGCTCTGCTCGCGACACTGAACGCGGGCGCAGCGTACGTGGCCCTGGATCCGCAGCACCCGGCCGAGCGGTTGCGGGATCTGATCGACGACGCGCAACCGAAGGTGGTGCTCACCACTTCCGCGTTGGCCGAGCAACTCGTCGGAGATTCTCGACCCGACCCGCTCGTACTCGATTCCGACGCAGTGCGCGAAGAACTCCGTGCCCATTCCGAGTTTCCACTCGAACTCGGTGAACTGGCGACGGTGCGGCATGGCGATCACCTGGCGTACGTCATCTACACCTCGGGATCGACCGGCAAGCCGAAGGGCGTATTGGTCAGAAGCGGTGGATTGGCGCACCTGCTTCACCATCACCGCGCCACCATCTACCGGGACACGGCCGAGCGCGTCGGAAATCGGCAACTGCACACCGCGCATACGGCGTCGTTCGCCTTCGACGCGTCTCTCGATCAGCTGTTGTGGCTGCTGTGTGGTCATCGGGTGCACGTATACGACGAAGAACTGCAGAAGGACGCCGTTGCCCTGGTCGCGGCGTTCGAGCGAGATTGCGTCGATGTGGTCGACACGACGCCGTCGATGGCGGCAGCGATGGTGGACAACGGATTGCTGCGTACGCAGCGGTTGCAGCTCCTCGTCGTGGGCGGCGAGGCGGCACCGCCCGCACTGTGGGACGCAATCATCGAATCCGGTGTTCCCGCTCGAAACCTGTACGGCCCCACCGAAACGACGGTCGACGCGATCGCGACCACGGTCGAAGGGGCCGGACCGCGTATCGGGTACCCGCTCGCGGGAACCCGTGCGTACCTGCTCGACAGCGCGCTCGAACCGGTCGCCGACGGTGAACGAGGTGAGCTCTATCTGGCCGGACCGCAATTGGCCAGGGGATACCTCGGTCGCGCCGGAGCGACCTCCGAGCGTTTTGTCGCAGATCCTTTCGGGGCTCCGGGAGATCTGATGTACCGCGCCGGGGACGTCGCGCGCTGGGTACCCGGGCGGGGATACGACTTCATCGGTCGTAGCGACAAGCAGGTGAAGATCCGCGGACATCGCGTCGAGTTGAGCGAGGTCGAGGCTGTTCTCGGATCGGTGCCCGGAATCGGCGCGTCTGCCGCGCTGATCCGTACGGATGGTGGACGGCCCAGCCTGGTCGGCTACGTTGTAGCCGCCGCCGGCACAACGCTTCCGCCGCAGGAAGAATTGCGCCGAGACCTCGCTGGTCGCGTACCGGATCATCTGGTTCCCGCCGCAATCGTCGTTCTGGACGAACTGCCCGTCACGGTGAACGGAAAGCTCGATCGTGCGGCACTACCAGCCCCGGCTACCGAATCGGAAGGTCGCGCTGCATCGACACCGCACGAGGAAATCCTCTGTGACGTGGTGGCCGAGGTGCTCGGCCGCGAGCGCGTCGGTGTGGACGAGGATTTCTTCGGCCTCGGTGGTGACAGCATCACGGCAATCAGTGTCAGCAGTCGCCTGCGGGTGCGCGGACTGGTCGTCGCTCCGAAAGAGCTACTGGCACAGCGAGATCTGGGAACCATCGCCGCTGCGGCGCGTGAGATTGCCGATGACGCCGACGCCGTAGCCTCGGTTGCGGACGTGGCGACCGGCACCGTGATCGCTCCGCCGATCGTTCGGGCACTGATCGACAAGAATCCGACAGACGAGGCAATCGCGGGCTACACGCAGTGGACCGCAGTGCGCATCGACGACGGCCTCTCGCTTGGCGACCTGCAGTCCGGCGTGCAGACGATCCTCGATCACCATGACGCTCTACGTCTGCTCCTGCGCCGTGACAATGACAGCGGCACTACCGAATTGATCGTCCGAGACGTCGGCGCGGTGCGCAGCGAGGGGCTCGTTCACGAGGTGTCCGACACCTCCGAGCCGTCCCGGATCAGAGAGCTCGCGGAGGCGTCGGCGGCGAGTCTCGACCCGCGCGCCGGTGAACTCCTGCGAGTCGTACTGGTCAATACCGAGGCCGGTCGACCCGACCAATTGATCGTCGTGGCTCACCATTTGATCGTCGACGGTGTGTCCTGGCGAATTCTGCTTCCAGACCTCCACGAAGCTACCGATGCAGCGCGCGAGCGTAGGTCGGCCCGGCTGGGTGCTGGCGGAAGTTCGTGGCGCCGATACGCGGGGTTGCTCGCAGAATTCGGGGCCTCGGGCAGCAGGGCGTCAGAGCTCGAGTACTGGAAGTCCGCGTCGGTACAGGCGGACGACGAGCCGATCGGCAGTCGTCGTCTCGACCCGAAAGTCGACGTGACCGCAACCGCCTCTCGCACGACAACTGTTGCACCCCCGGCTGTCACCGACGCGCTGTTGACCACGCTTCCGGCGGCGTATCGAGCCAAAGCCGACGAAGTGCTTCTCGCGGGTTTGATGCTTGCCTTGCGCTCATGGCAGCACGGCCGCGGCCTCATCGGGATGCCCGCGCAGACAGTCACCGTCGAAGGCCATGGCCGCGACGCGCTCACCAGCGACACCGACTTCGCCGGAACCATCGGGTGGTTCACCAGTGAGTTCCCCGTCCGGGTTCCCACCGATGCACTGCTCACTGCAGACGATCTCGCCGACGCACTGAGCGGCGGAGCAGCTGCCGGGCATCTGCTTCGTGCGGTGAAGGAAGCAAAACGCGCCGTACCCGGAGGTGGAGTCGGCTACGGAGTTCTGCGGCATCTGGATCGCGACACCGCACCTGACCTTTCCTCGTGCGCTACACCTGAACTGTTGCTCAACTATCTCGGCCGCTTCCCGTCCCTACCCGGAACCGGATGGCGATTGCCGGAGCAGGATCCATTCGCGGTCATCGAACCGGCGAGCAAGGCTATGTCGGAGGTGCTGGCGCTCAACGCATTTGTCCGTGAGGACGGAGCACCGACGCTGGCAGTCGAATGGACTGCGGCGGGTTCAGTGCTCGACGGCGAAACGATCGTCGCGCTGCAAGAGCATTGGGAACGTGCGCTCGCTGCCCTGACCGCGCATGCCGCGCTCTTCGAGGGTGGTTTGACGCCTTCCGATTGCTCGGCGACGATCTTCGGCCAGGGCGCGGTGGTAGATCAAGCCGGGATCAACGAACTCGAAGCCGTCCACGGACCGCTTGCCGATGTACTTCCGCTCTCGCCGCTACAAGAAGGTCTCCTGTTCCACGCGGTCCGTGACGGCGAGGCAGACGTCTACACCCTTACTGCACGCTTCGACCTCTCCGGCCCGTTGGACGAGGTGAAGTTGGCCGACGCGTTCGAGACCGTGATCGACAGGCACCCGAACCTACGCGCAGCTTTCCACTACGAGCAGTTCGAACGGCCCGTTCAGATCATTCCGCGCGGTGCAAAAGTCGAGTGGCGTTCGGTCGACCTGACCTCCGTTCCAGCTGACACTGCATTCCGCTCTGCAGATCAGCTCGAGGACGAGGCCGCCGATTACGTCTTCGATGTCAGTACACCGCCTCTGCTGCGTGCGCTGCTGATTCGGCTGCCCGGCGGGGTGCACCGTTTGGTCCTCAATGCGCATCACCTGCTCACCGACGGGTGGTCGACTCCGATCGTCCTGCGCGAGCTGATGAACGTCTACCACGACGGCGATGCGCACCTTCCTGCGCCGACGCCGTATCGCGACTACTTGGCATGGATCGCCGGCCGTGATCAGGACTCTGCCCGCGCAGTGTGGAGTGAGCGTCTGCGTGGGCTCACCGCGCCGACTCTCGTTGCCGACGCAGGGGCGCCGCGAAGTGTGCCCGTCGCGCTCGAGGTTCCTCTCGCGACATCGGACGCCGAAGCGCTGATCGAACTCGGTCGTGCGCGAGCGCTGACGGTCAACACCCTGGTTCAGGGTGCGTGGGCGGCGGCGCTCGCCGAAGCGACGGGACAGTGGGACGTCGTGTTCGGGGCCACGGTGTCCGGCCGACCTGCCGAACTCTCCGGGGTGGAGGGAATGGTCGGGTTGTTCAGCAACACGATTCCGGCCCGCCTCGACATCGTCGCGGATCAGCCCTTGCTGGATCAGTTCGTCGGTCTGCAGAACGCGCAGTTCGACATCGTGGACGTCGAGCACACCAGTTTGGCCGAGATCGAACGCATCGCCGGGATCGGTCAACTGTTCGACACGCTCCTGGTGTTCGAGAACTTCCCGAACTCCGGTGCGGGACAGCCTGCATCGCACACACTTCGAGTCGAGGGATTCGCCAACCGCGGAGTCACGCACTATCCGATGACGTTGATGGCGCCGCCGAGCACCGGTCTGGATCTGGTCCTGTACCACGATCCGGCAGTTGTCTCCGAAGCCACGGCGCAGCGAATGGTCACACGGCTCGCGGAGATCCTGCGTGGGTTGCTGACCGAGCCGACAGCTCCCGCATCCGCGGTGCTCTCGGTTGTCCGACAGACCCGCCGCGTTGCCGATGCGGTGGCTGTCACAAAAATGGTGGCTGTCACGAAAAAGGCGGCCGCGTCTGATCAAGCGATCGATGTCGATCCCGCGGTCGTCGATGCAGTGTGCGCCTGTGTCGCAACGGTGTTGGAGATTCCCGACGTCGATCCGGGTGACAATTTCTTCACTCTCGGCGGTCACTCGCTCACAGCGATGCGGTTGGTGGGAAGTCTGCGGAAGCTGGGAATACGCGTCGTCGTCTCCGATGTCTTCGACACCCCGACCCCCCTCGGTCTTGCCGTGGCCGCACGCGTCGATCAGAAGAAGTTCTCGCCGGATTCGGTTGCTGTCGTCGATCGACCCGCCGTGACCATGGCTACGTTCCGCGCCCCGGCAGTGGCGGGAAATCCTGATCACGAGCGGTATTGGGTTCGCACGCTCGCGGGCTTGCCCCTCGAAACGGACCTTCCCTACGATCGCCCGCGCGGCGAAGAGTACCGCCCGCACACCTACGTTCGTCAGCTACGCGATGCTCGGTTCGGTGACGGATCAGGATTCGACGCGGTGCTGTTGGCCGCAGTGGCGGCGACGCTGAACGGCTTCGGTGGCGGTCGGGACCTTGCGGTCGGACTGTTCTCGGAAGGGACTGACACCCTGATTCGGGTCGACCTGTCCGGTCGGCCGAGAATTGCCGATGTCGTTCGACGAGTCGAAAACGCTGTCTCTGAGTCACTTGCGCATTCCGAAGTCAGCCTCGACCGAATCGCCGATCTACTCGGGCGTCCGACGAGTAGTCTGTTCGCTGCCCGTGTCGGTCACTCGCCCGGAAATAGCGTCGACCTCGAATTCGTCCGAACCGCAACAGAACTTCGATTGACGGTTGATGCCGGGCTGTTCGACGCCGCGACTGTGGACGCATTGCTCGACGGTGTGATCGCGGTCCTCGGTCACGAAAACAGCACTGTCGTCGCGGATCTGCGACTGGCGGAAAACAAGTCGGATCGCGACCCGGGCCGACGCGCGACGCCGCCGTCGGGGATCTCGCAGTTGTTCGCTCGACACGTCAGCCGTCACCCCGACGACGTCGCGGTGATCTCCGGCGAGGTCGGAATTACCTATGGGGAACTGTCGGCGCGCGTCGACGAGCTGGCCCGCGAACTTCTCGCGGCCGGCGCCGGACCCGAGAAGGTAGTCGCCGTCGCGCTCGATCGAGATGCGGATCTGGTGGCCGGACTGCTCGCGGTACTGCGTATTGGTGCGGCGTACCTGCCACTCGACGTCGACTACCCGAGTGAGCGGCTCGAGTTCATGATCGAGGACGCGGCCCCGGTGTGTGTCCTGACCAGTATCGACAGCGCAGGGCAACTTCCGTCGACGGTCGCCACGAGTGTCTTCGTGGACGGTGAGTTCACCAACTCGGGCGTTGTGCTTCCTTCGCCGCCCGCGGCGGGTGATCACCTCGCCTACATGATCCACACCTCCGGTTCGACGGGTCGCCCCAAGGGCGTGATGGTCTCGACGGGCAACCTCGCGGCCTTCGCGGACACGGTACTCGAGGATTGCTGGATCAGGCCGGGCGATCGCATCGTCGCGGTGACAACGGTGTCGTTCGACATCGCCGCACTCGAGTTGCTGTGCCCGCTCGCAGCGGGCGCGACTGTCGTGATCGCAGACCGCAGGACGGTTCGCGATCCGGATGCGTTGTCGGCGTTGATCATCGCAAGCGATGCGACAGTGATGCAGGCAACGCCGGCGCTGTGGCGAGTGGTCACCGAACACGAGAACGCAGTCGGACTCGCCATGGTGCGAGCCCTGGTGGGAGGGGAAGCCCTCCCTCAGGATCTGGCTGACGATCTGGTGGCCAACGCTGCTTCGGTCCGGAATGTCTACGGACCCACCGAGGCCACGGTGTGGGCGACATCTTCGGTCATCACGACCGGCGACCGAGTCACGATCGGTCAGCCCTGGACCGACGTGCACGTGCGAATCCTCGACGACGACCTGCGTGAGGTTCCGGAAGGCGTTGCGGGCGAGCTGTATCTGGGTGGTGCGCAGGTGGTCCGCGGATACCTGAATCGCCCCGATCTGACCGTCGCTCGGTTCGTTGCCGATCCTTCTCTGCCGGGGGCACGTCTCTACCGCACCGGCGATCTGGTCCGACGCAGGCGAGGGGTTTTGCACTTCCTTCGTCGTGCGGACGATCAGGTGAAGGTTCGCGGTTTCCGTATCGAGCTCGGCGAGGTCGAAGGCGCGCTCGGATCGGTGGCCGGTGTGTTCCGCGCGGCAGCCACCGTCCGTGTCGATGCGGCGGGCACCGGAAGTCTGCACGGATATGTGGTTCCCGAAGGTGGAACCACGCTCGATTCGGTACTGGTGCGCAAGGAGATTGCGCGGCTGCTCCCTGAGCACATGGTGCCGCAGAGCATCACGGTGCTCGAAGCACTCCCGCTCACCCTCAACGGCAAGGTGGACCGAAAGGCATTGCCCGACACCGCGCCGGATCGTGTGCCGAGCCCACTCGTAAACGTCGATGCGGATCGTCGGGCACGGCTCGAGTCGCTGAGCCCGGGCTGGCAGGACGTGTTGCCACTCGGTCCCTTGCAGGAAGGCATGTACTTCCAGTCGGTTCTCGACGGCGCGGGCGGTACGGATGTCTATCACATGCAGCCGCGATTCGAGTTCTCCGCCGATGCTGCCGTCGACGTTCGCTCACTCCGAGCAGCGGGGGATGCGCTCTTGCGGCGCTATCCGAACCTGCGGGCCGGCTTCACACACGCCGGTTTCGACACTCCGGTGCAGTTCGTGCCCAGGGCAGCCGAAATGCCTTTCCGCGAGATCGATCTGAGCGCAGTTGCGACCGAGGACATCGATCGCGAGGTTCGCGCCGTCGACGAGGCCGAATTCGGTACGCTCTTCGACTTGAGTGCACCACCACTCATTCGAATGGTGCTGGTCTGGTTACCGGGTGGGGGAGCGCATCTCGTCTTCACTCAGCACCACCTGCTGACCGACGGTTGGTCGCAGACCTTGATGTACGCGGAGTTGTTTGCGCTCTACGAGTTTGCTCGCACTCACGGCACGGACCCGGTTGGACTCGACGGCGCGCTCGACAAGCCTGCGGACTTCCGTGATCACCTGCGATGGATCGCCGAAGCGGATCGCACGGACGCCCTCTCGTCCTGGAAGGACTACCTCGCGGATCTCGGGCAACCCACACTCGTGGGTGGTACGGGATCAGGCGGACGCGCTCCGTTGCCGGTGTTCACCCGGGTTCAGCTCGAACAGAGCATCACCGAGCACGTTCGCGAGCTGGCCAGACGTAGCGGAGTGACGCTGTCCACCGTCGTCTCTGCGGCGTGGGGCCTGGCATTGCGCGCCGTGACGGGGCGTGACGACGTTGTCTTCGGATCGACGGTTTCGGGACGTTCACCCGAGGTCGAGGGCGCCGACCGCATGGTGGGCTTGGTGCTCAACACCATTCCCGTGCGTGTCCGGGTCCGGCCAGGCGAGGAGATCTCGGCGTTGCTCGGACGCCTGTTCCGTGAACAGGGTTCGCTGCTTGGGCATCACCAGCTCGGGCTCGGCGACGTGCAGCGAAGCGCTGGGTTCGCAACACTGTTCGACACGCTCTACGTCTTCCGCAACACGCCTCGTGACGAACAGGCACGTCGAGACACGTTCGGGCGCAGTGGAATCGTCGGGTTCGACGCAGTGGACGGCACCCACTATGCGCTCACGCTCGACGTGGATCCGGGGGTCGGGGATGCGCCGATGGCGCTCACTCTCGAAAATCGTCCCGACCTGATTCCCCACGACGTGGCTCGGGACGTTCTTTCACGCACCATCACGATCCTCGAAGTGATGGCGAATTCCGATACCGCCACGGTGGCGGACACGGCGGTTCCGCTTTCGCACACCCCCGCGGAATTCGCTTCGGAGCACATTGTGATGCCGCGGCCGGACCAGGCAGGCGGTAGCGTGGACGCCTTGCTCCGCGAAAGGGCAGCGGCAACTCCGGACGAGACGGCGCTGGTCTTCGGAGACGTCACACTGAGCGCAGCCGAGATGAACACTCGAGTGGACAGGCTGGCACGGATACTCGCTTCGGCGCTGGGGCAGTCGGTGCCAGGCGCGGGATCGACCCGTGTTGTGGCGCTCGCACTTCCGCGTACCGCCGATCACGTCGTAGCGATCTTCGCGGTCATGAGAACCGGAGCGGCATACCTTCCCTTGGATCTGGCTCACCCGCCGGCACGCCTGCGCGAACTGATCCTCGACAGCGATGCGGCGCTGGTGATCACCACGACTCAGACGCGTGACCTTGTTGTTCCGGACGGACAGGTATGTCTGGTCCTCGACGACCCGGACGTAACCGGGGTACTCGACGGGCAGTCCCCGGCACCTGTAGTCGACGAGGCCGCGGTGTGCGGGCCGACCTCACCGGACCAGCCTGCCTACGTCATCTACACCTCGGGCAGTACCGGAAAACCCAAGGGCGTCGTGGTGGGTCACCGCGGGTTGACGACGATGTATCACAATCACAAGGCCGAGATCTTCACTCCGACCGAAAACAGTGTGGGTGGCCGACGTTTGCGCATCGCGCACACAGTCTCGTTCTCGTTCGACATGTCGTGGGAGGAACTGTTCTGGTTGCTCGCGGGGCATGAAGTTCACGTGATCGACGAGCAGGCGCGACTGGACCCCGCGTCTCTGGTGAAGCATTACCGCGAAGTCGGTATCGACGTCGTGAATGTAACCCCCTCGTATGCACGGGAACTGATGGCCGCCGGTCTCCTCGACGGGGAGCGGACGCCTGTATTGGTGATGCTCGGAGGAGAAGCTGTACCTGCCGAGCTGTGGTCGCGATTGCGCGATCAGGACGGTGTCGACGGGTACGACCTTTACGGGCCGACGGAGTTCACGATCAACGCGATGGGATCCCCGGTTCAGGGGAGCGAGACACCGTGCTTGGGTCGTCCGATTCTGAACGCGTCCGCGCGGGTACTCGATTCGGGGCTGCGGGAGGTTCCGATCGGAGCGGCGGGCGAGCTGTACATGTCCGGTGACGGAACGGCGATGGGTTATCTTCACCGGACCGCGCTGACATCTTCCGTATTCGTCGCTGATCCCTACTCGGTCGGTCACCGCATGTACCGCACGGGTGACGTCGTTCTGCGTCGCCGCGATGGCGAACTCGAATATCTGGGTCGCGCAGACCATCAGGTCAAGATCCGAGGCATTCGGATCGAATTGGGTGAAGTGGAATCCGCGCTGGCGTCGTTGCCGGGAGTGTTGAGAGCGGCAGCGTCAGTCCGTAGCGAAGGCGGTGGGCCGCCGCGACTGGTCGGGTACGTCATCGAAGAACCCGGCGCTGATGCAGTCGATCTGCGAGCTGCGTTGCGGGAACGCGTACCGGCACACCTGGTTCCGTCGGACATCGTCGTCGTGGATTCGATCCCGCTGACGCCCAACGGAAAACTGGACCGCGGTGCGTTGCCGGCACCCCCCGCCCGAGCAGCGGCCCGAGCACCGCGAACCGAGATGGAAAGGCAACTGTGCCAGGTCTTTGCGCGCGCACTCGGCGTCGAGGCAGTCGATCCCGAAGAGAGTTTCTTCGATCTCGGCGGCGACTCGCTTCGAGCCATGCGACTGGTGGGGGAGATGGAGCACGACCTGTCGGTGAGCGTCGGTGTGGGAACGCTGATGGCCCGTCCGACAGTTGCAGAACTTGCAGTACACCTTGACGAGTCGGCGTCCGAAATCGATCTGAGTCGTGATCGCCTCCTGACACTGCGAGCCGAAGGCAGCGGAGAACCACTGTTCTGCGTGCATCCGGCCGGTGGATTCGCTTGGCCCTTTGCGCCTTTGACCGGTGTTCTCGAGGCCGACCGTCCACTGTTCGGCCTGCAACTGCCCACAGTTGCCGGGGAGCCACTCGAACCGACGAACGTGGACCAACTGGCAGCGATGTACGTCGACACGATTCGCGGCGTGCAACCGAGCGGGCCGTACCACCTGCTCGGCTACTCGTTCGGTGGCAACGTCGTTGCCGCGATGGCGGCTCAGCTGGTCGATACCGGCGAGAGGGTGGAGTTCGCCGGTCTGATCGATACTCATCCACTGGGAGATCGTGACGATCGCGGTCGCGACGATGCCGACGACCGAGATCTGGCCGCCGCCCTGCCACCCGAGATCCTCACTCAGGCACCGGGACTGGTCGACGCAGTTCGGGCGGGTTTTGATGCCACTCGTTTGCTCGTGGCCAGCTCGACCGACACAACCTACGACGGACCGGTTACTCTGATCACCGCCGACGCCGAGGCGTCCGGACAGCTGCTGGCCGATCGCTGGCGCGCAGTCCGCGGGGACCAGGACATGGCAGTACACCATCTGCCGTACGACCACGCCGGATTGGTGACCCCAGCCGGGTGGGCGGCCATTGCCCCGCTGCTCGACAGCCATTTGTCGAAACGCACGGCCACATAGTTCGAAAACCACACAGTTGAAACACAATGGGAGCTCAATGATGAAGTCCACACCGCCCCTCGCGATACGGAGTTGGCGACGATTCGTCGCCATCGCAGGGTTGCTGATCGTCGCACTCGTGGCGATGATCGGTTGCAGTAGCGATTCGAACGACGAACCGACCGAGGCTGCAGAGCCCACGACCCGCGTGATCGAGACCGAGAAGGGCTCGGTCACCGTGCCCGCGTCGGCGGAGCGCATCGTGGTTCTGAGCGGCGGTCTCGCCGGATACCTGTACGCCCTGGACGCACCGGTGGTTGCCACCGATACCCGCGTCCTCGGTGTCACGAACCTCGACGGTGGATTCCCGCCGGCATGGTCGGATGCCGCAAAGGCGCAGGGCACCAAGGAATTGCCGGCCGGCGAGCAGCTCAACATCGAAGCCGTCGCGGCGGCTGAACCCGACCTGATCATCGGCGGTGGCCAGGGAATCACCTCCGTTCAGTCCGAGGAACTCTACGATCAGCTCACTGCTATCGCACCCACCGTCTTGGTCCCCAAGACGGTCGCCGCGTGGGACAAGCAGCTCGAAATCGTCGCCGACGCGGCGGGCCGTTCCGACCAGGTTCCGGCGCTGATGAGCGCATACGAGGACAAGGTCAAAGAGGTCAAGGGCAAGATCAAGGTTCCCGAGGGCAACGTCGTCTACTTCCTCTCGGTCTCGAGCAACAAGCCGTACCTCGTTCCGCCGACGGCCGCGCTGCCCGCGATGCTCGCCGAGCTCGGTTTCAAGGCCGACGACGTCATGGCCAAGGCCGGCAACCCGCAGCTCTTCGGCTCGGGTGACTCGTTCGAGGTCAGCCCGGAACTGCTCTCGCAGGTCGCCGATGCTCCTGTCGCCTTTGTGATTCCGGTGTCCGGTCGCCCGATGGCCGAACTTGCCACCGATCCGCTTTACTCGCAGTTGCCGTCCTTCAAGGCAGGCACGACGTTCGAGCTCCCCGCCAGCAGCTACCGTCCTGACTACGACGGCGCAATGGCTACCCTCGACCTGATCGGCCAGACCTTCGCATGACTCGATTCGGTGGGCTGGTGATCGATGTTTCACCCTTGCGGACCAGCCGTCCCTTCAGGTACGCCTTTTCCGCGCGATTGATCTCGCTGCTCGGGATCGGACTGCTCGTCGTAGCCGTCCCCGCGCAGACGTACCAGCTCACCGGCTCGACCTTGCAGGTTGCCGGAGTGTCCACGGCGATGGCCATCGCCATGTTCTTCGGCAGCCTGTTCGGCGGCGTGCTCGCTGACCGTTACGATCGGCGACGCACCATCCAGTTGGCCCGCAGTGCTGCGGGTCTCGGCTTTGTCATTCTCGGGTGCAATGCGCTCTTGCCACACCCGTCGATGTGGGTCATCTACGTCGCGGCAGCTGTCGACGGCTTGGCCGGCGGTGTCAGCAGCTCGGCCTTGATGGCTTTGATGCCGACGTTGTTGCCGCGCAACAAGATGGCTGCGGCCGGCGCTTTGGTAGCGCTGACCACCGACATCGGGACGATGATCTCGCCGGCAATCGCCGGCGTGATCATCGCCTCCGGCGGCATTCCCGCGACATACTTTGTTGCTGCGGTGGCCACCGCAGCAACTGTCACGTTGTTCCAAGCCATCGGCCCTTCTCCTGCACCGGGCACGAATCACGAAAGCCCGATGCGCGCGCTGGTGACCGGCGTGAAATTCGCCGGCACGCACACAGTCATTCGCGGCATCCTTATCAGCGGTCTGTTGGTCATGTTCGTCAGCGGGCCGATGGTGTTGCTGCCTGCCTTCGTCGACCAGGTCCTCGGCGGCGGACCCACCATGCTCGGTCTGCTCTACGGCGCCCCCGCTGTCGGCGCTGTGGTCGGTTCCCTCACCAGCGGTTGGACCGGACGAGTCCACCGCAACGGCGCCGCGATGTTGATCTCTGTTGCGCTGATGCCTCTCGGCCTGGTGGTACTGGGTGCGTCGGGAGCAGCGATTGTCGCGTTCCTGGGCCTGGCCGGATTCGGCCTCGGCCGCGCACTCAACGACATTCTGAGATTTGCAGTCCTTCAACAGAACACTCCGGACGAATTGCGCGGACGCGTGTCCAGTCTGTGGATGGTGCAAGCCGTCACGGGTACGGCGATCGGTTCGATGGCAGCCGGGTTCCTCGGGCAGTGGCTCGAGCCTGGCGCCGCGCTACTGGTCTTGGGGCTCGCCGGTGTGACACTGGGCCTGGTGCTCCTGGCAGCATTGGGTTCGGTGCGCCGGGTAACTTCGGAGATCAACGAAGTCGATCTCTCCGAAAACACTGTGCCGGTGGGGAATGCTCCGCCGGAAAAGGAAGGTAGTTCATGAACCGAGGAGACCACCTCGCGACCATCGCCGAAGTTCTGGCGGGAACCACCGGCGCAAAAGTGCCGTACCCCATCGGCATTCGCGAACTCGAAGTTGTTCGCAGCGAAATGGTCGGGACCGGACTGTTGCGTCTGACCTTGGGTGGACCGGAGTTGGCGGGCTTCGAATCGCACGCTCCCGACGAGCATGTTCGCCTGGTCTACCCGGATGCAGACGGAACTTTACGTCTACCCGAACGCGACGGATTCAGCCTGAAGTGGCCTCGTCCATTGCCGATCTCGCGTGAGTACACCGTCCGTCGATACGACGCCGAGGCGGGGGAGCTGGACCTCGATTTCGCGCTCCACGAAGGTGGGTACGCCTCTGATTGGGCTCAGGCGGCGACCGTCGGCACTCGGGTGCACGTGGCAGGTCCGCCCGGTGGCGTCGTGGTTCCGTGGACGTACGACCGCTATCTGCTGGCCGGTGACATCACCGCCCTTCCTGCCATTGCTCGTTGGCTCGAGATGATGCCCGCTGCTGCCGCCGGGTGGGTGTTCGTCGAGATCACCGACCCTTCACAGGAAATCGAACTCACTGTTCCGGAAGGCGTCGAGGTGCGATGGCTGCACCGCGGTGACGTCCCAGCCGGTCACTCGGATCTGCTCGAGCAGGCAGTACGGACGGTCACCGTGCCCGAGGGCGAGCGTGTCTACGCCTGGATCTCCGGTGAGGCCACCAGTCTCAAGCCGATTCGCAGATTCGTGCGCGACGAACTCGGCCTGAGTTCGGGCGACCACCTGATCACGGGCTACTGGAAGCGCGGAGTCGCAGACTTCGACGAGGACGACGACGACCACTGAACATCGGTTGATGCCGGTTTCGGCATCGTCACCGCGACAACGAGTCCGACAATCGCAACGATTGCCGCCACTCCGAAAGCTGTGGCGAATGCCGAGTGCTGGGGAAGGCCGCCGGATGAAGTCGCGCTCGCGATGATCCCGGCGGCAATTTGGGTTCCCACAGCAGAACCCAGCGATCTGGCGATCGTGACTATTGCCGTCGTGACACCTACGCGGTCTGCCGGTGCGCTGTCGGCGGAGATGACGAACACTGCCGTCGACGCGGCGGCAACGCCGGTACCCGCAAGGATCAGCACCACAACGATCTGCCACATCGTGGTTGCAAAGACCCCGACGGCGCCGCTCAGGCCGAGGAAGGCAACTCCCGCTACCGCAATGGCTTTCGTGCCGACCCGTTGTGCGAGCTTTCCGGAAATCACCGACGCGATCACCGCTGCGCCGTAACCGATGCACAGCAGGATTCCGATGGCACTTGTCGATGCACCGCGGCCGAATCCGCTCTCTGCCGGCACGGCGAGTTGTTGCGGAAGTAGATAGACAACAGCGCCGTAAGTGAACCCGAAAACCACGCCGACGACCACGGCGCTCCACATCGAACGATGCCGCATCATCGTCAGGTCGACCATCGGCTCGGTTGTCCGGCTCTGATACTTGGCCCAGATCGCGAACACGGCAGCGGAAGCGAGAAGCAGCAGCATCGACGTCGGTGCGCCCCACCCGTTGCTCGATGCGCTCGCCAGCCACGCCGTCAGCGTCAACAATCCCAGAGCCAATCCGCCCGCTCCCGGCCAATCGAGTCGGCCGCCGACGTTCGACATGTGATCTCGTGGTGTGCTCACGGCAAAAGCAATTGCGCCGAGCAAAACGAACGCGGTCGGAACTGCATACATCGCGGTGCGTGAGACGTTTTCCGCGACGGGCCCGGCCAATACGACTCCCAGAGCGCCGCCGGCCACTACGACAGCCCCGAGTAAACCCGTGGCCGTCTTCAGTCGGTCCGAGGACAAAGTGCGTCGTAGGACCACGAAGCTCACGGGCAACAACCCGAGCCCGAATCCCTGGAGAAACTGGCCGAGGACGAACAGCGGGAAGATCGTTGCAAGAGCGGACACGCTGCCGCCCAGGACGACGATTGTCGTGATCGCGAGCAAGGTGGGGCGGGCGCCGTACACGTCGGCTATTCGCCCGGCCATCGGCGTGACGAGAACAGTGCTCAACGTCAGAGCGACGGATGCGAGCGCTCCGACGTCGGCCGTCACTCCGAAGTCTCTCTGTATCAGGGGGAGTGCGGGGACGATGATGCTTTCGAGCGCGGCGACGGCAGCGATCAGCAGGGTCAGGCTTGCGATAATTGCTACCGGTCGCGGCTGATTTCCGGAGATGCTCTCTGTGGTCATCGTGCTCTCTTTCGATCGGGGAGTGAGGGGCTTCTGGACACGACGAAGCGCCGCCCCAGCAAGAGTCCGGAAGGGTTGTGGCACTGGGTATATAGGTCAGTGCGGTAGAGCGTCTTGTTATTTCGTTACGCGTACCGTTATTGTGGAGAAATGTAATCGGATTCAGCGCACAAAGCAAGAGCCGGATGGGGCGGAATTGGCGCGAAGTATCGCGAGACCACAACCGGCAGACTTTCGCTGTTGTGGTCGGTCAGGGTCAGGTGATGTGACGATGAGGCGTATTTCTCGTCGAACATGACGCTGGTCACCAAAAGGGCTCTGCCAGCAGGGAGTTCATCTGCCGGACACATCCAAGGTTCCCGTTTGAATGCCGGGTTTGTTAGCTTTCTGCCTGTGACGCGACGTCACGGAAAGTTCACGAATCACGGAGGATCATCATGGGTTCTATTTCAACGATCATCGGCATCTTCGAGCTCTACAAGCTGCTCGAGCCGCTGCTGAGTTCGCTGAGCTGATTCAGGTGTGATTTCGCTGTCGAGCCGGGGCGCCGAGGGACTCGGCTCGGCAGCGGATCTCGAGGATCCGGCGCGATCAGGACCCGTGGAACGGATGTCGGCACCGGCAGAATTCCATCGCTCCGGTGTAGTGGTCCATCACCAGGATTTCTGCGCACCGAGCGGGCTGCGGTGCGAACCTGAGGCAGCGCTCGATCCAGCCGCGCTCGAGCGAAGGGGCCGGGTGCGCGCAGTTCCCGCATCGGCCGGGACGTTCGGCGACACGTACGGAACCGTGGTGCTCCGGGGGCATGCCAAACATCTTGGTGGTGCGATGTTTCCAGGGCAATGGTTCGGCTCGAGCGGAAGCTATGTCACGAAAGCGCGACGGCGATATGCGAGGACCGAACCCGATGAGGCTGCCCTACCTGGCTACCTGGCTACCTGATAGATCCGATTGTCCAGACTGAGTTTTTTGGTGCAAGCTGCGGCTACTGCGCTGACGCCCAGAAATTCTCGGACTATCTGAGCAACGATCATGTGGTGGTAACCGCGAACAGAATCCGATCCGGCTCGCGTTGCATACGGGTGATCGCGACGCGGCCCCCGATCCAAGCACCAAGTGCACCAATCGCAACAGCGACAGGGATGGCGAAATAGTTGACCGGGTTCGGTAGCAGCGCCCCGAGTAGAACGCCGGGCGCCGTTGTCGCGGCGAAGATGACGATGGCGAGGATGATCAGTCCGAAGGACGAGCCGTTGAAGGACCCGCGGGTGTTGAAGGAGAACGTCTTCTTCATCTCCGGAACCGGGTAGGGCGCTTTGGCGGATATCGCCACTACCAATCCTGCACCGACTCCCATCATCGAAATGCCGACGGCGATCGGCACGGCCAGTCGGTCGGTCCCGAGGTCCCCGAAGATCCGTACAGCAGCTGTTGCGACGACCACGAAGGGTGTCATCACGATTGCCCACGCGATTTGTCGGCCCCGGACGTCAGCGGCAGCGGCTTCGGGGATCATCACCAGATGCCAGATCGATGCGCCGTCGAATCCGTACAGATTCGATCCGGCTGCCATTGCCAGGTAGATCAGGAACCAGGCACCCCATGCGGCGGAGAAGGGGATCGATGACGAGATCAGCGGTCCGAAGCCGGAGACCAAGGTCATGATGGCAACGGAGAGCAGTTGTGTTCGTCGGCGCATGTCTCCGTGCCAGAGCGAAAGCTCGCGAGAGATGACGGTGCCCAGTCGGGATGCGCGCCAACCGGTTCGAATGTCGCGGCCCTGGTTCTTCAATTGCACGGAAGTGGCGCCCGCTGATTCTGCGACCTTCCCGTTGAAGTAGCGAACGACCAGGCGTTGCCATGACCACAGCAGTGCGAGATCGACCAGCACCAGGGCGAGGACTGCTCCGGCGGCGAGGAGCCAGGCGCCTCCTGCTGCTGCGTCGACACTGGTGATTCCCCACGCGAACGGTATCGAATGCGCGACCGTGAGCGGCCACGTGACGTCGCCGTCCACGACCGTGCCGAGGCGACTCTGCAGCGGAAATTGCAGCAGATACAGTCCGCCGAAGAACGTGCCGAATACCAACAGTCCCAGTTCGCGGCTGCGACGACTCCGCAGGAGCTGCGACATCGCCAGCATCGCGACCCGTGAGGTGCCGACAATGAGCAGGACCGTTGCGGGCCAAGCGATAATGGCCAATGGCAGTGCGGCAGGGTGGTGTGTAGCGGCATAAATTGGAATCGCTGCTGCAGCCAACGCGGTAATCGGCACGGTCATACCGACCAGTGACGTCGAGAACAGTGCTCTGGCGAGTCGGACGGGTTCCAGGGGGAGTAGTTGGAACTGTCTGGGGTGAAGATTGTCATCTGACAGACCAGACATGATCGGCATCAAGATCCACATCACGCCGATAGCCGACAGTGCGAGACTGGTTGTGCCGCTGACGAGTTCGGAAGAGCCCGCGCTCGTCCCCGAGGCTTGCAGGCACAGCAGAGCCGCCCCCAGAACCCCGAAGAGTGCTGCCACGACTTTGATGACGGCTCTGCCGCCGGTGAATTGACGTTTGTAGAGGGTCATGCGCATTCGAAGGACCGTGCGCCACACAGAGTCCGACGTGTTCCAGTGTGTCGGTGAAAAGCTGGTGGTGGTCATGCGCGCATCCATGACAGTCCGTCGGGATTGGGACTGCGGCTGCCGACAAGACGAACGAATGCCTCGTCGAGTGTGTTGCCTGCGCGCACCTCGTCGACCGTTCCTGAAGCCACGACGCGCCCGTCTGCGATGACTCCGATGTGAGTACACAGTTGTTCGACAAGGGCCATCACGTGACTGGAAAGAATGACCGAGCCACCTGAGTGGACGAACGAGAGCAGAATGCTCCGAATTCCGGCCGAAGAAATGGGGTCGACAGCTTCGAACGGCTCATCCAGTACCAGTAAGCGAGGGCCGTGCAACAAGGCCGAGGCCAACCCGATTTTCTTCGTCATACCCGCTGAATAGTCGGCGATGACCGTTCCACCTGCATCGGCGAGATCGAGCGCGGCCAACAGTTCGTCGCGTCGTGACGCGATGACGTCCTCTGGCATGCCGCGCAGTCGCCCGAAATAGGTGAGTAGTTCATGACCGGTGAACTGGGCGGGTAGCGCCAGACCGTCGGGTAGAACGCCGAGCAGACTCTTCGCTGCCACAGGGTCGTTCCACACGTCGTAGCCGTACACCAGGCTGCGACCGTAGTGCGGGCGAAGCAATCCGACAGCCATCGACAGTGTGGTCGTTTTTCCCGCACCGTTAGGGCCCACCAGGCCGAACAACGAACCTGAGGGCACCGCGAGGGAAAGGTCGTTCACAGCAACTTTCGCGCCGAACGCCATGCAGAGGTGTTCCACCTGTAAGGCCATCGGCCCGGGAGGCAACTGGCCTGTCTCGGGGAGAGGGTGCATCGATCGAGGGTAACTGTCCGGAGCCCTGTGCGCGGAGACAGAGCGGAGCGATGCAGGCTGCGTGCACCGAATGTCATTGGTAGGTGGTTGGTCGCGGCATGAGTCGCTGGTTCGCAAGCTGAGCGGATGGCAGGAGTCGAACCTGCGTGGACGGTTTTGCAGACCGCTGCCTTGCCGCTCGGCCACACCCGCATTGATCCAATTATGTTCGTAGTGAACAACAGTCGCCAGGATTGTGATCAGGGTGAATTGATCGCCATGTGACGGATTGTAGGGAAGGCGGTGAACTGGCGGGCTAGGCGCGGGAGAACACCGCGACCAGGAATTCGGAATTGTCCTTGAACGGGCGCAGGTCCCACGTGGACAGCAGCAGATCAGCCTCGAGGCCACTCGCGGCCGCGTCGGCGAGAAACTCGGGGAACTCGTAGCCACGGCCGGCACCGAATCCGATGACCACTCGGCCGCTCGGAGCGAGATGACCAGCAAATCCTGACAATACTGCGTGCCTGGTTGACGGAGCGAGAAACGCCATCACGTTGCCTGCCGACACGATGACGTCGAAATTCGCCTCGACACCGCGGGCCGGTAGATCGAGCTCGGAGAGATCGCCGACAAGCCACGTCGGGCCGGGGTGGTCCTCCTCCGCGGCAGCGATGAGAACCGGGTCAACGTCGACTCCGACAACCACATGCCCGACGTCGTGCAGATAACCGCCGAGTCGGCCCGGCCCGCACCCTGCATCGAGAACCCGGCCACCGCGTCCGAGCATCGCGTCGATCAAACGTGCTTCCCCGACAATGTCCTTGCCGTCCGCTCTCATGGAACGGAAACGCTCGACATATCGTGTGGAATGCGTCGAGTCGGCTGCAGTGATCTCTTCCCACTGGCTGGGGATGCGCTCGTTCGGGGCCTGTGCAGTCATCTTTCGAGGGTACCGACAGCTCACCGGGTGCCGACGACCGTCCCGTCTGCGGCATATCCGACGAGAGTTGGACGCGGGAAGGTGAGCGAGAGGGGAATCCATCCGTAGAAGCGGTCTTCGGCAAGAATTGTCGGATAGATTTGGCCGTCTGCGGTGTGAAGTTCGGCCCGAACGGCACCTCCCGCCCCTGCGTCGTAGGTCGCCTCGTGCGAACCGGCCTCGTACCCGGCGCCGCCCCCGAATGAATCTGCGCCGTACAAGTCGTCGTTCGATCTGCAGCCGTGTCCGAGGCTGATGAATTTCGACGGACCAACCTTGTCGGTCTCGGATGACGTCTCGAAAACCGGGGCGACGCACCTCCAGCCATCAGCGCCGTGGGCAACGAAGACGCTGAACACGGTTCCGTCAGGTCCGGGGATGGACCCGACCCGCTCGGCGGTGGACGGATCTATTCCGCCGTTGGTTCCCGGCATGGTCTGCCAACCCGAGTACATATCCGTAAACGGTTTTGGCATCATCGCCGTGGCAGCGGCGCAGCCCACCATTCCCGCTGCACAGAGCATCGCGACGAGAGCTACGGCGCCAACTCGGCGGCGTGGAACCTTGGGCGTTCCAATGTTGTTTTCGTCAGCGATGATTCGGATGCGAGCGGCAACCTGGACGTTCTCGGGCCAGAGTTCGGCGGAAAGAGAATCGGTCGGCCGCAGCTTCTCGAGGGTGGTCAGCAGATCTTTGCTCATGGAGTACTCCCGTGTTCGGCGGCAGCGCAAGGTCGGGCGGTGTTCATCGGGATCGCGGTGTCGGATTCTGAAGCCAACCCGGTGCTCAATCGACGCCGAGCGCGAAAGAGTCGAACATGCATGGCTGGAACCGAACACCCGGCGACCCGCGCTGCTTCGGTGGCGGTCAATCCGTCCCAGGCAGTCAGGAGTAGGGCTTCACGCTCGGTGACGGTGAGTGTTGTCAGTGCTTCGAGCAGTTCTGTGCGGTCGGGGACAGTGACGTCGGCGCCCGGCGTCGATGCCGCGATCTGCTCGATTCGTCGCATCTTCTCGGTCAACGCATCGTGGCGCCGAACACTTCGACGGTTGTTGTTCACGGTGTTTCGAGCCACCACCAACAGCCATGGAAGTGCCTGTTCGGGCACGTCGTCCAAGCGTCGCCAGGCAACGAGGAACGTCTCGGAGACAACTTCCTGTGCGCTGTGATGATCAACGTGGCGGCAGGTATAGGCGAACACCCGACCGGCGTAGGCGTCCCACAGGACGGTGAAACGCTCTTCGTCGCTCGGTGGTGGCACGTCCTCGGATTTCGGCGTCATAAGAAGAGATGTCCGGCTGGTTGCTGATCCTTACAGCGTGGGCGCCAATGGACGGTATGCCGTGTTACTCCGGCCGAGGATTCCGACGGTCAGGAGCAACAACGCAAGGATGTACAGCGTCATGATCCAGATGCCGGCAGCGGCAGGCTGCCACTTGTTCGCCTGACCGAGCAGGATCAGGGCGTCAGAGGTGAGGAACAGTGCGCCGCCGATACCGGTGATCGTGTTGTAGGCCAGTGCGGTGGACGCGGTTCCCACCAGGATTGCGGCGTACACAGGGACGGCAATCCGAAGTGCCGGTTCGAGACCGGTCCAGGCGTACGACACAAGGGTAATTCCGGCAATGGCGTACGCGCACAAAAACCATGGCCGCCTTCGTATCTCCCGAAGAGCGCCGTGCGAGAGACAGAATCGGATGAAACAGACGTGACCGATCGCGAAGGCGGCCATCCCGATGACAAACGTGGAGTCCCAGATCAGGAACAGGTCTCCGAAAGCGCAGGCAATCAGCGCAGCAGCAACAATCCTCGGTCCGCCTTGGTCGACAACCCAGGCAGCCAGAATCGGCGCGAGCATGACCTTGGTGATCCCGTCCCAGGGCACAGCATCAGCGGCATTCAGGATCAGATGAAGAATCGCCACCGCGGAAAACCCGACAAACCATGGCGACCGGAAGGTACTCGGCAGTCCGGCGTCGCGAACAGATTCACGCATCGGCTCAGTGCACGAAGTCCGCTGCACGCTCGGCGAGATCGAGCGCCGGCTGGGGGAGTATGCCGAGGATGAGCGTTACACCGGCGCCGAGGCCGATCACACTGCTGGTCAGTGCACTCGGCACCACGACGGTCGGTGCGTCTTCCGCCGATTCGGTGAAGAACATCAACACGATCACTCGCACGTAGAAGTAGGCGGCGATCGCGCTGCACAGGACGCCGACGATCACGAGAGGCGCGGCCCCACCCTCGGCGGCCGCGCTGAACACCGCGAACTTTCCGATGAACCCACTGGTCAACGGAATCCCGGCGAAAGCCAACAGGAACAGTGCAAACACAACGCCGACCAATGGTGAGCGTCTGCCCAATCCGGCCCAGCGCGACAGCGCAGCGACCTCACCGTCAGCGTCCCGGACCACACTGACGACGGCGAACGCACCCACGGTGCTGAATCCGTAAGCCAGAAGATAGAACATCGCCGAGGCGAGGCCGGCATCCGAGTCCGCCACCACGGCGGTCAGAATGAATCCGGTGTGCGCGATCGCCGAATAGGCCAGCATTCGCTTCATATCGGTCTGCGTCACGGCAACGATCGATCCGACAACCATCGTGAGAATCGCGACCGCCCACATCAGTGGGCGCCAGTTCACGTATTCATTGGGCAGGGCCACGTAGAAGACGCGAAGGATGGCACCGAACGCGGCAATCTTGGTCGCAGTTGCCATGAAACTGGTGATCGGCGTCGGCGCCCCTTGATAGACGTCGGGAATCCACGAATGAAACGGCACTGCACCGACTTTGAAAAGCAACCCCACTGCCACCAGGGCCGTTCCGAGCCAGAGGAAGGCGTCGGTGCCCGACCCGATGCGTGCTGCGTCGGCGATACCGGAGAGCGTGACCGTCCCGGCATAGCCGTACAGCAACGCAATTCCGAAAACGAAGAACGCCGACGAAAATGCCCCGAGCAGAAAGTACTTGAGCGCAGCTTCCTGGGAGAGCAGGCGACGTCTGCGTGCCAGACCACACAGGAGATACAGAGGCAGTGAGAACACTTCGAGCGCAACGAACATCGTCAGTAGATCGTTCGAAGCCGGAAACAGCAACATACCGCCGACCGCAAAGAGCGTGAGCGGAAAGACTTCGGTCTGGGCGATACCGACCTTCACTGCTTCTTGCTCCGCAACACTTCCCGGGACGCTCGACGCTTGAGGGGTGAAACTGCCGAGCGCGTCATGTTGCGCAATCACTTCGGCGGTGTTGCCCGAGCCTCGCTCGGCAATCAGCAGTACCGCGGGGATCGACACAAGAAGGATCGTGGCCTGCAAGAACAGCGTCGGTCCGTCGACCGCAACAGAACCCATCATCGCCGTCGACCGCGTGCCGGCGAGCAGAAGCACTGCCACGAACGCGGCCGCCAAACCTCCGACACCGAGGACGAGTTGCACTGGGTACCGAATACGGCGGGGTGCAAAGGCTTCGATGAGTACCCCGACCACCGCAACACCGAACACGATCAACATCGGCGAGAGCAGGCTGTATTCGATACTGGGTGATGCCGCGTCGGCCGAGCCGAGGATGGTCACGTCGTTGAAGGAACTCATTTGTGGACACCTCCTTCGTGGTCGGCGACGAGCGGCGTCGGTGCCTCGTAGACGACCGTGTGGCTCACTGCGGGAGTGATGACGTCCAAGGCAGGCTTGGGGTAGATGCCGAGGAGCAGGAGGAGTGCGATCAGCGGGGCGACCACCACGAGTTCGCGTCGCGCGAGGTCGCGGATCGTTCCCTGCCCTTCCTTCACCGGTCCGCCCATCATGCGCTGATAGAGCCAGAGTATGTAGATCGCGGACAGTACAAGCGCGACAGTCGCCGCGATAGCGGCCACGTGGTAGCGCGAGTACGTTCCGATCAGCACCAGGAACTCGCTGACGAACGGAGCGAGACCCGGCAGAGACAGTGTTGCCAACCCCGCAACGAGGAATGTGCCGGCCAGGACGGGTGCGACTTTCTGGACGCCGCCGTACGCTGCGATCGATCGTGTACCTCGCTGCGAGACCAGGAAGCCCGCAATCAAGAACAGCGCGGCAGTGGAGATTCCGTGATTAACCATGTACAGCGCGGAACCTGCCTGGCTCTGGCTGGTCATCGCGAAGATTCCGAGAATGATGAAGCCGAAGTGTGAAATCGACGTGTAGGCGATCAGTCGCATGACGTCTGTCTGCGCGATCGCCAGTATTGCGCCGTAGACGATTCCGATCACGGCGAGCGTGATGATCCACGGTGCAAAAGTCGACGACGACTCCGGGAACAGTTGCAGGCAGTAGCGAATCATCGCGAAGGTGCCTACCTTGTCCACGACCGCCATCATCAACACTGCTGTCGACGGAGTCGATTCCACCGCGGAGTCCGGCAACCAACTGTGCAGCGGCCAGAGCGGTGCCTTGACCGCGAACGCGAACATGAATCCGAGGAACAAGGCGTTGAGCACCCCGGGTCCGACGCCGAGTTCACCGCTGCTCGCCGCGGACGCGATCGCTCGGAAGTCGAAAGTGCCGCTGGTGAAGGGACTCTCGTCGCGCGTGGTGACCACGTACAGGCCGATGACCGCAGCGAGCATAACCAGGCCGCCGAGGAGGTTGTAGAGCAGAAACTTCACGGCTGCGCGAGATCTGCCCACTCCGCCGAACCCGCCGATGAGGAAATACATCGGTATCAGCATTGCCTCGAAGAAAATATAGAACAGGAGAATATCCAAGGCGCTGAACGAAATCATCACCATGGACTCGACAACAAGGATCAGCGCGAAATAGGTGTGCGGCATCCGCTTGGGTGATGTTGGGTCCGCGGGGACGTCGTTCCAGCCCGCGATCAGTAGTAATGGCACCAGCACTGCGGTGAGAAGAACCAGAACGAGTGCGATGCCGTCAAGCCCGAGTGTGTAGCTGGTACCGAAAGCCGGTATCCAGCTATGGCTTTCGACGAACTGAAACTGCCCGCCGCCGCGGTCGAACGCAACTCCGAGACCGCCGGCGATCACCAGGACTGCCACGGACACTGCCAGCGCGAGAGATTTGGCAAATTGGTACGACCGTGCAGGCAGAGCGAGGACAACACCCGCTCCGATGAGCGGAAGCAGCCAGAGCGCCGTCAGCGCAGGGAAGCCGGCATTGGTCACAGAGTCGCTCACCGCCGCTTCGATCACCACAGTGTCACCGCCATCATTGTCGCGACCACGAGTGTTGCTCCGACAAACATCACCAGCGCGTACGAACGAACGAACCCGGTCTGCAGCTTCCGCGTGAGCGTGGACAACCCGGTGACGACCACCGCAAAGCTACCCACGACGCCGCCTATTCCCTTGGTGTCGACCACTTCCAGCGACTTGGTGAGTTGTTGTCCCGGCTTCATGAACACCGCCTCGTTGAAGGCGTCACCGTACAGATCACGGCGAGCCGCAACGGTCAACGGAGAAACCGGAGTCGGTGCCACCACGGGAATCTCCCGGGTGGCGTACTCGCGATAAGCAATCGCGACGCCGGCGGCGACTGCGAGCAGCGCCAGCGCGGTGATCGACCATGCGGGTATCGGCGGTTCGACGTGATGGGAGCCGACTACCGGTTCCAGCCAGTTCTGCAAGCTGGACCCGATGGTCAGGAGCATGCCGGCCCCGACGGATCCCACCGCCAGAATGATCATCGGAGACGTCATCACCGCCGGAGATTCGTGAGGTTTCTGGTTCTCCCAGCGGGCCTTCCCGAAGAAGGTCATCAGCATCACGCGGCTCATGTAGAAGGCAGTGAGCGCCGCACCCAAGAGCGTGACGATGCCAAGCACAACACCCTTGACGCCGCCCTCGCCGATTGCAACCTCGATGATCTTGTCCTTGGAGAAGAACCCGGCAAACGGCGGAACACCGATGATGGCAAGATATCCGAGCCCGAACGTGACAAAAGTCAGTGGCATGAACGCTCGGAGTCCGCCGTAGCGCCGCATGTCGGTTTCGTCGTTCATCGCGTGCATCACGGAGCCGGCGCCGAGGAACAGGCCCGCCTTGAAGAATCCGTGGGTGATCAGATGAAGGATTGCGAAGGCGTATCCGGCTGGTCCGAGACCCGCGGCCAGGACCATGTATCCGATCTGACTCATGGTCGATGCGGCGAGCGCTTTCTTGATGTCGTCCTTCGCACAGCCGATGATCGCACCGAACAGGAGCGTCACGGCACCGACGATGACAACCACGAGTTGAGCGTCGGGCGCGAGATCGAAGATCGGATTGGAGCGCACGATCAAGTAGACGCCGGCGGTGACCATCGTGGCCGCGTGAATCAGAGCCGAAACGGGGGTGGGGCCCTCCATCGCGTCGCCGAGCCACGACTGCAGCGGCACTTGCGCCGACTTCGCGCACGCAGCGAGGAGGAGCATCAGACCGATCGCCGTCAGGACACCTTCGCTTGCGCCGGACGCGTCGCTGAAGACATTGCTGAACGAGAGCGAGCCGAATGTGCTGAACATCAACATCATTGCGATCATCAATCCGATGTCGCCCACCCGATTGACGACAAAAGCCTTCTTGGCGGCAGTCGCCGCCGACGGCTTGTGCTGCCAGAAGCCGATCAGCAGGTATGACGCCAAACCGACGCCTTCCCAGCCGACGTAGAGTCCGAGGAAGTTGTCGGCGAGCACCAGAAGCAGCATTGCAGCGAGGAAAAGATTGAGGTACGCGAAGAACTTACGACGCTCGGGGTCGTGCGCCATGTATCCGACCGAGTAGATGTGGATCAGCGAACCTACACCGGTGATGAGCAGAACGAAACACATCGACAGTTGGTCCAGTTGCAGTCCGAACTCGACCTGAAGACTGTCGACCGGGACCCAACTGAACAGGTGCTCGGTGACGGTGCGGTCGGCGGTGTCACGGCCGAGCATGGCGATGAAAAACACCACTGCGACGACAAACGACGCGATAGCCATGACGCAGGCAAGCAGGTGACCCCACGCGTTCGTGCGACGACCGGCCAGCAAAAGGACAGCGGCGCCGCACAGCGGCAGGGCGGGGAGCAACCAGATGGCGGACGTGATTCCTCCTGACATATCAGTACTTCAGCAGGTCTGCGTCGTCGACGGATACAGAACGCCGAGATCGGAAGATGATCATGATGATTGCCAGGCCGACGACTACTTCGGCCGCAGCGACCACCATCGTGAAGAAGGCGAAGATCTGGCCGTCCAGATTGCCGTGCATGCGCGCGAAGGTCACGAACGCCAAGTTGGCGGCGTTGAGCATCAATTCGATACACATGAACACCACGATGGCGTTGCGGCGCAGGAGGACTCCTGCAGCTCCGATCGTGAACAACAGGACGGACAGATACAGATAGTTCTCGGGATTCATCGCTGAGTCTCCTCACCGGTGCTCGGATCCGGGGAACGTGGAGTGAGCGCGCTGCTGACAGAGAGCGTCGAGAACGTTCCGTCCGGCAACAAGGCCGGCATGTCCACTGCGTTGTGACGTGCGTACACGCCGGGACTGGGGAGTGGAGTGGCCGAGCCCTTTTCGGGATTGTCTTCATCGCTGCCCAGGTACGCGAATCGTTGCTGCGAGAGTTCGCGTTGGCTGAGTGTGGCTCCGATCTTCTCCCGGTGTGCGAGCATCATTGCGCCGAGTGTCGCCGTGATCAGCAGTGCACCGGTCAGTTCGAAGGCCCAGACGTAGCGGATGAAGATGAGATCGGCGAGTGCGTCGATGTTGCCCTGGTCGAGTCCGGTGAATCCGGTGAAGCCCGAGATCGACGCATTTCCGAGGCCGCCGATAAGGAGCAGCCCGAATCCGACGCCGATCACGATCGCGCTGACTCGTTGTCCGCGTAGCGTTTCGACCAGGGAGTCCGAAGAATCCACGCCCACCAGCATCAGGACGAACAAGAACAACATCATCACCGCGCCGGTATAGACGACGATCTGAACGACACCCAGGAACAGTGCGCCCTGGACGATGTAGAACACGGCCAGAATGATCATCGTCATCGCAAGGAAGAGTGCAGAGTAGACGGCCTTGGGAGCGGCGACGACACCCAAAGCGCTGATCACCGCAAGGGTTCCGAGGATCCAGAACTGCACCGCCTCGCCGGTGGAGGTCGATGTCATCGTTCCCTCCGCCAGGATCGTGGTCGTGACCGCCGCGATCATTTCTCGGTCTCCGGGTTCGGCTCTCGCTCGGGTGCTGCTTGCTCGGATACTGCTTGCTCGGGTACTGCTTGTTCGGGTACTGCTTGTTCGGGTACTGCTTGTTCGGGTACTGCTTGTTCGGGTACTGCTGTGATGTCGCCGCGGTAGTAGTCGTCCTGAGTTGTGCCGGGACGCAGCGCGTGTGGTGGCGCTGTCATGTCGGGTTTCAGGGGCGCGAGCAGTCGGTCCTTCTCGTAGATCAATCCAGCTCGATTGTCGTCGACCATCTCGTACTCGTTGGTCATCGTGAGGGCCCGAGTGGGGCAGGCCTCGACGCAGAGGCCGCAGCCGATGCACCGCAGGTAGTTGATCTGATACACCTGCCCGTAGCGCTCTCCGGGGGAGAACCGTTCTTCTTCGGTGTTGTCAGCACCCTCGACATAGATCGCGTCGGCGGGGCAGGCCCAGGCACACAGTTCGCAACCGATGCACTTCTCGAGTCCGTCCGCATACCGGTTGAGTTGATGGCGACCGTGGTATCCGGGCGCGGTGGGGCGCTTCTCCTCCGGATAGAACTCGGTCTCGGGTTTCTTGAACATGGTCGAGAGCGTCACTCCGAAACCCGCGATAGGTCCGAGGAATTCAGGCATGGGAGTCCTCCGATGTGTCGGAAACATCTGTGCGTCGCGGCGGTGGCACGTTCTGACCAGGCAGTTTTTGACCAGGCAGTTTTTGACCAGGCAGCGGTGGAACCGGGAAGCCGCCCGACATTGCATCGAAAGGCAAGGTCCCCGAAGCGGTGACCAACGCGGCAGTTCGGCGTCGGCCGCGGTAGGTCCCGGCCAACACGATCAGGAGCGCAGCTCCGAGAACCAGTGCGACGCAGAGAAGTACGACCCAGGTGTTGTAGCCCTCGTTGCGGAACACACGAACGGTCGCGATCACCATCACCCATACCAAAGCTGCTGGGATCAGAACCTTCCAGCCGAGATTCATGAACTGGTCGTAGCGCAATCGAGGAAGCGTGCTGCGCAACCAGATGAAGACGAAGAGGAAGCCCCACACTTTCGCGACAAACCACAGCACCGGCCACCAACCGGAATTGGCGCCGTCCCAAAGATTGAACGGGAACGGTGCGTGCCACCCGCCCAGAAACAGCGTGGTGGCCAGAGCGGACACCGTCACCATGTTCACGTACTCGGCCAGCATGAACATCGCGAACTTGAGGGAGGAGTACTCGGTGTGGAACCCACCTACCAGCTCACCTTCGGCCTCGGGAAGGTCGAAGGGAGCCCTGTTGGTTTCGCCGACCATGGCTGTCACGTAGATCAGGAAGGACGGCAGGAGGAGAAAGACGTACCAGGCTCCCTGTTGGGCGTCGACGATGCCGGACGTGGACATCGTGCCGGCGTAGAGGAAAACGGCAGCGAAAGACAGGCCCATCGCTACCTCGTACGAGATGACCTGCGCGGTCGATCGAAGTGCGCCCAGTAGGGGATACGTCGATCCCGAAGACCAGCCGGCAAGGACGATCCCGTACACACCGATAGAAGTGACGGCCAGGATGTACAGAACGCCGACCGGTAGATCGGTCAGTTGCAGGGGTGACCGGGTTCCGAAAATCGACACCTGTGGACCGAACGGGATGACAGCAAAAGCCATGAAGGCGGGCACGACCGCGATGACGGGCGCGAGGAGGTAAAGCGGTTTGTCGGCGCCGGTCGGTGTGATGCCCTCCTTGAGGGCGAGCTTGATTCCGTCAGCGAGGCTCTGGAGCATTCCACGGGGGCCGACGCGGTTCGGTCCGACACGCATCTGCATGCGTGCCATGACCTTTCGTTCCGCGTAGATCGCCACCAGCGGGGTGAGTACGAGGAACACGAAGATTGCGAGAGCCTTGCCGATCACCAACCACCACGGGTCGTGCCCGAACGCCGACAGGTCGACCGGAGCTGCGACCGTCCCGTACTCGTGGGTGTTCATTGCGCTCCCGCCTTCGCAATCTTCACCACGGACCCCGCGGTGACGCAGAGCGTTTCGTAGATCGTGCTACCCGGTGAATTGAGCGGGAGCCAGACTGTTCGAGGCGGGAGGTCGGTGATCTCCAACGGTAATGTGATGGAACCGGATTCAGTCGACACCGCAACGTGATCGCCGTTGTCGGCGCCGATCTCGGCAGCGGTCTCGGCCGACAAACGCACGAGCGACGGCCGTGCCGTACCCGCCAGGTTGGGCTCGCCGTCTTGCAATCGGCCGTTGTCGAGCAACATTCGCCAACTCGACAACACTGCCTCGCCCAGTGCCGGTGTGGGCATGGTGCCTGACGGGACCTGAGGCGAGGTGGGGCGCGATCCGGACCAAGCGCCGAGGCGGTGTATCTCCGAGCGTGCGGAATCTGCGTCGGGTAGGCCCAGATCGATGCCCATCTCGGCTGCGATCGCGTGGAGAACGCGCTGATCCGGCATTACTCCTGTCGTTCTCAACGCGGTGTCGAACACGCGCTCGCGGCCTTCCCAGTCGAGGAAGGTTCCGGGCTTCTCGGCGACCGGTGCCACCGGGAAGACGACGTCGGCGAGTTCGGTGACTCCGCTGTGACGGATCTCCAAACTCACAACGAACCCTGCGGCTTCGATCGCGGCCCTTGCCCTCGCCGGGTTCGGGAGATCACTCAACTCGACGCCGCCGACAAGAAGCGCAGCAGTCGTCTGCCCCGGATCCAGCAGACTCGCGGCGTCGCGACCGTCGGATGCCGGGATGGAGGCCCCCCACACTGATTCCACCTCCTGACGTGCTGCCGGGTCCGCAACGGGGCGTCCGCCGGGAAGCAATCCCGGTAGCGCGCCGGCCTCGACGGCGCCGCGATCACCAGCGCGGCGTGGTACCCAGGCCAAAGAAGCTCCCGTCGATTCGGCGAGTCGCAGCGCCGCGGCGAAGCCGCCTGCTACCGCACTCAGTCGCTCACCCAGCAGGATCACAGTACCGGGCTGCCGGAGGAGCTGACCCTCCTCACTGCCGGGGTGGGACAACGAATCCATCAGAGCTGCTTCACTTCCGGGAACGGTCCGAAGTAGACCACCGCCCATCTTCTGCAGGCCGCGCGTAGCGAATGGCGCGCTGGAGAGCACCGTCGTCTTGCCGAAACGTGCGGCCTTGCGCAGTCGCAGGAAGATGATCGGTGACTCTTCCTCGGGCTCGAGAGCTACCAGCAACGCGGTCGGGGCAGATTCGAGGTCCTGGTACGTCACCGACCCTTCAAGTGTGCGGCCCGCGACGTGAGCTGAGAGGAAATCTTCCTCTTCGGCTGAGTGAGCGCGGATTCGGAAGTCGATGTTGTTGGTAGCGAGAGCAACTCGCGCGAACTTACCGTAGGCGTAGGCGTCCTCCAAGGTAGAGCGTCCGCCGACGAGTACGCCTGCGTCACCGCGGGCCTGCGCGAAGGATCGCGCAACGAGGTCGAGTGCCATGGGCCACGACGCCGGAATCAATTCGCCGTCAGCATTGCGGATCAGGGGAGTGGTGATCCGATCACCTTGGGTCGTGTACGTGAAAGCGAAGCGCCCCTTGTCGCAGTTCCATTCCTCGTTGACGTCGGGGTCGTCCCCGGCGAGACGACGGAGAACCTTTCCGCGACGGTGGTCGGTGCGCTGAGCACATCCGTCGGCGCAGTGTTCACACACGCTGGGGCTGGACACCAGATCGAACGGTCGCGCCCGGAATCGGTATGCCGTACTGGTGAGCGCGCCGACCGGGCAAACCTGGATGGTGTTGCCCGAGAAGTAGGACTCGAAGGGCTCGTTGGCGTAGATCCCGACCTGTTGAAGCGCGCCGCGCTCGAGGAGATCGATGAACGGGTCGCCGGCGATCTGACTCGAGAATCGCGTGCACCTGGCGCAGAGGACACAACGCTCGCGGTCGAGGAGGATCTCGGACGAGAGGGGGATGGGCTTGGGGTAGGTCCTTTTCTCCTCACCGAACCGGGATTCGGTGCGACCGGTCGACATCGCCTGGTTCTGGAGCGGACACTCGCCGCCCTTGTCGCACACGGGGCAGTCCAGAGGGTGGTTGATGAGCAGGAGTTCCATCACCCCGCGTTGCGCCTTCTCGGCCACAGGCGACGTGAGCTGTGTGGTGACGACCATTCCGTCCGCAACCGGTGTCGTGCAGGACGCCACCGGCTTGCGTTGACCTTCGACTTCCACGATGCACTGGCGGCAAGCACCGACCGGGTCCAATAGAGGATGATCGCAGAACCGCGGAATCTGGGTGCCGATCATCTCCGCAGCGCGAATGATCAACGTGCCCTGGGGGACCTGGAGTTCCCGGCCGTCGATGGTGAGGGTGACGAGATCAATCGGCGGTGCCGCATCGGTTCCAGTGGTGGCGTCGGCTGCAGTCATGAGACGAACGCTCCTGTCGCGAGAACGGACCGGTGAGGATCGAACGGGCATCCGTTACCGTCGAAATGCGCTACGTATTCCTCGCGGAAGTACTTCAAGGAAGACATGATCGGGCTGGTCGCTCCATCACCCAACGCGCAGAAGGACTTTCCGAGGATCGTGTCCGAGATATCGAGAAGTTTGGTGAGATCGGCCTCGGTTCCTGTTCCACCTTCGAGCCGACGCAGGATCTGCACCAGCCAGTACGTGCCCTCGCGGCACGGCGTGCATTTACCGCAGGATTCGTGAGCGTAGAACTCGGTCCATCGCAACACCGCACGCACGATGCAGGTTGTCTCGTCGAATATCTGCAAGGCCTTGGTACCGAGCATGGATCCCGCGGCGCCGACGCCCTCGTAGTCGAGTGGGACATCGAGATGTTCGTCGGTGAAGATCGGTGTCGAGGATCCGCCGGGAGTCCAGAATTTGAGGGTGTGTCCAGCGCGGACCCCGCCTGCGTATTCGAGCAGCTCGCGCAAGGTGATTCCGAGTTCAGCCTCGTACTGGCCGGGTGTGGTGACATGACCCGAGAGCGAATACAGCGTGAATCCCGGTGACTTCTCACTTCCCATCGACCGGAACCACTCCGGGCCGCCCAGGACGATCGACGGAACACTCGCGATGGACTCGACGTTGTTGACGACGGTCGGGCAGGCATAGAGACCGGCGACAGCGGGGAACGGCGGCCGCAGGCGGGGCTGACCGCGTCGTCCCTCCAACGAATCGAGGAGAGCCGTCTCTTCCCCACAGATATAGGCGCCGGCTCCGGCATGGACGACGAGATCCAGATCGAAACCCGAACCGAGGACGTTGCGGCCCAGATATCCAGCCGCGTAAGCCTCGGCGACAGCGGTCTGTAGGCGCCGCAGAACCGGGACAACCTCACCTCTGACGTAGATGAACGCCTTCGCTGCTCGAATTGCGTACGCCGCGATGATCACTCCCTCCACCAACGTGTGTGGGGTCGCCATCATCAACGGCATGTCCTTGCATGTGCCCGGTTCGGACTCGTCGGCATTGACGACGAGGTAGTGAGGCTTGCCGTCTCCTGGCTTGTCTTCGGAGACCTGGGGGATGAAGCTCCACTTGAGGCCTGTCGGGAAGCCCGCGCCGCCACGTCCGCGCAGGCCCGCGTCCTTGACGGTTTCGATCACGGCGTCGGGGGGCGTGGCCAGCGCTTTGCGCAGCGCCTGGTAGCCGTCGCGGCGAAGGTAGCTGTCGAGGGTCCATGAATTCGGTTGATCCCAGTATCGACTCAGGACGGGGGCGAGTGTCATGTCACTTCCCTTCGCCGGGAGCGTCGGCCGCGGAGGCCGAGCCGGGTGGGTTGTCGTCGAGAGATCGGCTGATACGTAGTCCGGCAAGAGTTGCATCGCCGACGGTCTGCGCTTCGGCTGCCTCGATTCGCGTATCCGGAAAACCAGCCAGAGTGCGCGCAGTCTGCCGGAACGAGCACAGCGTGGCACCGCGATCGGGTGTCACGCGCTCTCCGGCGCGGAGCGCATCGACGAGTGAGCGCGCCGATTCCGGGGTCTGATTGTCGAAGAACTCCCAGTTGATCATCATGACGGGGGCGTAGTCGCACGCCGCATTGCACTCGATGTGTTCGAGGGTGATCTTACCGTCGGACGTCGAGATGGAGTGTCCGCCTTCGTCTCTGGAGCCTGTCGAGCCCAGGTGCTCTTCGAGTGCCGCGAGGATGTCGTCGCCGCCCATGATCGCGCACAGCGTGTTGGTGCAGACTCCGACCAGATACTCACCCGTCGGCCCCCGGCGATACATGGAGTAGAAGGTGGAAACTGCGGCGACCTCGGCGCCCGTCAAACCCAGCTTGGCACTGCAGAAATCGATCCCGGCCGGGGTGATGTACCCGTCCTCGGATTGCACGAGATGAAGGAGCGGCAAGAGGGCGGATCGACTGGTGGTCGCGGCGGCGTCAGGCTCACGGTAGCGAGCGATGACGGTTTCGGCGTCGGCGTCGAGTCGGGCGAGTACGTCGGGTGGATAGCTCGATCGTGCGCCGGGGCGTACCAATTGCGTGGGCTCCTCCGGGCGCGGCCCGAGTTCGATGAACACGCGTGACGAGCCGTTCGGGCCGGTCATCGGTCCACTCCGCCCATGACGGGATCGATACTGGCAACCGAAGCGATCACGTCGGACACCATGCCTCCCTCACACATCGCGGCTACTGCCTGAAGGTTGGTGAACGACGGGTCCCGGAAATGGACGCGGTACGGCCGGGTTCCCCCGTCGCTGACCATGTGCACCCCCAGTTCGCCACGCGGAGACTCGACGGCGACGTACACCTGACCTGGCGGCACGCGGATACCCTCGGTGACCAGTTTGAAATGGTGAATCAGACCTTCCATGGAGGACTCCATGATCTTGGCGATGTGCTTCTGCGAGTTGCCGAGGCCATCCGGTCCCACAGCGAGATCGGCAGGCCAGGCGATCTTCTTGTCGTCCACCATGACCGGGCCCGGTTGTAGCTTGTCGAGGCACTGCTCCACGATCTTGAGGGACTCCTTCATCTCCTCGACGCGGATGACGTACCTTCCGTAGCAATCGGATCCGTCGTGTGTCACTACGTCGAACTCGTAGTTCTCGTAGCCGCAGTACGGCTGCGCTCGACGCTGATCGTGGGGGAGACCTGTGGCGCGAAGGACCGGCCCCGTCACCCCGAGCGCCATACAGCCGGTGAGATCGAGATATCCGATTCCCTGGGTACGTGCTTTCCAGATGGAGTTGTCGCTGAGCATCAGTTCGACGTCACGTAACCGTTTCGGTAGGACCTTCAGCAATTCTCGAACCTTCGCGACCGACCCGTCGGGTAGATCCTGAGCGAGACCACCAGGCCTGATGTAGGCGTGATTCATCCGCAGTCCGGTGATCGTCTCGAACACGTCCAGAATCAATTCGCGTTCGCGGAATCCGAACAGCATCGCCGTCACGGCGCCCAGTTCCATTCCGCCGGTCGCCAGGGCCACGAGATGTGAGGAGATCCGATTGAGTTCCATCATCATCACGCGAATGACGGTGGCTCGCTCGGGAATGTCGTCGGTGATGTCGAGAAGTTTCTCGACTCCGAGGCAGTACGCGGTTTCGTTGAAGAACGGTGACAGGTAGTCCATTCGAGTAACGAAAGTGACACCCTGCGTCCAGTTCCGGAATTCGAGATTCTTCTCGATTCCGGTGTGCAGGTAGCCGATTCCACATCGAGCTTCCACGACCGTCTCACCCTCGATCTCGAGAATGAGGCGCAAGACCCCGTGAGTGGACGGATGCTGTGGGCCCATGTTGACCACGATCCGTTCCGCCTCGCCGGTTCGCTGGCGGGCGGCCGCGGTGACGATGTCGTCCCAGTCCTGACCCGATGCCGTGACGACGGTTTCCGTCGTGGCACCGGAGTTGCTTCCTGTCGTCTCGTTCATCAGTTGTACGACCTACGCTCGTCGGGAGGCGGAGTCTGGGCGCCCTTGTACTCGACCGGGATACCGCCGAGCGGATAGTCCTTCCGCTGGGGGTGGCCTTTCCAGTCGTCGGGCATCTCGATGCGGGTCAGGGCCGGATGACCGTCGAAGACGATCCCGAAGAAGTCGTACGTCTCGCGTTCATGCCAGTCATTGGTCGGGTAGATCCCGACGATCGACGGAATATGCGGATCGGAATCCGGCACAGATACTTCCAGCCTGATTCGGCGGTTGTGCGTAATCGAGGCAAGTGGATACACGGCGTGCAGTTCACGACCGGTGTCCTGCGGGTAGTGCACTCCGTCGACACCCAGGCAGAGCTCGAAGCGAAGGTCCGGTTCGTCGCGCAGTCTTCGCGCAACCTGCGGCAAGTGGGAGCGTTCGACGTGCAGCGTCATCTCGTCTCGAAAGATCACCACACGCTCGACTGCAGCGGTGAAAGTGCCACCCGCGCTGCTCAATGCCGCGTCCAACGAATCCGCGACTGCATCGAAATAACCGCCGAAGGGTCGAGAAGCCTTGTCCTCTAGAGAGATCGGAGGGGCAAGCCTGCTGTAGCCCGAGGTGTCGCCAGTGCCGCGGACCCCGAACATCCCTCTCGCGCCGGTGTTACCCGAGGTCATCGCAGCAGCCCCTTCATGTCGATGGTGGGGGTGGATGCCAGTGCGGCGCGCTCGGCTGCCGCGCGTGCCTCTTCGCGGTTCACGCCGAGGGGCATTTCCTGGATCTTTCGGTGCAGTTCGATGATCGCGTTCAGGAGCATCTCCGGCCGCGGCGGACAGCCGGGCAAGTAGATGTCGACCGGCACGATGTGGTCGACGCCCTGAACCACTGCGTAGTTGTTGAACATTCCGCCGGACGACGCGCATACACCCATGGCCAGAACCCATTTCGGCTCGGCCATCTGGTCGTAGACCTGACGAAGTACCGGGCCCATCTTTTGACTGACCCGCCCGGCCACGATCAGAAGGTCTGCCTGTCGCGGCGACGCGCGGAATGCCTCCATACCGAACCGCGCCAGGTCGAAGCGACCCGACGTGGTTGCCATCATCTCGATGGCGCAACACGCGAGCCCGAAGGTGGCAGGCCACAGTGATCCTTTGCGGGCATAACCTGCCAGGCCCTCGACCGTGGTCAGTAGAAATCCGCTGGGGAGCTTTTCTTCGAGACCCATATCCGACTCTTTTCAGTCGTAACAGCTGCGGTGTGACCGGTTTTGTCTGACTCGTGTGTGCTGTTCCTGTGTTCGCTGAGCTAGTCCCAACCGAGACCGCCTCGTCGCCATTCGTATGCGTATGCCACCGAGACGTTGACTATGAAAAGGCCCATCGCCGCGAGGCCGAACAAGCCGAGCGAATCGAAATGCACCGCCCACGGATAGAGGAAAACGATCTCGATGTCGAAGATGATGAACAGCATTGCCGTCAGATAGAACTTGACGGGAAACCGTCCGCCACCAGCGGTACGGGGTGCCGGTTCGATTCCGCATTCGTAGGCTTCGAGTTTCGCCCTGTTGTACCGCTTCGGGCCGACCACGGACGCGAGAACAACCGACACCACAGCGAAGGCCATCGCGATGACCCCGAGAACGAGAATGGGGATGTAAGCGTTCATCTCACCCGAACTCCTCTCCGCTGTGCGGATGTCCGCCTAGCCCGAAGGTGCCGTTAACCCGAAGGTGCCGTTAACCCGAAGGTGCCGTTAACCCGAAGGTGCCGTTCGATTTCGATACTGCCAGCAATTCGACACTTATGTGACCTGCGACACCCACACTAGGGGAGGCCTCCGACATTGGGTTGATTTTCGAGGTGCCGAGTTTCGCTCTCGAAAGTCCGAAGTAGTCGGCGCCGCAACGAATCACCGCTGCAACGGGTGCTCACCGGCTCAGTTGCCGACGCAGAAGCGCGATGACGGTGGAAGAGAGTTCCATCGGATCTATCGGCTGCGGCACTGAGGCTTCCGCTCGCGACCACGACGCCAGCCACGCATCGTCGGGTCGACCGGTCAGTACGAGGATCGGCGGACAGTCGACGATCTCGTCCTTGAGTTGTTTCGCGACGCCCATGCCGCCCGCCGGACTCGCCTCGCCGTCGAGGATGGCGAGATCGATTCCGCCGGCATCGAGCTTGTCGACGACGATCGGCGCCGTCGCGACCTCGACGTAATCGATGGTGGGCATCGAAGGATGTGGGCGCTCTCCGAGAGCGAGCCGAACTTGCTCGCGGGTGTGTGCGTCGTCGCTGTAGACGAGGATGCGCACGGGTGCCATGGAGTTGGGCTCTGCGGTCTCGGCGGACACGCGGCCGACGTTACTCCGGGCGGTCCACGGCTACCGGCGAATGTTCAACATCGGCAAGAACTTCCGAGAAATCGCAGCTGGGCTTCACAGCAAACGGCCCCTACCCGGCGATGAACGCCGAAGTAAGGGCCGCCTGAATTGCGTGTGCGCTCAGAAGTTTTCGACGAACTTCGTCAGGCCCTTGCTTGCAGTTTCCAGGGCCGTCTTCTGCGCCTTCTTCACCAGGAAGCCCGGCAGCGGGATCTTGGGATCGATGGTCAGTTCGAAGGTGACCTTGGTTCCACCATCGGTGGGAGTCAAGACGTACGAGCCGTCCTGCTGGTTCTGCTGGCCGCTCTCGACGAGGGTCCAGGTCACCTTGTCGTCGCCCTCGAAGGTGTAGTCGACTACCTGCTCGTCGTTGATTCCCAGAATGGACACGGCCATGCGAACGCGATGGGGTCGACCGTCGTCGTGAGTGCTCTCGATGGTGATCTTCTTGTGCGCAGACGACCACTCCGGCAGCCGATCGACTGCAGCTACGGCCTTCATCACCGTTTCCGGATCAGCCTTGATCTCGAATTCCTTGACGCCCGAAACGGCCATGAACGTGCTCCTTCTCGCCTTGCGGCAACGGTTCGTGATTACTGCAGTTGCGCAATTAGATCATCGGCGATCAGGGTGGCGTCGAACTAGTCCATGCCGTTCTTGCGCATCTGGTCCCGCAATGCGCCCTGAACGGCTTGTGAAACCCACGAGTTGAGGGAGACTCCGTTCTGATTGGCTGCCTCCTCGGCGCGGGCTTTGATCTGCTCCATCATCCTCAACGTCACTCGGCTGATATCGCCGCTGACGTCGTCGAACGAGTAAGTGGAGTCCTTTCTCTCATCGTCTGCCTTCTCGTTTCCGCCCTCGCCGCCGGTCGAATTCGTCGGGCGGACGACGTCGGTCACGATCTCGTTGCCGTCGAGATTGACCCTGACCTCACGGCCGTCGAGTTTGGTCCCGATCTCCTTGGCCAACTCCGTCGCCGCGGCCAACAAGACCAGGCGGACCGAGGGTTCGATGGCGGCGGACAACGACGCCGCAATCCGGCGCGTGTGATCGTCGCCGAGTTCGGCTGCGGTGACGAGGTCATTCTGCAGCTTCGCGGTGTACTCCGAAATGTCCATGACACCAGAGTGACGTCAAAAGTGACGTCAGTCAAGGATGTGATGACGTCACTCGATCTCGGGGGTGGTTGACCGCTATAGAGTTGCCCAGCACCTGAGGCGAACGGCGCCCGGGTTTCGTGCTGGTCGTTTCGTGCTTGTCGAGGAGTGGGTTGTGCCGAACACGGTGTCGCTGAAAGTGCAGTTGGTGGCGAAGTCCGAGTTCTTCCCGCCCGAGGACATTCCGTGGGAGACGGACGCGGATGGCGGCGAAGCGCTCGTCGAGTTCTCCGGCCGAGCCTGTTACCAGAGTTGGTCCAAGCCGAATCCGCGAACCGCAACCAACGCCGGCTATCTGAGACATCTGCTCGAGGTCGGACACGTTTCGGTGCTCGAGCATGCGACGGTGAGCTTCTACATCACTGGTATCTCGCGCTCGTGCACTCACGAATTGATTCGTCACCGGCACTTCTCGTACTCGCAACTCTCGCAGCGATTCGTTCGCGAGAATGATGCGAACGTTGTCGTGCCTCCCGCGGTCGAAGGTGATCCCGAGCTCGAAGCACTGTTTCTGTCTGCCACCGACGAGAGCCGTCGCGCTTACGGCGAACTGCTGACCGCCCTCGAGGGGAAATTGCAATCAGTGCCCGGTGCCCCGATGCGTGGGAAGCAAGCCAGGCAAGCTGCGCGCTCGGTGCTGCCCAACGCAACCGAGACGCGCTTGGTCGTGACCGGGAACTATCGGGCCTGGCGGCACTTCGTCGAGATGCGCGCCACCGAACATGCCGACGTCGAGATCCGGCGAGTCGCGATCGAGTGCCTACGTCAGCTTCGTGACGTCGCCCCAAATGTGTTCGGGGACTACGAGATTCTCCGCGGAAGCGACGGATCGGAAATCGCCGTCAGTGCATTTGCGGCCGAGTCGTGACTCGTGTGCAGAAGTAAGAGCTGAACCGGGTAACCTTCTGACCATGACCTACGGTGATTCCGCTTCTCTTGTCGAGCGTCCGTTCGGCACCATTTCCGTTGCGATGGTGACCCCGTTCACTGCCGACGGGAAGTTGGACGTCGACGCGGGAGTGCGCCTCGCAGCCCATCTCGTCGACAACGGCTGCGACGGCCTCGTTCTTGCCGGCACGACCGGTGAGTCTCCCACCACCACCGAGTCCGAGAAGCTCGACCTGCTCCGCGCAGTGATCGACGCCGTCGGCAACCGCGCGAAGATCGTTGCAGGCGCCGGGAGCAACGACACCGCCCACAGTGTCGAACTCGCCCGTGACGCGGCTCGCGCCGGTGCGCACGGTCTGCTCGTCGTCACCCCGTACTACTCGCGTCCGCCCCAGGCCGGACTCTTTGCACACTTCACCGCCGTCGCCAACGCGACCGACCTGCCCGTCATGTTGTACGACATTCCGCCCCGCTCCGTCGTCCCCATCGAGACCGAAACGATCCGCCGACTCGCCGAGCACCCGCGGATCAAGGCCGTCAAGGATGCCAAGGGCGACCTCAACGCCGGCGCAGAGTTGATCGGCACCACCGAGCTTCAGTTCTTCTCCGGTGACGACCCGCTGAACCTGCCGTGGCTCGCTGTCGGTGCTACCGGCTTCGTCAGCGTCATCGGCCATCTCGTTCCAGGTCGCCTCCGCGACCTCCACACCGCGTTCGTGTCCGGCGACATCGCCCGCGCACGCGAGATAAACCTCAGTTTGATCCCTGTGATTCGTTCCGTTGCCCGCCTCGGCGGTGTCAGCGCTTCGAAGGCGGGTCTGCGACTCATCGGAATCGATGTCGGAGAACCACGCCTTCCGCAGGTTGCACCCACTAAAGAGCAGATCGACGGTCTTGCCGCCGATCTGCATGCGGCAGGAGTTTTGTAAATGACCCGTCCCCCCCGACGTCGTAGTGCCAGTCGTCAAGCCGGTCCGCCTTCGCCTCCGGCTCCCGAAACGGCCGCGAAGGCCGCACCGGTAGAGGCACCAGCTGCGCCGGCGGCAGAAGCGGCCCCCTCCGCAGCCGCCCCGCCCAAGAAGGCCGCAGCAGCCAAATCTGCAGCGACCAAGTCCGCAGCCACCAAATCTGCTGCACCCAAGAAATCGACCGAAGACAGGTCGCCACGCAAATCTGCCGGCGGCAACCGTCCGGCAGCGTCGAAGGCGGGCAACGGGCGCGGAAACAAGCGCCCCGAGAACCGTCCGGCCGTCGATCCCACAGGTCGCCTCGGAACACCCCCGAAGGCGCCGGCATCAGGTCTGCGCATCGTTGCTCTCGGCGGCATCGGCGAAATCGGTCGCAACATGACGGTGTTCGAGCACCGCGGCAAGTTGCTGATCGTCGATTGCGGTGTGCTGTTCCCCGAGGACCAGCAGCCCGGCGTCGACCTGATCCTCCCGGACTTCCGCTACATCGAAGACCGTATGGACGACGTCGAAGCCGTCATCTTGACTCACGGCCACGAGGACCACATCGGTGCTCTGCCGTTCTTGCTGCGCCTGCGCGCGGACATTCCGGTCATCGGCGCGAAGTTCACTCTCGCCCTCGTTGCCGCCAAGTGCCGCGAGCATCGCCTGCGACCGAACCTCGTCGAGGTCGTCGAAGGAAACACCACCACTCACGGCCCGTTCGACTGCGAGTACTTCGCCGTCAACCACTCGATACCCGACGCGCTCGCGATCGCGATTCGCACCGACGCCGGAGTTGTACTGCACACCGGTGACATCAAGCTCGATCAGCTGCCTCTCGACGGCCGCCTGACCGACCTCGCCGGTTTCTCCCGCCTGGGCGACGAGGGTGTCGACCTGTTCCTCGTGGACTCGACCAACGCCGAGGTCCCGGGATTCGTCACGCCCGAGCGTGAAATCGGGGGAGTGCTCGACAACGTCATCGGCAAGGCGAAGCAGCGCGTCATCGTGGCATCGTTCGCCAGCCACGTGCACCGCATCCAGCAGGTCGTCGACGTTGCCGCTCGGTACAACCGTCGCATCGTCTTCGTCGGCCGCTCGATGGTCCGCAACATGCAGATCGCCCAGGATCTCGGCTACCTCACGGTGCCAGACGGACTGGTCGTCGACATCGACACCGCCGCCACCCTTCCCGACGATCGCCTCGTTCTCATCTCCACGGGTTCGCAGGGTGAGCCGTTGGCAGCGCTCTCGCGGATGGCGCGCGGCGAGCACCGCCAAATCAACATCCGGGCCAACGACTTGGTCGTTCTCGCGTCCTCCCTGATCCCGGGCAACGAGAACTCCGTTTTCGCCGTGGTCAACGGTTTGGCCAAGCGCGGTGCCACCGTCGTGACCCAGCAGAGCGCCAAGGTTCACGTCTCGGGCCACGCGTCGGCCGGTGAGCTGCTCTACCTGTACAACGCGGTTCGGCCCACCAACGCCATGCCCGTCCACGGTGAATGGCGGCACCTGCGTGCCAACGCCGCCCTGGCCAAGGCCACCGGCGTTCCGGAAGAGCGCATCGTGCTGGCCGAGGACGGCGTCGTGGTCGACATGGTCGACGGCCTCGCCGAGATCGTGGGACGCGTACCGGTCGGACACGTCTACGTCGACGGTCTTTCCGTCGGTGACGTCGGCGAGCCGACGCTCTCCGATCGCCTCGTACTCGGTGAAGGCGGCTTCATCGCCATCACCATCGTCATCAACGAGTCGACAGGACGCGCAGTCAGCACTCCCGAGGTGTCCGGTCGCGGCTTCTCCGACGATCCGACGGCACTCAAGGCCGCCGCGGATCTCGTGGAATCGGACCTGGCCCGGTTGGCGAGCGAAGGCGTCATCGACGCTCATCGCATCGCGCAGTCCGTGCGCCGCGTCGTCGGACGCTGGGTCGCGGACAAGTACCGCCGCCGTCCGATGATCATTCCGACGGTCATCGCGGTTCCGTAGATTCGGCACAGCAGGTCGCTTCCGCTCGAACCCGGTCCGGTTCGAGTACTTTGGCGAAGGTGACCTTCGCTCATGACGAACGACTCGCCCTGGTGGACAGCATGGTCGAGTTCGGCCCCGATGCTCCGACACTGTGTGGGGAGTGGACCAATCGTGACCTGGCAGCACATCTGATTGTCCGGGAGCGGCGTCTCGACGCCGCTCCCGGAATCATGTTGAGCCCTCTTGCCGGTCACACCGAGAGCGTGCGAAAGGCCGCAGCGGCGCGTCCGTGGGAGGAGATCCTCGACGACGTTCGGAGCGGGCCGCCGCGATGGTCGCCGATGTACTGGCTCGACGCGCAGGTCAACACCACCGAGATGTTCGTTCACCACGAAGACGTACGCCGCGCACATCTGAACTGGGCGCCGCGTCCGTTGTCGGAGGGTCGGCAGGCTCAGCTGTGGAAGTACGCACGCCAGATCGGCAAGATGGGCTACCGCAAGGCCGCTGTCGAGGTAATTTTCGAACTTCCCTCCGGCGAGAGTGCGGTCGTCCATAAATCCGGCTCTCGCAGTGTTGTCTTGCAGGGCGAACCCGCCGAGTTGCTGCTGCACGCATTCGGTCGCAACGAAGTGAAGATCGAAGCCAAAGGTGAACTGGCCGACGTCCAATCCGTGATGGCGCTCGATCGCAGTTTCTGATTGCCTTTTTCAACCTGAGTGGCGCTCGACAGACGGGTTGCGAAGATCACGTTTCGCACTCGCGACCAGTGTTGCTGGTGTTGCGGATGGTCCAGATGGGGTCGCACAGACTAGCCTGAACTCCATGGCAGGTAAGTCGAGCGCCCGGGGATCCAGTACAAGCACGTCCACGTCCAGGGCATCGACCAGGTCGTCAGCCTCCACTCCGAGTGCGCGCACGACCGCAAAACCTCGCACCTCCCGCACCACACGGACCGTGTCGACTCCTCGGAACGTCACGACTTCGGCCAGGGCTGGTGGGCGCCCGGCCTCGGGCAAAGGCTCCAAGCCAGCGCCCAAGAAGGCCTCCGGTACGTCGTCGGCCGCGCGCCGCCCGGTATCGAAAACGTCTCAGCGGGCCAGTCCGTTGGCGGCTGTCGGCAAGGGAATCGGAGCCGGGTGGTCCCTGGCTGCCCGCGGCGTCGGCGCCACCACACGCACCGTCAGTAAGGTCGGCGAGATCGAAGCCGGCCACCGCCGCGACGGAATAGCGCTCGGCCTGATCGCATTCAGCGTCGTCATCGCCGGCGGCGTCTGGTTCAAGGCCGGTGGTCCGATCGGCGGCGGCATCGACACCCTTGTGCGCGCTATCTTCGGCGCGGCCTCGGCCGTGCTCCCCATCGTCGGCGTCGGCCTCGCGATCCTGTTGATGCGCACAGAACCGAAACCTGAGATCCGCCCCCGACTGATCATGGGATCGTTGCTGGTCGGTCTGCCGGCGCTCGGCCTCTGGCACATCATCTCGGGTTCACCGACAGACTCCACCGGTCGCTCCAACGGTGCAGGGTTCGTCGGGTACGTCGTGGGCGGCCCGCTCACCAACGGGCTCACCGTCTGGCTGTCTGCGCCGCTGCTGGTCATCGCCGCCGGATTCGGAATCCTCCTTCTGACCGGAACCACGCTGCGTGAGGTGCCGAGCAAGTTCCAGTCGTTCTTCGGTGCCTCGTATCGCTCGGACGAATACGGCGACTACGGATCCGAATTCGACGAGGACGGCGAGCACCACTACGGCGAATCTGCTTACGATCCTTCACTGTTCGACGCCGACGGCTACCCGGTCGACACCTACGCCGAGCCACCGCTCAAGCCCGCCAAGCGGACCAGCCGACGCGCACCGATCGACAACTACCCGACGGACGAGTTCGAATCCGGCGACAAGAAGACCGAAGTACTCGGTCTGTGGAACGCCGACGACACCGCAGTACCCGACGAGCCCGTCGTGGCTGCTGCCGCGCCCGTCGTGGAGACTCCGGCGCCGCGCCCCAAGGTGCCGGCCCGTTCCGTCCCTATCGCCAAGCCTGTGCCGAAACCCGAACCGGAGCCGGAGGAGAAGGAACACTTCGTCACCGATCGGGTCACCGACGGCGACTACAACCTCCCTCCGACGACGTTGCTGATCGAAGGGGACCCGCCCAAGCTCCGCAGTTCTGCGAACGACGCGATGATCGAAGCGATCAGCGAGGTCCTCGAACAGTTCAAGATCGACGCCGCCGTGACCGGATTCACCCGAGGCCCGACAGTGACGCGGTACGAGGTCGAACTCGGCCCAGGCGTGAAGGTCGAGAAGATCACCGCGCTCGCCCGCAACATCGCCTATGCAGTGGCTACCGACAACGTCCGTCTCCTGGCCCCCATTCCGGGTAAGTCCGCCGTGGGCATCGAGGTACCGAACTCCGACCGCGAAATGGTTCGCCTCGCCGACGTGCTGAACGCGCCGAGCACCCGACGCGATCACCATCCACTGGTGATCGGTCTGGGCAAGGACATCGAAGGTGACTTCGTCAGTGCCAACCTCGCGAAGATGCCCCACCTCCTGGTGGCAGGTTCGACCGGCTCGGGTAAGTCGAGCTTCGTGAACTCGATGCTCGTCTCGTTGCTCACCCGAGCAACGCCGGAAGAAGTACGGATGATCCTCATCGACCCGAAGATGGTCGAGCTCACGCCGTACGAAGGTATCCCGCACCTGATCACGCCGATCATCACTCAGCCGAAGAAGGCCGCGGCAGCGCTGGCCTGGTTGGTCGAGGAGATGGAACAGCGTTACCAGGACATGCAGGCCAACCGGGTGCGTCATATCGACGACTTCAACTCCAAGGTCAAGTCCGGCGAAATCACCGCCCCGCTGGGCAGCGAGCGCGTCTACCGTCCGTACCCGTACATCCTGGCAATTGTGGACGAGCTGGCCGACCTCATGATGACCGCTCCCCGCGACGTCGAAGAAGCGATTGTCCGCATCACGCAGAAAGCCCGTGCTGCCGGTATCCACCTGGTGCTGGCAACGCAGCGCCCGTCCGTCGACGTCGTCACCGGCCTGATCAAGACCAACGTGCCGTCTCGTCTGGCGTTCGCGACGTCTTCACTGACGGACTCGCGAGTCATCCTCGATCAGCCAGGCGCCGAGAAGCTCATCGGTATGGGTGACGGCCTCTTCCTGCCCATGGGTGCGGGTAAGCCGACCCGTATGCAGGGCGCGTTCATCACCGACGAAGAAATCTCGGCGGTCGTCGACTTCGCGAAGAACCAGGCGGAGCCCGAGTACACCGAAGGTGTCACCGCGCAGAAGGCCGGGGAGAAGAAAGACGTCGACCCCGACATCGGCGACGACATGGATGTCCTCTTGCAGGCCGTGGAATTGGTGATCACCAGCCAGTTCGGTTCGACGTCGATGCTTCAGCGCAAGCTGCGAGTCGGGTTCGCCAAGGCCGGCCGACTGATGGACCTCATGGAAAATCGTGGCGTAGTCGGACCCAGCGAGGGCTCGAAGGCCCGCGAGGTACTCATGAAGCCTGAGGAACTCGACGGTCTGCTGTGGTCGATTCGCGGCGGCGACCCGGATGAGGCACCCGCAGACGAGTAGGGACACCTCGGCGGACAAGCCGTCGACAGACGACCGGAGGAACCCGTGCATGTGACGCCGTTGGCTTGGGGAATCACGATCGCGGTGATCCTCGGCCTGTTCGTCTTCGACTTCTTCGCCCACGTCCGCACTCCGCATGCGCCGACCTTCCGGGAGTCCGCATTCTGGTCGACGGTCTACATCTCGATCGCCATCGTCTTCGGCCTCGTCGTGATGTGGATCTGGGGCACCACGTACGGCGGTGAGTACTTCGCCGGCTATGTCACGGAAAAGGCGCTCTCGGTCGACAATCTGTTCGTCTTCGTGATCATCATGTCGACCTTCGCGGTACCACGAGAGTTCCAGCAGAAGGTATTGCTGATCGGTATCGTCCTCGCGTTGGTGATGCGCGGAATCTTCATCGGTGTCGGTGCCGCCGCCATCAACGCATACAGCTGGGTGTTCTACCTCTTCGGTGCGTTCTTGATCTACACCGCGTACACCCTGATCCGCGATCACGGGCATGAGAAGGAAGCCGAGGAGAAGCGCGACAGTCGCATCATCTCGCTCGTGAAACGGGTGCTGCCGACTACCGAGGAATACGACGGCGACAAGTTGATCACCCGGATCGACGGCAAGCGCGTCGTGACTCCGTTGTTGTTGGCGCTCATCGCAATCGGCTTTGCCGACGTGCTCTTCGCGCTCGATTCGATTCCGGCGATCTACGGTCTGACCCAGGAACCGTATCTGGTCTTCACCGCCAACGCCTTCGCGCTGATGGGCCTACGGCAGCTGTACTTCCTGATCGGCGGGTTGCTCGAACGGCTGGTCTATCTCTCGTACGGGCTCTCGATAATCTTGGCGTTCATCGGTGTGAAGCTGGTACTTCACGCGTTGCACGAGAACACGCTCTCGTTCGTCAACGGAGGTGAACACGTCTCCGTGCCGGAAATCTCCACGGCACTCTCACTCGGAGTGATCATCGGAGTATTGGCGGTGACGACGGTCGCGAGCCTGTTGAAGACTCGCGACCGGGCCGGGGAGTAGGCCGACGCTCTCAGGCGCTGAACTGACCCAACACCGGAACCCACTCGGTGATCCGGACCTTCTCGATCAAATCGGCGATCGCGAACGGATCGTGGGTGAAGAGGAGTGAAACGGTGTCGGCGTCAGCGGCGTCGACGATGATCAGCGCGCCGTTTCCATCTGCAAACGGGCCAGATGACAGAACGATCGAGCGGGAAACCAGATCCGCGAGCCAGGCGCGGTGATCGCTGCGGACTTCGTCGCGCTGAGGGTTCTTCTCGGGTGCGTAGGTGTATTCGACGAGGAACAACGACATCGTGAACCGCTTTCGGAGGCTGGTGATCGAGACGGGTGTGTTTGAAGAGTCTGAACGGTTCAGAGAGTCAGGAGCATGCGAGTATTGCCGAGTGTGTTGGGTTTCACATAGCTCAGATCGAGGAACTCGGCGACGCCGGCGTCGTAGGACCGACACATTTCGGCATAGACCTCGGCGGTGACGGGAGTGCCGTCGATCTCCGCGAATCCGTGACGGTGGAAGAACTCGGTCTCGAACGTCAAAACGAACAACCGTTCCAACTCCAATTCCTTGGCGACCTCGATGAGTTTGTCGACGACGTGGAAACCTGCGCCCTGCCCTTTCGCAGTCGGATCGACTGCGACGGTGCGGATCTCACCCAGGTCCGCCCACAGCACATGCAGTGCGCCGCAAGCGATTACCTGGTCACCCCGCTCGGCGACCCAGAACTCCTGGACTGCCTCGTACAGCGTCACGAGATTCTTCTCGAGCAGGATCTTGCCGGCGTAGATGTCGATCAGACGCTTGATTTCGGGGATGTCCGACGTTCGCGCGCGACGCACGATCAACTGGCTCTCGGTATAGGTCGGCGCGGTCGAAGTCATGTGGTGCACATTAGTCAATGGCCCTACCGATATTCTAAGTCGCGTGCCTGTCCGCCCCACGCAATTCCCGCGCCGCTCGGCTGTATCCCGGGTTCGGCTCACCGCCTGTGCGGTGATCCGATGAGTACCCCGCGCGATCAGACCGACGCCCATCGCGCCGCCGTCGGCCCGTCCGACGGCACACCTGTCGCGGACAACCCGGTTCCGTTGCTGAACATCGCGAACATTCTCACGATGATCCGAATGGTTCTCGTTCCGGTGTTTCTCGTTGTTCTGTTCGTCGACGGCGGACACTCGACGTGGTGGCGTCTCGGGGCGATGGGCGTGTTCATCGTCGCCGCGATCACGGATCGGATCGACGGCCAATTGGCTCGGAAGTACGGTCTGGTCACCGATTTCGGGAAACTCATGGACCCGATCGCGGACAAGGCGCTGATCGGAGCCGCGCTGATCGGGCTCTCGGTTCTCGGTGACCTGTCGTGGTGGGTGACCGGAGTGATCATCGCCAGGGAACTCGGAATCACGCTGCTGCGGTTCGCGGTTCTGCGGCACGCGGTCATCCCGGCGGGCAAGGGCGGCAAGCTCAAGACCCTCGTGCAGGCCGTTGCGATCGGGTTCTACCTCTGCCCGCTGCCGAGCAGTTGGGACATCGTCAGCGGGCTGCTGATGGCTGCTGCCGTCGTGCTGACGGTGGCGACGGGAATCGAATACATCGTGCAGGCGATCAGGCTTCGCGCCGGAGTTCGCGCAGTCGAGTCATGACCGACCCGCTGCTCGGACTCGGAGTGGTCGAACTTGTCGAGGCCCTCGGCGCCGCGAAGCAGACTGTCGCCGCCGCCGAATCTCTGACAGCAGGGTTGTTCACGGCTGCAGTCGCGTCGGTGCCGGGGTCGAGCGCGGTGCTGCGCGGGGGCCTGGTCGTGTACGCGACCGACCTGAAAGCAACGCTGGCTGGTGTGGATCCAAGCCGCCTGGCAACGGACGGCCCCGTGTCCGAGAGCACGGCGGTGGCATTGGCGCTCGGTGCCCGGACGAAGTGCGGTGCGGACTGGGGTATCGGTCTGACCGGAGTCGCCGGTCCGAGTGAGCAGGACGGACACCCGGTCGGAACAGTGTTTCTCGGTATCGCCGGCCCTGACGGAACCGAATGCGAACCGCTCGCGCTCGGCGGCGAACGGTGGGAGATTCGGACAACCGCGGTCGCGACTGCCGTGTCGCGGTTGCGTGATCGTGTCGTAGAGCGTGCGGCACGATAGGCTCGGGAACCAATCGGATGTGTTCGGACGTTGACGATTGTGAAGACGTACGACCATGCACGATGAGGTCACGGATGAAGGAGGAGCGAGATGGCGCTGCTATTGCGTGAGGCAATCGGTGACAGTCTCCGGCGTACGCGCGTTTCGCAGAGCCGCACGCTACGTGAGGTGTCGAACAGCGCGCGTGTGAGCTTGGGCTATCTGTCCGAAGTGGAACGTGGACGTAAGGAAGCATCGAGCGAATTGTTGGCGGCGATCTGTGATGCGCTCGCAGTCCCACTGTCCGACGTGCTGGTCGACGTGAGCGAGACCCTGGCCACGAAGAAGAGCGCTCCGGTAGCTGGTCGGCAGGTTGCCGAACCTGCCGTGTCGGCTTCCGGTTCTGTCTCGGCTTCCGGTTCGCCGACTATCGCACGCGATACCCGCGTCGTGATTCCGGCACCGAACGCTCGAAGGTTGGCGGCGGCGTAGCCACTACCGGCCGTAACCGATAGATTTTGTACGTAACCGCCGGTTTCCAGCAGGTGGGGTCAGAGCAGATAGGGCGCAGCCCTTGTTTCGGTGCGCGACGGTCGCGCTCCGGGTCGCGTTCGGCGCGGCGCATCAGATGGAGGCAGGATCAAACCAATGGCTAATCCTTTCGTCAAGGGCTGGAAGTACCTGATGGCGCTCTTCAATTCGAAGATCGATGAGAAGGCAGATCCAAAGGTTCAGATTCAGCAGGCGATCGAGGACGCACAGCGCCAGCATCAGGCGTTGTCCCAGCAGGCTGCGTCGGTGATCGGTAATCAGCGTCAACTCGAGATGAAGCTCAGCCGTCAACTCGACGAGGTCGAAAAGCTCAACGCCAACGCGCGCCAGGCAGTCAACCTCGCCGATCAGGCCGCTGCTGCCGGCGACAACGACAAGGCGATTCAGTACACCAACGCTGCAGAAGCTTTTGCGGCCCAGTTGGTGACGGCCGAGCAGGGCGTCGAGGATCTGAAGGCACTGCACGACCAGTCCTTGCAGGCAGCCGCTCAGGCCAAGAAGGCCGTCGAGCAGAACGCGATGACTCTGCAGGCAAAGGTTGCCGAGCGCACCAAGCTGCTCAGCCAGCTCGAGCAGGCCAAGATGCAGGAGCGCGTGAGCGAGTCCCTTCGTTCCATGGACAGCACGCTGTCGGCTCCGGGCAACACACCCAGCCTCGATGCTGTGCGCGACAAGATCGAACGTCGCTACGCTGACGCACTCGGCTCGGCCGAGCTCGCCCAGAACTCCGTTCAGGGCCGCATGATGGAGGTCCAGCAGGCCTCGGTCCAGATGGCAGGGCACAGTCGCCTCGAGCAGATTCGTGCATCTATGAAGGGCGAGGCGCTGCCGTCCGGCGGCGCAGCAGCCACTCCCGCGACTCCGTCCGTCGAGAAGCAGCCCCCGGCTGCCGGTCAGACCGGGCAGTAGCCGAATCCTCGATGTCGGCAGTGATGCTCTGATGTTTTCTTCACGAGACGGTCGATCTGGGCGTGAGCCCCGGTCGGCCGTTCCCGTTTCCGTATCCGGCGCTTTCGGAGCCTTGGGACGCACCGCGGATACATTGCGCGAGGTCGGGCTTTCGGCGGCGGATGCCGCTCGGCGGTGGCAGGACCCGCGGGCCAAATTCGAGCGCAAGCGTGCCCGTGCGCGCCGACGCGCTCAGCGTTGGGGTTTCATGTCCGGCGGATCCGTGGTCGGCACGGCCGGCCTCGCCGTCGCGTCGGCTCCAGAGTGGTCGGTGGTCGTGGCAGGCGGGGGAGCGGCACTGTTCGCGGTTCCCGCCGTGATCGCGGTCGGCCGCTACCGTTCGATGAGTTCCGCCCCACCGCCGTCAGCGCCGATTCGCCGGCGGTTGCCACCGTCGTCGTCTCGCGCGTTCATCCCGATGTCGCGCCTCATCGGCGCCGAGACTTCGCTGTTCGAGATCTTGAGTGTGCTCAGACGCGCCGACACCATCGACCCCGGTGAGTTGGACGAAATCACTGTTACCGCCGATTCGGCACTGAGAGCGATGTTCGCGGTGTCTTCGGATGTCGTCGCGATGGAACGCGCCGTGGCCGCGACGCCGAAGGTAACCGAACCTCTTGATCCCACCATCGACGGCGCAGTCCGTGAGTTGCAGTCGGGGCTGGATCAGTACGAGGATCTGGTGACCTCTGCAGCTGCTCTGACAGCGCCTCACAGCCCGTCGGCGCTGGTGGGGTTCAACCGAGAACTCTCGGCGCTGCACGCGGCCGCCGAGCGACTCTCGGCGCTTGCCGACGCCATCGGCGAGGTGGACGACATCACCCGCAAGTACAACTGATCGGCTCTCGCGCCTGATCGATGCAGACTGTTCGACATCTCAGTCGTCGGCGCCGCGGGCCGCCAATGCTTCACCCATTGCGTCCGCGGTCATCAGGGTGCCGACGATGACCGGCACTGCGAAGGATCGCAGCGAGAATCCGAGCCCTCGCGCCTTGCGTGCCTCGGACACCTGTGTGATGACCTCGAACATCAGCGGGATACACCGGATCGTCATTGCGAGGAGCAAAGCAATCCGTTCGGGATTGACGCCGAAGCGTCGCAAGGGTGTCAGAAATCTGGTGATCGCGTCGAGCATCTCGGAGATCCGTGTGGTCAGACCCATGATCGCCGCGAAGGCGATCGAAATGATCAGAACCCCGCAAACGACGGCCGCTCGCTGCCATCCCGCGACTATCAGCTGGAACGCCCCGATGAAGAGCAACATCCACAGCGCCGGACGCAGCTGCCGGATCGCAGTCATCGGAGGAATGCGCGCAATCGCGTACAGGGCCACAACGACGATCGTGGGAGCTGCCAGTTGCCACGGCTCACGCACGAAGATCGAGACGGCGAGGATGGCCACGACCAAGGCGAAGAGCTTGATCCCCGTCGGCATCCGGTGCAGGAGTGAGCAGCCCGGACGGTAGACGCCGAGAGTGGTCACGAGACCAACGACCGGTAGTGGTCGATGGAGTCGGCGGGGGAGCCGTCAGCGACGACGCGGCCTTGGTCGACGACCAACACCCGTTCGAAGGATTCGAGGAGATCGAGTTGGTGGGTCACGACGATCAGTTGCTGATCGAGTGACTCGAATACCGAACTGATCAGCCGAGAGTTGCGAAGGTCGAGGAGCGTGGTGGGTTCGTCGGCGACGAGTACGTTCGGTTCCGTCACCATGATGGCCGCGAGCGCGAGGAGCTGTTTCTGCCCGCCGGAAAGCTGGTGGGTGGGATGGTCGGCGTGCCCGGCGAGGCCGTAGCGTTCGAGCACCGAGGCCACCTTTGCGGCGCGCTCGGTTTTGCCCAATCCGCTACGGCGGAGCGAGAATTCGATGTCTTCGGCAACCGTCGGCATCACGATCTGGTGGTTGGGATCGGTGAAGACGAATCCGACCTGCTTGCGTACGTCGCGGCCCTTCTTCGCCGTGTCCAAGCCGTTGACGTGGACGTGTCCTTCCGTTGGAACGACCAGTCCGTTGATCATGCGAGCGAGGGTCGACTTGCCGCTTCCGTTCGCACCCACGATTCCAATTCGCTGCTCGCTCAGTCGCAGATTTATCTGCTGCAGGACCGTTCGTTCACCGAAGCTGTGTCCGACGTTCTCGAAGACGATCTCACTCATCGGAGATTAATTCGCCACCACGGTCTTGTTCGACGAGATCACCGAGTCGCGCAGCAGTGCTGGGTATGCCCGATGGACCTGGGACGCGACCAACGCGGTGACGACCGCTTTTGCGGCGTCGAGAGGAATGAAGGCGGCGTTGGCCGACCATGCGGCAACGAAGCTCATGTGTCCGCGGACCATCATTCCGACGATGCCGAACGCGTAGAGAATGACCACGCCGCCGAGAAGGTTGATGCCGATGCCCGCGATGATCCGGTACTTGGGCAGCATCTTGGCAGTCAGCCATCCGATGACAAACGCCGTCGGGATCCAACCGATGAGGAATCCGGCTGTCGGGCTGGAGAGAGACACGAGTGCGGTGCGACCGCCGGCAAGGACCGGTAGACCGACCAATCCCAGGGCAATGACCGTCAGGACGGCGAGAACACCCTTGCGCGGTCCGAGTAGAGCGCCGGCCATCATGACGCCCATGGACTGAAGTGTGATCGGCACGCCGGAAATGCCGATGTTGATCGACCCGGGTAGGCCCAGCGCGATGATGAGTGCGGCGAAGACGGCTACATGCGCGAGATCGCGAGCGGGGAAACGGGTCGTAGACACTGCGGACGTGCTCCTTCGTCATGCGGGATCGAACTTCGCGAGTTTACGCCAGGAGCAAGCTCCGATGGGTTGGACACCTGACCTGCGTGAGGGCCGGTCTCGGGGTGAACCCTGATCTTTACCTGAACTTGCCGCTGAGCTGCTGCTTTGTCACGCCAGACCTGTCAGGCTGGTTCTACGGACGACGCAGCACCTGTCCGATTCGACTGAATATTCAACGGCACGTTGGAGGCAAGCATGTTTTGGAAGATCGTTTTGGCCGTCGTACTGGTGTGGGTCGCACTCGCGGTGGTCGGTGCGCTGATCAAGGGGCTTTTCTGGGTTCTGGTGGTCGGCGCTGTCGGCTTCGGAATCTATTTCCTGGTGAAGGCGATGTCGGGAAGTGACGACAATTCGCCCGCTTCGCGGTTCTGACGGGCAAGATCTGCCCTATGGAAAACTTCCCCGAGGACTGGCAGCGCGCGATTGTCATCGTGGCGCATCCCGATGACATCGAATACGGCGCAGCCGCAGCAGTGGCGCAGTGGACCGATCGCGGCAAAGACGTGCGATATGTCCTGGCCACGCGCGGCGAGGCCGGAATCGCCGGTCTGTCGCCCGAGGAGTCCGGCCCGGTCCGCGAGGAAGAAGAGCGTCGCTCGGCCGCGATCGTCGGTGTCAGTGAGGTGGAGTTCCTCGGCCTGCCCGACGGTCGTCTCGTGGAAGGCTTGGAGTTGCGCTCGACTCTCGCCGCAGCAATTCGTCGTCACCGCCCGGAATTGGTGGTGACGATGAACTTCTCCCATACCTGGGGACCTGGCTACCTCAACAGCGCGGATCACCGAGCGCTCGGGATCAGCGTCCTGGACGCGACCGCTGATGCGGCGAACGAATGGATCTTTCCGTCATTGACGGCGCAGGGACTGGCGCCGTGGTCCGGCGTTCGGTGGGTTGCGGTCAACACGATGACTCCTACCCACTGCGTCGACGTGACGTCGACGGTCGATCGCGCCGTGGATTCACTCGCGGAACATGCGCGATATCTGGCGGCGTTGAGTTCCACGTCGATCCGGGAACAGGCGCGCGCACAGATCGACATGGTCAGCGGACCGAAGCCTGGATTCGACGCCGAGCGCGCAGTTGGTTTCGAGTTGTACTATTTCTGATGATCTCTGAGCGAGAGAACTCGCAAGTCCCGACGGGATTACCGGTGACTTGTCCGGTATTGTGTTACACACGATGGTAATCCGTAACGCAGATGGCCCAATTGTCCCTCGCAAGGCAGACGGTCAGCGCATCCCCAGCCGCGAGATCGACGACGTGATTCTCGACGCAGCAAGGTCGTGTGTCCTCGATTTCGGAATGCAGCGAACCACACTGGCGGAGATCTCGCGTCGCGCCGGCGTGAGCCGGCCGACCGTCTACCGGCGATGGCCGGACACGCGAGCCGTCGTCGCGGATCTGCTCACTCGGGAGATTCGATCGGTGCTGCCCGAGGTGACCTTCACCGGGTCTGCGGCCACATTGCTCGTGGAAGCGATCGGGGACGTCGTCGGCCAGATTCGCGACCATCCGCTCTTCGTGAAGATTCGGCACGCTGATCAAGAGTTGCTCACCACCTACATCGTGGACCGACTCGGCGCGAGCCAGAAGTCGATTCTCGAACTGATCACTTCCGTCGTCGCTGCCGGTCAACAAGACGGTTCGATTCGCGAGGGAAGCGTCAACGAGATTGCGGCGATGGTTCTACTGATGGCTCAGTCCGTCGTCATCTCCGCACCGACTCTCGAGCCGGAACTTTCCGCCGACGCGTCGGTCGAGCAACTCAGACATGCGGTCGCTGCGTATCTGGCACCTGCAAAGAATTCGGGAGAATAGCTGTGGACCCTCGAGATTCAGCAGGCAGTGATTCAGCAGGCGGCGATTCAGCTCTCAATGCACAGAGGCGTACTCGTGAGCTCGAGCAGTTGGCGAACGGCGATTCGGTTGACGTCCTGGTCATCGGCGGCGGAATCACCGGTGTCGGTGTCGCTCTCGACGCCGTGACTCGTGGGCTCAGTGTTGCGCTGGTCGAAAAGCACGACCTCGCGTTCGGCACCAGCCGCTGGAGTTCGAAACTGGCACACGGCGGCCTTCGGTACCTGGCTTCCGGCAATGTCGGTATAGCGCGTGAAAGTGCGGTCGAGCGCGGCATTCTCATGACGCGCACCGCGCCGCACCTCGTTCGCGCCATGCCTCAACTCGTACCGCTGTTGCCCGAAACGTCGTTCTTCGGGAAGGCCCTGGTGCGTACCGGTTTCCTGGCCGGTGACGCTCTGCGCATGTCGGCGCGAACCCCGGCTTCGGTTTTACCCAGATCACGGACGGTCAGCGCTGCGCGGGCGCGCGAATTGGCTCCCGCGGTCAAGCAGGAGAACCTACGAGGCGCCTTGACCGCGTTCGACGGGCAGCTCATCGACGACGCCCGCCTCGTCGTCGGCATCGCCCGAACCGCAGCGTCCTACGGCGCGCGAATCCTGACCCGCGTCGGTGCATACGACGTATCCGGAACGTCGGCCACCTTGCGCGACGAGTTGACCGGGTCCGAGTTCTTGATGCGTGCCCGCGTCGTGGTCAATGCGACCGGTGTCTGGGCTGATCAGGTCGACTCCAGCATCACCCTGCGCCCCAGCCGCGGGACGCACCTGGTGCTCGATGCAGCGCGATTGGGGAACCCCACGGCAGCACTGACCGTGCCGATTCCCGGCGAGACCAACCGTTTCGTCTTCGCGCTGCCCGCGCAGCTCGGCCGGATCTACCTCGGGTTGACCGACGAAGCAGCGCCGGGACCGGTGCCCGACGTACCGACGGCGTCCGAGGACGAGATCGACTTCCTGCTCGACACCGTGAACACGGCGTTGGAAGTTCCGCTGACCCGTGAGGACGTCTTGGGGACCTTCGCGGGTCTGCGTCCGCTGCTGGACACCGGTGAAGGCTCGACGGCCGACCTCTCGCGCAATCACGCTGTAGTCCGTTCGGACTCGGGCTTGGTCACGGTGGTGGGCGGAAAACTCACGACGTACCGCAAGATGGCCGAAGACGCCGTCGACGCCGCGGTCGAGGTCGGATCGCTGAGCGCCGGGGCGTGTCGGACACGCGCGTTGCCGCTGGTAGGCGCTGCATCGCCGGTGGAATTGAAAAAGATCAAGGCACCGGCGTCGTTGGTGGCGCGATACGGCACAGAGGCCGAGGTCGTGGCCGCGGCGAGCAGCGATCGACTCCGGTCGGTTGCGGACTTGGAGATCTGCGGCGCCGAGTTCGATTTCGCGGTATCGCATGAAGGCGCACTCGACGTCGACGACGTCCTTGATCGCAGGACGAGAATCGGATTGGTGGCTTCGGATCGCGAACGCGCACTGGGTGCGGCGGAACAGGCCTTTCACTCGGTGTGACACTCTGATCCGGTGCGTGTAGCCGTTGTTGCCGGGCCGGACCCGGGTCATGCTTTTCCCGCAATAGCGTTGTCGCTGGCGTTGATCCAGGCCGGCGACGACCCGATTCTGTACACGGGGACCCGGTGGGTCGAGGCAGCGCGAGCGGCCGGCGTGGAAGCCGAGCCTCTCAAGGGCTTGGCCCCGCGGCCGGGAGACGACGATCTTGATGCAGGCGCTCGGATTCATTCGCGCGCCGCCTATATTTCCACCGAACTGCTTCCCGACCTGAAATCCGTCTCCCCGGATCTCGTCGTCTCCGACATCCTCACTGCCGGAGGCGGATTGGCCGCCGAACGACTCGGCATCCCCTGGGTGGAACTTTCGCCTCACCCGCTGTACTCACCGTCGCGGGGGTTACCGCCGATCGGTAGTGGGCTCGCGCCCGGCATCGGAATTCGTGGTCGACTTCGCGACACCCTGATGCGCGCCGCAACAGGACGTTCGATCAAGCAAGGGTTGGCGCAGCGCTCGCAGGCCCGTGTCGGCATCGGGCTACCCGCCCTGGATCCAGGCCCGAATGCTCGCCTGATCGCAACACTTCCGGCACTGGAAGTGCCACGTCCCGACTGGCCGGAGCACGCTCACGTCGTCGGCCCGCTTCTCTGGGAGCCGACCGAGGTGATTCTGGATCCACCGCCAGGTGACGAACCGCTGGTCATGGTGGCGCCCTCCACGGCGCACACCGGCGCAGTGGGAATGTTCGAGGGCACGGTCGAAGGACTCGGCGGCGCCGGTGTGCGACTGATCGCGTCGATGCTCGACGGAGCCGAAGGCGAGCATCCCGATTGGGTTCGTGCAGGTCTCGGACGCCAGGACGCGATGCTGCGTGACGCGTCGGTGTTGGTGTGCGGCGGCGGGCACGGCATGTTGGCGAAGGCCTTGCTGGCCGGCGTGCCGACGGTCGTCGTTCCCGGGGGTGGGGACCAGTGGGAGTTGGCCAATCGCGCTGCGCGGGCAGGGACGTCGGTGATCGTGCGGCCCGCAGATGCCCGCTCGATTCGCGATGCCGTACTGCAGGTGCTCTCCGACAAACGATTCGCGGAAGCTGCGATGTCTGCTGCCGCGACTGCGTCGCAGGTCACCGATCCGGTGGCGGTGTGCCGACAGGTGGTCAACGGCGGTGTGACGGCGTGAGCATGTTGCGCCTGAATGCAGGTGCACCGTTCTGTGGACTACGGTGGCGGCTGTGCGGTTGACCGAATTTCATGAAATGGTGCGCGAAGAGTTCGGGCAGGTACGAGGCGACTCGATGCTGATCGACCATGTACTCCAGAGTCTCGACGGAATGACTGCTGCGGAGGCCGTCGAAGCAGGTTGGGAGCCTCGCGAAGTGTGGCGTGCGCTCTGTGTGGAGTTCGACGTACCGCCCGCCCGCCGCTGATTTTTCGGCGTGTCGAACGCCTCCCATCTTCTGTTCGAACACGTGTTCGTCTATGCTGAAGCTGTTCGGTGGTGACGCTCCTTTCGTAACTGCGAACTTTCGGTTATCGACAAGCACAGTGATCGACAAGCACAGCGATCGACAAGCGCGAAAGCAAGATCGAAAAGTCTGTCGGTGGCCGGATCTACTCTGATCGCAACACACCAACAGGGTCGGCTCAGGCAGGCGCTGAAGAGACGGAGTCTGCTCAGGCAGGCACTGAAGACTGAAACAAGGATGGGGATCACGATGGCACCACAGGCACCTGATCGGGACAAGGCACTCGACCTCGCGTTGGCGCAGATCGACAAGAACTTCGGCAAGGGTTCGGTGATGCGCTTGGGCGAGGGTGTTCGTCAGCCCATCGCCGTCATTCCCACCGGTTCCATCGCGCTCGACGTCGCGCTGGGTATCGGCGGACTGCCGCGTGGCCGCGTCATCGAGATCTACGGCCCGGAATCTTCGGGTAAGACCACCGTGGCACTGCACGCAGTTGCCAATGCTCAGGCCAACGGCGGCATCGCGGCGTTCATCGACGCGGAGCACGCACTCGATCCCGACTATGCAGCCAAGCTGGGCGTCGACACCGATGCACTCCTGGTCTCGCAGCCCGATACGGGTGAGCAGGCCCTCGAAATCACCGACATGCTGATCCGTTCGGGCGCCCTCGACATCGTCGTGATCGACTCCGTGGCCGCTCTTGTTCCTCGCGCCGAGATCGAAGGCGAGATGGGTGACAGCCACGTCGGTTTGCAGGCTCGACTGATGAGCCAGGCACTGCGCAAGATCACCGGTGCCATGAACAACTCGGGCACCACCGTCATCTTCATCAACCAGCTTCGCGAGAAGATCGGCGTGATGTTCGGTTCTCCCGAAACCACCACCGGTGGTAAGGCACTGAAGTTCTACGCTTCGGTCCGCCTCGACATCCGTCGTATCGAAACTCTCAAGGACGGTACCGACGCAGTCGGTAACCGCACTCGAGTCAAGGTCGTCAAGAACAAGGTCGCGCCGCCGTTCAAGCAGGCCGAGTTCGATATTCTCTACGGCCAGGGCATCAGCAAGGAAGGCTCGCTCATCGATATGGGTGTCGAGCACGGGTTCATCCGCAAGTCCGGCTCCTGGTACACCTACGAAGGTGACCAGTTGGGTCAGGGCAAGGAAAATGCTCGTAAGTTCTTGCTGGAGAACACCGATATCCGTGACGAGATCGAGAAGAAGATCAAGGAAAAGCTCGGTATCGGTGCTGACGTCACTGCAACCGACGAAGCTCCCGCCGACTTCTGAGTTCAGTCATGAGCTTCGACGACGGTGACAACGGCGAGAATGCTCGTGAAGAGTACGGCGCTCCTCGGCGTCGATCCCGTCAACGATCCGAGAAGCCGTCGCAACGCGCAGAAGGTGGGACAGAGGCGCAGGCCAAAGATGCTTGCCTGCGCCTTCTGACCGACCGGGCGCGCAGCCGCTCCGAACTGGAAACCAAGCTGAGCGGACGCGGCTTCGAACCCGAGATCATTACCAAGGTCCTCGATCGACTCCAGGAAATCGGGTTGATCGACGACGCGGACTTCGCGAACCAATGGGTTCATTCGCGGCATACGTACTCGGGCAAGGGAAAGCGTGCGCTTGCAGTCGAGTTGCGGCTCAAAGGAATCGACCAGGACGTCGCTTCCGAAGCGTTGTCGCAGATCGATCCGGAAGATGAGCGCGAGCGAGCAGCGGAGCTGGTTCGGCGGAAGCTGAAGAACAAGCCCGTCGATGATCGTGACAAGGTCACGCGTCGACTGGTCTCGATGCTGGCACGCAAGGGATATTCAGCTGGGATGTCGTACGAGGTGGTCAAAGCCGAGATGGCGGCGGTCACCGACTTGTAGCGAAGTGCAGCATTCAGAACAACAGGGCGGGGGTACCACCGAAATTCGGTGGTACCCCCGCCCTGCTGTGTATTCGCGCTAACGCGGCTGGATTCGACTCACGGCTCCATCTGATTCACGGCTTGGTCAGGTCCATGCCCGGAACCGAAACGGCTGGGTCGGCGGACGGAGCCGCGATGGGGCCCTTGCCCTTTCGCTTTCCGGAACGCAGGCGCTTCTCCACCTTGGTTGCCAGGAAGGTCAGAGCCGAGTTGAGAGCGATCATAATCGCGGCGACCACGATGAGCGCCGGCAGGAAGTTTCCGTAGAAGGTGCCGAGCTGTTGGGCCTGACGCACCAGCTCGACATACCCGATCAGGTAACCGAGGGCGGAGTCCTTCAACGCCACGACCATCTGTGAAATCAGTGCCGGGAGCATGGCGGTAACCGCCTGGGGGAGCAGGATCGTCACCATGATCTGCGTCTTGCGCATGCCCAGTGCCTTGGCGGCCTCACTTTGCCCTCGTGGGAGTGAGTTGATTCCGGCACGGACGATCTCGGCGATCACTGACCCGTTGTACAGAGTCAGACCCACGACGACTGCCGCGAGTGCGAGGTACTTGGACTTGAAGACCTCGTATTCGGCGAACACCTGATACGAGAAGATCATCAGAATCAGAACCGGTACTGCTCGGAACAATTCGACGATGACGCCGCAAATCTTCCGAATGATGTTGTGCTCGGAGAGTCGGCCGATACCCAGGGCAGAACCGAGGATGAGCGCGAAGACGATGGACATCGCAGCCGCGATCAGCGTTCCCCGGATGCCGGGTATCAGATACGTTGTCCACGACGTGGATTCGAGGAACGGATCCCACTTCGCTGCTGTCAGCTGGCCCTTTTCGTCGAGTGCGCGGTAGATGACGTAACCGATTGCGACCATGAGTGCAGCGACGACAACGGATGCGAATCGGTAGAGATTTCGCGCTCTGGGACCTGGCGCGTCGTAGAGGACTGTTGCGCGGTTGCTCATCGTGAAACCTCGAATCGCTTGCTCAGCTTGCCGAAGATCAAGCCCATGGGAAGTGTCAGGATCACGAAACCGACAGCGAAGATTCCACCGACGACGAAGATCGCCGCTTCGTTTTCGATCATCTTCTTCATCAGCGCTGACGCTTCGGATACGCCGATCACCGCGGCGATGGTCGAGTTCTTGGTCAGTGCGATCAGCACGCTACCCAGCGGTGCTGTGACCGCGCGAAATGCCTGAGGCAGGACGATCAGCCGAAGATTTTGTGCAAACGACAGACCGAGTGATCGGCCCGCTTCGGCCTGGCCGACCGGAACGGTATTGATTCCCGATCGAAGTGACTCACACACGAACGCGGCGGTATAGACACTGAGGCCGAGTACTGCGAGTCGGAAGTTGTTGTCTGTCAAGAACGTCGGTGAGTCCGACTTGGCGAGATTGACTCCGAGCGTCTGCGACAGACCGAACAGACAGAACAGCAGAATCAGTGTCAGGGGGGTGTTGCGGAACACGGTCACGTACGCGGTACCCAGGAATCGGGCGACCGGAACCGGTGACACGCGCATGGCCGCGATCAGGACACCGATGATGACGGCGCCGATCGCGGAGAAGAACGTCAGCTGGATCGTGGTCCAGAAGGCTTCCAGAATCTGGTCGCCGTACTTGCTCAGAAGGTTCACTTGCCGTCTCCCCAGATCACGGGATCTCCGTTGGTGGCGTCACGCGCTGCGGCTCCCGAAGTGGGGAGCCGCAGCGAGATTGACGGTGAAAAAAGCAGGTCAGTAACGATCAACGGTGGGCGGGGCCGGGATCGGGTAGCCCGAAGCACCAACGGTGTTGTTGAAGGCTTCTTCCCACGCGCCGGTGGAGATCATCTTCTCGATGGCATCGTTGATCTTGCCGCGACCCTCGGAATCGTCCTTGGCCAGGCCGACACCGTACTTTTCGGTCGTGAACGGTTCTCCGACGACCTTCAGCTCGCCCGGGTACTGGGCAGCGTAGCCGGCGAGGATGATGTCGTCGGTGGTGACAGCGTCGACAGCGCCGTTGCGCAGAGCCTCGACACAAGCGGAGTAGGTGTCGAGCGGCTGGAGCTGGACGTCCTTTGCGTAGTTGTCCTGGATGTTCTGCGCCGGAGTCGAACCCGACACCGAGCAGAGCTTCTTGCCGCCGGTCAGGGAATCAGGGCCGGTGATGTCGGTGTTGTCGGAGCGAACGAGCAGCGACTGGCCTGCGATGAAGTACGGGCCGCCGAAGCTGACCTTTTCCTTGCGCGTGTCGGTGATCGAGTATGTCGCGACGATGTAGTCGACCTCGCCGTTCTGGATCAGGGTCTCGCGCTGGGCTGACGGAGATTCCTTGAAGGTGATGCCTTCGGGCTTTACGCCCAGTTCGTTTGCGATGTAACGGGCTACCTCGACGTCGAAGCCGGAGAAGGTGCCGTCAGGGTTGCGCTGACCGAGGCCGGGCTGATCGAACTTGATGCCGACGGTGAGAGTGCCGTCGGAAGCGCTCTCGGTGATCGACTTGTTCTCCTCGCCGCCGCCACAGGCCGTGGCAGCGAACGCGATGGCCATGATTCCGATTCCGAAACGGACGGAACGATTGATCTTCATGAAGATCCTCTCAGTTGTCGACACACGAACAGTGCAGTCGAGATGAACGGTGCAGCCGAGGTGAACGGTGCAGTCGAGCAAGTTGTCTTGTGGAGGAGGACAGGACTGTCGGAGGGGAGACTGTAATCAGTGCGTGAGGATCTTGCCGAGGAAGTCCTTGGCCCGATCCGACTTGGGATGGGTGAAGAACTCTTCGGGCGTGGTGTCTTCGACGACCTGGCCGTCAGCCATGAACAGCACACGATCGCCGGCTTTGCGCGCGAAGCCCATCTCGTGCGTGACCACGAGCATGGTCATGCCTTCCTTCGCGAGGGAGGTCATGACGTCGAGGACTTCGTTGACCATCTCGGGGTCGAGAGCGGAGGTGGGCTCGTCGAACAACATCACCTTCGGCTGCATCGCAAGAGCGCGAGCAATGGCGACACGCTGTTGCTGACCGCCGGAAAGCTGCGCCGGGTACTTGTCGGCCTGATTGGCGATACCGACACGTTCGAGCAACGCCTGCGCGGTCTTCTTGGCTTCGTCCTTTTTTGCCTTGCGGACCTTCATCGGTGCGAGCATGACGTTCTCGAGGATCGTCTTGTGCGCGAACAGGTTGAAAGACTGAAAGACCATCCCGACGTCGGCACGAAGCGCGGCAAGTGCTTTGCCCTCTTCAGGGAGCGTCTTGCCGTCGACGGCGATGGTGCCGGAGTCGATGGGTTCGAGGCGATTGATGGTGCGGCACAGAGTCGATTTACCGGAGCCCGACGGACCGAGGACGATCACCACTTGGCCCTTGGGTACCTCGAGATTGACCTCTTGCAGGACGTGAAGTTCCCCGAAGTGTTTGTTCACCGAGGTCATCGAAATCATGGATGTGGAATCGCCGGAGGTGGTCGGCGTCGTCGCATCGTCGGCTTGGGTCATAAACGAGAACCTTAGGCGTAGTTTGCGTCGACGCCCGTGATTTCGCCATGGTTCTTGCCATATGTAATGGAAATTTTACTGTGACGACGTTTATGTCGCGTTTCGGCTGTTTATCAGGGCGTTATTACACGTCGTAGTGGACGTGAGCTAGGCTGAAGCGTGTCACTGATCGACGAAATGTCCCCTGCACTTCCGGAGCCGACTGCAGTTCCGGAGGCAACTGCTACGCCTGTTCGCACCTACGAGGTGCGGACGTACGGCTGTCAGATGAACGTCCACGATTCCGAGCGACTGTCCGGTCTGCTCGAGGACGCCGGGTATTCGAAGGCGGAGACCGGAACCGATCCTGATCTTGTCGTCTTCAATACGTGTGCGGTCCGCGAGAACGCGGACAACAAGTTGTACGGCAACCTCAGCCAGCTCGCCCCCAACAAGGAGGCGAACCCCGACATGCAGATCGCGGTCGGTGGGTGCCTGGCGCAGAAGGATCGTGACACCGTCGTCAAGAAGGCGCCGTTCGTCGATGTCGTCTTCGGCACTCACAACATCGGCTCGCTGCCCGCGCTGCTCGACCGCGCGCGCCACAATCAGCGCGCCGAAGTCGAAATCCTCGACGCGCTGGAGGCGTTTCCGTCGACACTGCCAGCCAAGCGCGAATCCGCCTACGCGGGTTGGGTTTCCATCTCGGTGGGCTGTAACAACACGTGCACGTTCTGCATCGTTCCGGCCTTGCGTGGCAAGGAAGTGGATCGACGTCCCGGCGACATTCTGGCCGAGGTGCAGGCACTCGTCGACGAGGGTGTCTCGGAAGTGACCCTGCTCGGACAGAACGTCAACGCCTACGGCGTGTCGTTCGTCGATCCGGAACAACCGCGCGATCGCGGAGCCTTCGCCTCCCTCTTGAAGGCATGTGGACACATCGACGGCCTCGAACGGGTCAGGTTCACATCGCCGCACCCGGCAGAGTTCACCGATGACGTCATCGAAGCTATGGCAACCACTCCCAACGTCTGCCCGCAACTGCACATGCCGTTGCAGTCCGGTTCGGACAAGGTTCTCAAGGCGATGAAGCGCTCGTACCGCAAGTCGAAGTACCTCGGGATCATCGAGAAGGTGCGCGCCGCAATGCCGCACGCCGCCATCACCACGGACATCATCGTCGGGTTCCCGGGGGAGACGGAAGAGGATTTCGAGGAGACGCTGGACGTCGTGCGTAAGGCGCGATTCTCCAACGCCTACACCTTCCAGTACTCCAAGCGCCCGGGCACGCCGGCGGCGGAGATGGCTGATCAACTTCCCAAAGAGGTTGTCCAGGAACGCTACATGCGATTGCTCGCGGTTCAGGAAGAAGTGAACATCGAGGAAAATCGCAAACTCGTCGGCACCGAGGTAGAACTACTGGTGGCCGCGGGGGAGGGCCGCAAGAACGCAGCGACTCACCGTCTCAGTGGTCGCGCGCGAGACGGCCGCCTGGTGCATTTCCGACCCGAAGGAAACCTCGACGGCACAATCCGACCCGGCGACGTGGTGACGGTCGTCGTCACCCACGGAGCCCCCCATCACCTCGTGGCAGATGACGGAGTGCTCACACACCGTCGGACCCGCGCCGGTGATTCGTTCGAAAAGGGCATCACACCCAAGACCCCGCCCATCGGCGTAGGTCTCGGACTACCGAAGATCGGTGCCCCAGCCCCACAACCCGTCCAGATGGGATGCAACGCATGACCTCGCAACACGAGAACAAGACACCTCAGCCGGGCGACGACGCCTTCGAGGGCTACCGCAAGGACCTCGACGACGCGGAACGCAAGGTCGCGGGGGAAATCGATCCGGGTGCGCGCGCCATGGTTGTCGCGGTTGCGGTGCTCGTGCTGGTCGGCACACTTGCACTGCCCCATGCGGGAGTTGCGAACGGCTGGGATGTGCTCGCGTACAACCAGGATGCGGAAAGTGAACGAATTGCACTGTTCTCACGCTTGTTCGTGTGGTTCGTTGTCATCTTCGGCATCGGATTCTCGATGCTCGCACTCGTGACGCGGCGCTGGAGTCTGGCGTGGGTCGCGCTGGCCGGTAGTGCCGTGGCGAGTGCGCTGGGAATGATGGCCGTCTGGTCACGTCAGACCATTCCCGCCGGATTCAACGTGGCAGGACCGTCGATCGGGCTGGTCATCGGATGGTTTGCCGTCGTGTTCTTGACGTTCCATTGGCTCAAGGTGGTCTGGACCCGAACCAACATTCAGCTCGCTGCCGAGGAACAACGCCGGATCGCTGCGGCTGAAGCCGAGAAGCATCAGGAATGGAACGTCGGCTGACACGGAAGTTCTCTTAGCCAATAGCGCAAGACAATGCCGGCTGACTCCTTTCGGAGTCAGCCGGCGTTGTTGTCAAAGCAGCTCGTCGTCGATTACTCGCTGACAGCGCTCTCGGCTGCTTCGGCCCACTCACGCCACTGCTTTGCCTGAGCGAGAGCCTTCTCGGCGTCCTTCGTCTTGCCGGCAGCCTGAGCCTTGGCGGCCTGCTCCTCGAACTGGCTGACCCGCTCCTTGAACTGCGCGACCCGGGCAAGTGCTTCCGGATCGGTACGACGCCACTCGGCGTCGACGGCGTCGCGCACCTTGGTTTCGATGGCCCGAAGCTTCGCTTCGAGTTCCTGCATCCGGTCGCGCGGCACCTTGCCGATCGCGTCCCACTTCTCCTGCAGGTCGCGCAGCGCTGCACGAGCGTTCTCGAGTCCGTGTGCCGGATCGATGTTCGCGTTCGCAGCGAGCAGCTCTTCCTTTGCAACCGCGTTCTGCTCGAATTCGGCGTCGCGCTCGGATGCAGCAGCGTTGCGTGCGGCGAAGAACACGTCCTGAGCGCCCTTGAAGCGCTTCCACAGGTTGTCGTCGGCCTCGCGCGGTGCGCGGCCGGCAGCCTTCCACTCGCTGAGCAGATCGCGGAATTCTCCAGCGGTCTGTCCCCATTCAGTGGAGGTCGACAGCTTCTCGGCGCGCTCGACCAGTTCTTCCTTCGTAGAACGGGCGCTCGCACGATCACGATCGAGTTCGGCGAAATGCGCTCCACGCCGTCGGTTGAAGGACTCGCGAGCCTTGGAGTACCGCTTCCACAGTGCGTCGTCGACCTTGCGGTCGATTCCGCGAATCGTCTTCCACTCGTCGAGAATCTCGCGCAGTCGATCACCCGCGGTCTTCCACTGGGTCGACTCCGAACCGATCTGTTCGGCCTCGACTGCGAGGGCCTCCTTGCGGGCGGTGCTCGCGGCGCGAGACTGTTCCTTCTCTTCCTTCGCGTGCGCTGCGGCCTCGTCGGACCCGGCAACGATCACGTCGAGTCGGCGGGCCAAAGCGTCGAGGTCACCGATCACGGCAGCGGTGGAGAGGGATTCGGACAGAGCGATGGCGGCAGCCTTGGTCTTCTTGGCGTCTCCGGCGCCCGACGTCAGACGAGCCTCGAGTAGCGAGACCTCGGTCGCGAGGTCGTCGTAGCGACGACCGAAATGGGCGAGGCCCTCGGTGGCGTCCCCGGCCTGCCACGAACCGATCTGGCGTTCACCGTCAGCGGTCTTCACCCAGGCGGTTCCGTCTTCCTCGACGCGGCCGAACTTGCTCGGGTCGCTGGCCGGCGCGGCGGTGACGGCATGCGAGGCTGCCGGGCCGGGGCGAGGTGCTCCGGGGCGGGGCGCACCGGGGCGTGGTCCACCAGGTTTGGGAGCACCGGGTTTGGGTGCTGCCGGGCTCGGGCTGGCCGAACTGCTGTCGGCGCCGGTGGTGGGTTCACTGTTCTCGGTCATCGGTCCTCGTCTCTGCCGCGCGTCACGGCTGCCTGATCGCATTCCTGGTTCCATTGAACCCGGTACTCACGTTCTCCGACTATTGAATCAGGTAAGAGGGTGTGAGGTCGCCACCTCGGGGTCGACTAGCGTGGCAACTGTGTTGACTTCCGCTGTTCTCGTCCCCTCGGCGCCGTTACTCGTGCCGGAATTGTCCGGTGATTCGGCCGAGTCCGCTCAGGTGCGCGCTACAGCGATAGCCGCCGTGCGCCGGCTCTCTCACGAGGCAGTTCACTGGGTGGGCGTCGGTGTCGGCCCCGAGAATGCAGAACCCGAGAATGCAGCAGGCGAACTCTGGCGATCGGGCGTCGGACGTGGGCAGATCGGTACTTTCGCGGGATTCGGCGCCGATGTCCGGACGTCCCTGGACGCGGATGCGGCAGGTGAACCGATGCTATCTCTCGAACTGTGCGCCCTTGTTGCCGGCTGGCTGCGTGCCCGAGCGGACGTGGAGATCACTGTCGACATGCACGTCGTCAGTGCAGAGGCGTCGGCGAATGAATGTCGTGAATTCGGGCAGCAGCTGCGCAAGCAACTCGACAGCGACAACCGACCGCAAGGGCTTCTGATCGTGGCTGACGGTGCGTCCACGCTGACGGCCAAGGCGCCCGGAAGCTTCGACGAGCGCGCCGCTGGCGTGCAATCGGCCATCGACGATGCCCTGACCGCCGGTGACCCGGAGGCGCTTCTTGCTCTCGATCCGCAGCTCTGCCGGAGTGTCGGAGCCCAGGGGCGCGCGGCGTGGCAGGTCCTGGCCGGTGTCTTCATGGACTCGTCTCGGTCAACCACGACACGTTCGGTGGTCGACTACAGCGATGCGCCGTTCGGCGTCGCTTACCACGTCGGGACGTGGCGGCCGTGAACGTCCCTGAAGAACTTCGCCCGATCGCAGTTGTCGGTCCGACCGCGTCGGGAAAGTCCGATCTCGCGTTGGCACTGGCCGAGGAATTCGGCGGTGAGATCATCAATATCGACGCGATGCAGCTCTATCGCGGCATGGATATCGGGACCGCAAAACTGACGCCGGCCGAGCGCCGCGGGATTCCGCATCACCTGCTCGACGTTCTCGACGTGAAGGAGACCGCCACCGTCGCGCGTTATCAAAGCGACGCGATCGCGATCGCCGAGAATCTGATCGCGGCGGGCAAGGTTCCGGTGATCGTCGGCGGATCCATGATGTACGTCCAGTCCCTACTCGACGAATGGTCCTTTCCGGCAACGGATCCCGAAGTTCGTGCGAAGTGGGAGGCAGTGCTGGCCGACGGTGGGGTCGGTGCGGTGCATACGGCGCTTGTTGCTGCTGATCCGGTAGCGGCGGCGTCGATACTGCCGACGGACGGTCGGCGGATGGTTCGGGCGCTCGAGGTCGTCGAGCTGACAGGTCTGCCGTTCGCGGCCTCAGCTCCGCAGATCGGTGACCCTCGTTGGGGAACCCGCATTCTCGGCGTGGATCGGGATACGGAAGAACTCGACACACGGATTCGGTTGCGAACCGAACTGATGTTTTCAGGCGGACTTGTCGACGAAGTCGCCGTACTCGTCGAGCAAGGATTGCGTGAGGGCGTCACAGCGCCGCGAGCCATCGGCTACGCACAGGTGCTCGCACATTTCGACGGTGAATACGATCTGGCCGAGGCACTCGAACGGACGTTCATCGGGACGCGGCGCTACGTTCGCCGCCAACGATCATGGTTCCGTCGTGACGCACGCGTGCACTGGCTCGACGGTGCCGATCCGGAGCTGGCTCGCTCGGCCTTCGCTGCCCTTGCAGATCGCGGCCTGTAACACGATCACGCCGATCAGCTATCTTACAGTTAGCTCTTTCGCGATCCATTCGTTTCGCGATCGACGGACTGGAGGACAACGAACATGGCGCAGACCGGGACACACGCGCGACCGAGAGGCCGACGCGCGGGTCGGCTGCCGCTTCTCCTACTGCTCGTCACATTTCTCGCGGTCGGCGGGGTGCTCGTCTATTTTGCGGTAAGTGCGGCCGGGAAGCCCATCAGCGCACCTGTTCCCGAAGCACCCTTCGACGTGGGAGCTCCAACCGATCCAGGGGCGAGTTGGGCGCCTGCGCCAACGGATCTGCCGCCGAACACGCTTGCGATTCCCGATCTGGATGTGCGAGCCGACATCGTGACCAGTGGGTTCGGCGCCAACCGCGGAATGATCCTTCCGCATCCTGACAAGGTTTCGCATTTCACCAACGGCGTGCAGTTCGGATCTTCGGAGGGCACCAATCTTGTTGCCGGCCACGTCGACGACGGTGATCGCACGCACGGCGCCTTGTGGGCGCTGCACCAGATGAAGCCCGGAACACCGATCTATGTCAGTGACGACACCGGAACGATGTTCACCTATCACGCAGCGAGCCTGAAGCTGTACGAAAAGGTGGCTTTGCCGGCCGAGTTCTTTTCCGAAACGGGTGCGCCCAGGCTGGTCCTCGTGACCTGCGGCGGCGCAACCGTGCCCGACCCCTCGTTGCCGTCCGGCTTCACGTACGAACAGAACGTCGTGGTCACCGCGTCACCTGCGTGAGTCGGTCGGTAGGTCCGGATAGGATGGCGACCATGGATTTCAGTAAGGGCCACGGCACGCAGAACGACTTCGTTGTTCTCCCTGACCTCGACGTTCGGGTCGATCTCGAGCCGGCGCGAGTTTCAGCGTTGTGTGATCGTCAGCGTGGCCTCGGCGCCGACGGCATCCTTCGTGTCGCCCGGGCAGGCGCACTTGCGGACGCGGGCGTGCTCGGTGCGCTGCCCGACGGCGTCGCTGCCGAAGACTGGTTCATGGACTACCGCAACAGCGACGGCTCCATCGCGGAGATGTGCGGAAACGGAGTTCGCGTATTCGCCCACTATCTCAAGGCCTCGGGCTTGGAGAGCAAGGACGAGTTCGTGGTCGGCAGTCGTGCCGGAGCGCGTCCGGTCGTGGTGCACGGCTACGACGCCACACATGGTGACGTGACCGTGGCGATGGGCCCGATCAAGGACCTCGGCACCAGTTCGGCAACAATCGACGGCCGCGTCTTCGCCGGCGTCGGCATCGACGTCGGTAATCCGCATTTGGCGTGTGTCGACGAGCACGTGACGGCAGAAGTTTTGAGTGCGCTCGATTTGAGTGTTTCTCCGGGCTTCGATCCCGGGTTCTTCCCGCACGGGGTCAACATCGAGATCGTGACGCCGATCCACGACGGTGGGGTCCACATGCGCGTACACGAGCGTGGTGTGGGCGAGACTCGTTCCTGCGGAACCGGAACGGTCGCAGCTGCGGCCGCGGCGCTGAAGTTCGACGGCCGCGACGAAGGCTCGGTGTTGGTGCGCGTGCTCGGCGGCGAAGTGCAGGTCACCGTCGAAGGCGGCGAAGGGTCGTTGCGGGGGCCCTCGGTTCTGGTGGCGAACGGGACGATCAGCGATGCCTGGTGGCAATCGCTCGTGTGATATCGCCCGCGGGAAATACGCCTGCAGGAAATACGCCTGCAGGAAATACGGATGCACCGTGGCCAGGTTTCGTGGGACCATGGATCTTGTATGACGAACACACATGAAAACGAAGAGTCCACCGCTCACGAGCAGTCCGAGTACGCGCAAGCCGAATACACGGCAGCGTCCGCATCGGGCAACCCGTCGACCGGTGAGATGCAACTCGCAGATCGCGGCGCCCTGCGCCGCGTGGCCGGTCTGTCGACCGAGCTCGAGGACGTCACCGAAGTCGAGTACCGCCAGCTTCGACTCGAAAGAGTTGTCCTGGTCGGCGTCTGGACGCAGGGAACTGCCGAGCAGGCCGAGGCGAGCATGACCGAGCTGGCCGCACTGGCAGAGACAGCAGGCTCCGAGGTCCTCGAAGGACTGGTTCAGCGCCGCGACAAACCCGACGCTGCCACCTACATCGGTTCCGGCAAGGCCCAGGAACTGCGCGAAGTAGTCCTGGCGACCGGCGCCGACACGGTCGTCTGCGACGGTGAGCTGACGCCGGCGCAGCTCACGGCGCTGGAGAAGATCGTCAAGGTCAAGGTCATCGACCGGACGGCGCTGATTCTCGACATCTTTGCTCAGCACGCCACGTCTCGTGAGGGTAAAGCCCAGGTGGCTTTCGCTCAGATGGAGTACATGCTCCCGCGTCTGCGTGGTTGGGGCGAGTCGATGTCGCGCCAGGCCGGTGGCCGTGCCGGCAGTAACGGCGGTGTGGGCCTGCGTGGTCCCGGTGAGACGAAAATCGAGACGGACCGTCGCCGTATTCGTGAGCGCATGGCAAAACTGCGCCGCGAGATCAAGGGCATGAAGGCCGCCCGCGACACCAAGCGCACACGTCGACTGCAGAGCGACATCCCGTCGATCGCCATCGTCGGATACACGAACGCGGGCAAATCGAGTCTGCTCAATTCGCTCACCGGATCCGGTGTGCTCGTGGAGAACGCGTTGTTCGCCACCTTGGACCCGACAACTCGCCGCGCCGCACTCGACGACGGCCGCGAGTACGTACTCACCGACACGGTCGGCTTCGTGCGACACCTTCCGACTCAGTTGGTCGAGGCATTCCGGTCGACTCTCGAGGAAGTGACCGACGCGGATCTGCTTCTGCACGTCGTCGACGGTTCGGATCCGTTGCCGACAGAACAGATCAAGGCTGTGCGGGAAGTCGTCACCGATGTTTTGCGCGAGACGAATTCGAAGGCTCCGCCGGAGTTGATCGTGGTCAACAAGATCGACGCGGCAGATCCGGTTACCTTGACGCAACTACGTGGTCTGTTGCCTGGTGCCGTGTTCGTCTCGGCGCGGACCGGTGAAGGAATCGCTGAACTACGAGCACATCTCAGCGAGGTGCTGGTTCGGCCGGAGGTCGAGGTCGACGTGCTGGTGCCGTACACGCGCGGTGATCTGATGGCTCGAATCCACTCGGACGGAACGATTTTGGAATCGACTCACGAAGAGGCGGGAACGCGGGTGCACGCACGCGTGCCACAGATGTTGGCCTCGGCATTGGTGGAGTACGCACCTAGTGCGTAGTTTCGGGGTCGTGGTCGCGGTGCTTGCTGCGACTACGGCAACCGCACTGCTTCCCGGAGCGCTCGCACAGGCGTCGTCGTTCGAGCCGAGCGAGTTCGCCCCACTCTGTACACCTACCGATCCTGCGCTCCAGGAGTTGTCGGGGATGGTCGTCGTCGACGATCGGATCTACGCGATGGGTGACGGCGGCAGTGACGACTTCGTGTTCGAAATGGACCTGAACTGTGTTGTCCAGAAACAGATTCCGGTTCCGATTGATCCATACGACGTCGAAGATCTTGCGGTGAGTGGTCGGACGCTCGTTCTGTCGGATACCGGCGACAACCTCCGAACCCGCGACACGGTGGCGTTCATCACGATGGACCTCGATTCCGGTGACGGTACGTTGCACCGCCTCACGTACCCGGACGGCGCGCACGACACCGAATCGATTCTGCTCGACCCTGACGGCCATGTGTTTGTCGTGACCAAGGAATTGTTCGGCTCCAGCAGTGTCTACACACCCGTCGGGGATCAGAAACTGAGTGACTTGGCGCAACCCGGCCCGACGCCGCTCGAGCGCGTCGGAGCCGTATCTCTCGGACCGGAGAAGCCCGTGTCGGTGATGTTCACCGGGGGAGCGGTGTCGTCGGACGGTTCGGCGATCGCGCTTCGGAGTTACTCCGATCTGTACCTGTACGAGGTCGTGGACGGCGGAATCGGCGCGACGCTCACCGATACCGAACCCCTGCGGATCCCGCTCCCGACGGAGCCTCAGGGCGAGGCCGTGGCATTCAACGACGCGGGCGATGTTCTGATCGGATCGGAATCTGCCGGCGGAGCTTTGCCGCCGGTTCACGTGATGCGCGCGCTCGTGGAAGCGACCGAATCGACGGCAGTCTCTTCTGGCGATTCGGTCGGCGTCGGGGTCGATCCATGGACATTCGTGTGGGCCGGATTGGTCGCGGCAGGATGTGCGCTCGGAGGTGTGGCGTTCGTGAGATCTCGACGACGCCGCTGATTCCCACCAATTCCACGAATTCGCAGACTGCCGGTAGATGTGGATACTGGAACGAATGCACGGGCATCAACTCCTGACGCGGCTCTCGCGTATCTCACTCGAGCACGGACACATCACCGCAGCGCTGCTCGTTGGTTCCGTCCTCGTCGGCGTCGGCGCGCTGCTTTTGCTTCGGTGGTTGCCGCGTCGGGCCGTGCTTGTCGCACTGGGCTTGTCAGTGGTCGGGTCTGCCGGCGGCGCGATGTTCGTGTGGCTCAGCTTTCGGCCGTTGCCCGCGCAGCTACCTGTGTCGAGTTTTGTGTGGATAGCGTTGGCGATATTCGGAGTCATCGGCGCGGCGCTTGTTCTCCTTCGGCGTCCAGGACTGGCCCGCGGCCTTTCGGTGACGGTGTTGGCCGGTCTGGCCGCGATCGTCGCGGTGGGTCAGGTCAATGCCCAGACCGGCACTTACCCCACGCTCGGATCACTGGTCGGGCACTGGCTGGTCGGCTCGGTCGAGCACGTTGCTTTCGATTCGCTCCCCAGGGCCGAACCTCGGCTACAACGGGGACTTCCCACCGAAACTCATTGGGAGGTTCCGGTGCGGATGCCGAGCAACGGCGTCGTGACGGAAGCGTCGATTCCGGGAAACATCTCGGGTTTCGACGCGAGGCCGGCGACGTTGTATCTCCCGCCGGCCTATCTTGCCGATCCACGTGCGGAGTTGCCCGTCCTGGTGTTGGTGGCGGGTGAGCCCGGCAGCCCCAGTGACTGGCTGGACAGTGGCCGTCTCGCGACCACCGTCGACGCCTATGCATCGAGGCATTCCGGGCTTGCTCCCGTGGTGGTGGTGCCCGACGCGTTGGGGGACTACGACGCCAACCCCGGCTGCATGGATTCTGCGCTCGGCAACGTCGCGACGTATCTGGACCAGGACGTCCCGAACTGGATCGAATCGAACCTTCAAGTGAATCCGGACGCTGCGCAATGGGCTATCGGTGGGTTTTCGTACGGCGGGACGTGCGCGATCGAGATGGCCGTGAACTTCCCGGACCGATACCCGTCGTTCCTGGACTTCTCCGGCCAGGACGAACCGTCGACCGGTGACCACGAGGACACTGTGGCTGCGATGTTCAACGGCGACGAAGACGCTTTCGACGCGGTCAACGCCCGAGACCTGATGGCGCAGAATCGGTATCCGCAGTTGTCTGGTGTATTTGTCGCGGGTGAAGACGACGACATCTACCGCCCTCAGCAGGAGATCATGTTCGAGGCCGCGCGCGCCGCCGACATGAACGTGGACTACTACACCCTTCCCGGCGGGCACTCGGGTGATGTGTGGGGCACTGCTCTGGAACTCGAAATGGACTGGCTGGGCCGGACACTCGCACTGACTCCGTGAGAGTGTCCGGCCCGCTACACAGCACCGACTGACATCAGGTCAGGCGTCGAGATCAGCGGCTACCAGTTCGGCGACCTTGGCGAGTGCGTCGGCGTCGTCGGACTCGATGGTGACTTCGGTGTCCTTGGCGGCTCCGAGCGTCATGATCATCAGTGCCGAACCTGCATCCACCGGTTCGCCGTCGGCGACTGCGAGGGTGACCGTGGCGCCGGAGGCTCCGACTGCTTCGGCGATGAGAGCGGCGGGGCGGGCGTGGAGGCCGACTGCGGAACCGACGGCAACTGTCTTGCTGGGCATGGGATCTCCTCGTTGTGAATCTATCGGTGCGGACGTTGTGGGGTCTTTGGGCGGATTTGGTGACAACAGTGGTGACTGCAGTGTTGCTTGCTGTCGATCATGCCGCAGCGGGCACGATTTCGGGGTCGAGTTCGGCATCGGACGGACCCTTGCGGAAGAACTCCTTGGCTCCGACGACGGCGAGCGCAGCTACCACGGTTCCCGCGGCGAGCGAGACCAGGAACCAGCCGATTCCGCCGACTGCGAAGAAGACGAAGATCCCGCCGTGCGGGGCGCTGAGAGTGACGTCGAAAGCCATGATCAGCGCACCGGTGACGGCGCCGCCCGCCATCATCGAGGGGATCACGCGAAGCGGGTCGGCAGCGGCGAACGGAATCGCGCCCTCGGAGATGAATGCCGAACCCAGCAACCAGGCAGCCTTTCCGTTCTCACGTTCGGCTTCGCTGAAGAGCTTGGGACGCAGCACCGTCGAGGCAAGTGCCATGGCCAGTGGCGGAACCATACCGGCAGCCATGACTGCCGCCATGATGCGCAAAGTGGCCGGGTCGTTGACGTTGAGTCCGGCTACAGCGAAGGCGTAAGCCGCCTTGTTGACCGGTCCGCCGAGGTCGAAGCACATCATCAGGCCGAGAATGATGCCGAGGAAGATGGCCGAGCTGCCGGACAGTCCGTTGAGCCAGTCGGTGAGACCGGAGGTGATCGCGGCGAGCGGACGACCGAGGACGATGAACATCAGTGCTCCGACAACCAGCGTCGCGAACAGCGGAATGATCACCACCGGCATCAGGCCCCGCAGCCACTGCGGGACGGCGATCCGGCCGATGTAGAGCGCGACGACACCGGCGATGAGACCACCGACCAGGCCGCCGATGAATCCGGCACCGACAAACACGGCGACCGCGCCGGCTGTGAAGCCGGGAGCGATGCCAGGCCGGTCGGCGATAGCGAAGGCGATGTAGCCGGCCAACGCGGGCACCAGGAAGCTGAATGCCAACGAACCGATCTGGAACAGCACTGCGCCGAGATAGGTGGCCAGACCACCGTCGGGAAGGTTGGTGATCGAGTTGTTGAGAACGATGTCCTTGGCAGGACCGGAGATCTCGTATCCGCCGAGCAGGAAGCCGAGTGCGATCAGCAGACCGCCGGCCGCGACGAACGGGATCATGTAGCTGACACCGGTCAGGAGGACCTGACGGAGGTGGGTGCCGAACCCTACGGAACCGGCATCGGAATCCGCGGCCGCGGCGGCGGTGCCGTCCACGGTGGCGGCGGCGGGATTCTCGGAGGCGCGCAACGCTTCTGCAAGCATCTTGTCCGGCTCGTTGATCGCCCGCTTCACACCGGAAGCGACAACGGGTTTGCCGGCGAACCGTTCGCGGCCCTTCACTCCGACGTCGGTGGCGAAGATGACCGCGGCGGCTCCGGCGATGACCGAAGGGTCAAGGGGGGTGCTTCCGCTCGAGCCCTGCGTTTCGACGTGAACCTTGACCCCGGCGCGTTCACCCGCGGCGACGAGTGAGTCCGCAGCCATGTAGGTATGAGCGATTCCGGTCGGGCACGCGGTGACCGCGACGATGTGACGCTCCGCGGGCGTTGGGGCCTCCTCGGTGGAGTGTTTCCCAGTGGAAACAGGAGGAGTGGGTGTGGCTGCCGCAGCCTTTGCTGGAGCATCCTTCGGCGCGGGATTGAGTACCTCGTCGACCAGTCGCACGATCTCGTCCGGCGTCGACGCCTCACGAAGCGACGTGACAAACGCGGGTCGGACGAGCGCTCGGGCCAAGGACGAGAGCAGCTTCATGTGCTCGGCTCCGGCGCCTTCGGGTGCCGCGATCAGGAACACCAGATCGGCGGGGCCGTCGGGTGCCCCGAAATCGACCTTCGGATCCAGTCGAGCAAATCCCAGGGACGCGGACGAGACGGCCTCGGCGCGGCAGTGGGGAATGGCGATTCCGCCCGGCAGTCCGGTCGCGGACTGCGCTTCGCGAGCGAGTGCGGCAGCGACCAGCCCCGCGGCGTCGCTCGCCCGTCCCGCTGCAGTCAATCGCGCTGCGAGAGAACGAATGACATCTTCCTTGGTCGTACCCAGGTCGGTGTCGAGTGAGATCAGTTCGGGACTGATGATCTCGGGGCCGGAACCGCCGGCTGCGTTGGTATCGGACATGTCAGGTTCCTTAGGGCGTCAGGCGAGTTCGGTGGGGACGGGGATGGGAGAGGAGGCATCGGCTGCAGATACCGAAACCGCTGCCAGATCGATCTGTTCGGGCGTGGGAAGAGTTGTGCCGGGAAGGGAGGCAGCGGCGCTTCCGTAGGCGACCGCGTGACGTAACCGCTCGGATTCCGAGCCGCCTCCCGCTTCGGCGAGGATGTAGCCGGCCAGCGACGAATCGCCTGCGCCGACGGTACTGACTGCGACAATCGGGGGAGCGGTGGCGATCCACGCGCCGTCGGCGGTGACGAGGACAGCACCTGCTGCGCCGAGCGTGGCGAGCACACTGCCGACGCCGCGGTCGACCAATCGCTGCGCCGCCGTGATCGCAGGCCCGGGATCACCGTTCTCGGCAGCACGTTCGAGGACGTGGCCGTCGACGCCGGTCAGTTGTGCGAGTTCCTCGCCGTTGGGTTTGAGCAGGTCGGGTGCCGAGTCGGGGAACGCTTCGGCGAGTGCCGTCAGCGGGGCGTCCGAGGTGTCGACCGCCACCTTGCACGGGTGATCGCGCAGTGCCGCGACGAGTTCGCCGTACCACCCGAGCGGAACGCCGGGGGGCAGTGAGCCGGACAGCGCGAACCACAGTGCGGTATCGGCGCGAACAATCAACTCCTGTGCCAGGGCGTCGAGCGTCGAACCGGACAGCGTTGCGCCGGGTTCGTTGATCTTCGTCGTTGTCCCGTCCGGTTCCGCAATGGTGATGTTGGTGCGAGCCAGACCCGTTGTGGCGACACCGATGTGGGGAATCCCACCGGCTGCCAGCGCCGAGAGCAGAGGGTCACCACCGTTTCCCGGTAGAACCGCGAGCACGTCGAGGTCGGCTGCGGCGAGAACACGCGCGACGTTGACCCCCTTGCCGCCGGGGTCGCTGCGAGTGGAGTGGGCGCGTAGGACGGAGCCTCGTTCGAGCCGTTGCTCGAGTTGCACGGTCCGATCGATACTCGGGTTGGCTGTCAGTGTGACGATCATGCGATCACCACCTCGATTCCGTGGTCGTGGAACTCGGATGTGTCTGTGGGACTGATCTCTTCGTCGGTGATGAGGACGTCGATGCTGTCGAGCGGGGCGAAGCTGATCAAGTGCTCGCGGCCGACTTTGGTGGAATCGGCCACCACCACAACGTGATTGGCGGCTTTGACCATTGCTCGTTTGACGGCGGCCTCTTCGCTGTCCGGAGTGGAGAGTCCGTGCCCGACGCTGATCGCGTTCGTTCCGATGAAGGCGACGTCGACTCGCAACGTGCTCAGCAGGCGTAGGGCGTCCTCGCCGACCACGGCTTGAGTCACCCCGCGTACTCGACCGCCGAGCAGTATCAGGGAAATCGAGTTCATCGATGCCAGGCGTGCGCCGATCGGGACGGAATTGGTGACGGCTGTGAAGTCGTTCTCGGTCGGCAGTTCGGGGATCATGCGGCCCGTGGTCGTGCCCGCGTCGAAGATCACGCTGCCGCCGGTGGGAGGGAGGTAGGTGACCGCGCAGCGGGCGATCCGGTCCTTCTGTTGCGCGCGGGTCTGATCGCGTTCCGCCATGCCCGGTTCGGTGACGTGGAGGGATCCGGTGGGAACGGCGCCGCCGTGTACACGCCTGATCTGTCCGATCCGCTCGAGGAAGGCCAGATCGCGACGCACGGTCTCGGTGGTCACACCGAAGGTCTCCGACAGAGCCGCCACGGACATGCGTCCGCGCTGCGACACCATGGTGCCGATCGCTTGTTGGCGTTCTTCCGCGTACACGTGCTCTCCGATTCCGAAGTGTGATCCGACGGTGCGTTGTGGATCACAGTGAATGTTGCTTTATGTTGTTTTACGCCCGAGTGTGTTGACATGTCAAGACTTGGGAGTAATCTTCGTCACAACGAAGGTGAGGGCTTTACGCGCTCGAGGTGATCCGGTGTGACACCGGGCCCATCGCTCAAGGAGGACAGATGACCGAACAGCTCAACCGAATCACCGTGCACGGCACCCCCGTGGTGCCTGGAATCGCCTACGGACCGGCGATCTGGCCGTCCAGCCGACCAGAACTCGTCACCGATGCGCCGGCACTCGACGAGGCCGATCGAGAGGCCGCCGTAGACGCCTTCGTCGGAGCGGCGAAGGCTGTCGAGAACCGCCTTCTCGGACGGGCCGCCGAAGCTACCGGCGCGGCCGCAGAGGTCTTGCAGGCCAACGCGGCGATGGCAGCTGATCGTGGCTGGATCGGGGCGGCCAAGAAGTCGATCGCCGGCGGAGTGCCCCCGGTGCAGGCTGCGATCGCGGCGACGGAGCAGTTCGTGGTGCTGTTCACCAAGGTCGGCGGTTTGATGGCCGAGCGCGTCACCGACCTCAAGGACATCCGCGATCGCGTGATCGCCGAACTCTCCGGATTACCCGAACCTGGAGTTCCCATGCCAGAGACACCGTCGGTGCTGTGCGCGGACGATCTGGCTCCTGCAGACACCGCGGGCCTCGATGCAACCAAGATCATCGGACTCGTGACCATTTACGGCGGCCCGACCAGCCATACGGCAATCATCGCGAGGCAGTTGGGCATCCCGTGCATCGTCGCCGCGAAGGAATTGGAATCCATCTCGGCAGGAATACCGATTCTGATCGACGGAACAACCGGCGACGTGATCGCGGAGCCGGATCCCGGGCACGCGCGTGAACTGGTCGAACAATCCCGGATCGATCGCGAACGCGTCAGCACCTGGACCGGACCGGGCCAGACGGCGGACGGCCGGCCGGTAGACGTTCTCGCCAACGTTCAAGACGGCGCGGGCGCTCGCGCCGCGGCGTCGACTGCTGCGGGGGGCATCGGGCTCTTCCGGACCGAACTCTGCTTCCTCGGCCGTGAGACCGAACCGACCGTAGACGAGCAGGCGGCGATCTACGCCGAGGTTCTCGAGGCCTTCGCAGGAAAGAAGGTCATCATTCGCACGTTGGACGCGGGTTCGGACAAGCCGCTCAAATTCGCCAACCATCAAGAGGAAGCGAATCCGGCACTCGGCGTTCGTGGGGTCCGAATCGCCTGGCAGGACATGGGAATTCTAAACCGCCAGCTCGACGCGATCGCGGCAGCCGCGGCGTCGACCAACTCGTCGCCGTGGGTGATGGCACCGATGATCGCCACCCCGGCCGAGGCGAAACGTTTTGCCGATGCGGTGCGGGCACGCGATCTTGTTCCCGGTGTGATGGTGGAGATCCCGGCGGCGGCGCTGTTGGCCGACCAGATTCTCGAACACGTCGAATTCCTCTCGATCGGTACCAACGACCTCGCTCAGTACACGATGGCCGCTGATCGGATGTCCTCCGAACTCGCCGACCTGACCGATCCGTGGCAGCCCGCGGTGCTCGCCCTTGTCGCACGTACGGCCCAGGCCGGTCAGGCGGCAGGCAAGCGCGTCGGCGTCTGCGGTGAGGCGGCCGCCGATCCACTGTTGGCGTGTGTTCTGGCCGGACTCGGAGTTTCCTCGCTCTCCTGTGCTGCGGCGTCGGTCGCGGGTGTGGGCGCGAAGGTCGGATCCGTCACCATGGCGCAATGTGAGGCGGCTGCGGCAGCGGTGCTGGCAACCGGTGATCCGGTGGCAGCGCGCAAAGCGGCGGCTGACGCAATCAGCTGAACTGGTTTCGTTGGTCTCGGTCGGAGACCGAGCGCCTGACCTCTAGTATTTCGACCTGTGATCGAACGAGAAACAATGACCGGGGCCGGCGGAATCGGCTGGACTGTCCACGGAGACGGCAAGCGGATCGCCGACGGAGCCGTCGTGGCGCCGGACGAACGACTGAGTTGGCCGCGCACCATCGGAATCGGGATGCAACACGTCATCGCGATGTTCGGAGCGACACTGCTCGTTCCGACCATCACCGGCTTCCCCGTCACGACGACGCTGTTGTTCTCGGGTATCGGCACCGCGCTGTTCCTGCTCATCACCCGGGGCCGGATCCCGAGCTATCTCGGTTCGTCCTTCGCGTTCATCGCCCCGCTGACAGCGTCGGCAGGATCGGGCCCGGCCGCGCAACTCGGTGCCGTCATGGCCGTCGGCATCGTGTTGATGTTGATCGGCGTCGCCGTACGTCTGATCGGCAGCCGGGTCATCGACGCCGTCATGCCGCCGGTGGTGACGGGCGCTGTCGTCGCGCTGATCGGTCTCAACCTCGCTCCGACGGCGGTCGGCTCCTTCGAATCGCAGCCGCTGATCGCCACGGTGACGCTCGTTTCGATCCTGCTGGTCACGGTCGTCGGTCCCGGGTTGCTCGGCCGGCTGGGCATTCTGGTCGGCGTCGTGATCGGCTGGGTTTTCGCCGCGGTCATCGGCGGACTCGACAGTGAACGAGTGTCCGCTCTGCGCGAAGCGGACTGGTTCGGGCTGCCGAGTCTGCACGGACCGTCGTTCGACTGGTCGGTGATCGTGCTCGCGCTCCCCGTGGTGATCGTTCTGGTCGCCGAAAACGTCGGACATGTCAAAGCGGTGTCCGCCATGACTGGTAAGTCCCTCGACGATCTGGCCGGCAATGCACTGTTTGCCGACGGTCTCGCCACTACCTTGGCGGGCGCCGGTGGCGGATCCGGAACCACCACGTATGCCGAGAACATCGGTGTCATGGCAGCGACGCGTGTGTACTCGACCGCCGCGTACTGGGTAGCCGCCGCTACCGCTGTGATCCTGGCATTTTCGCCCAAATTCGGCGCACTGGTCTTCACGGTTCCGAACGGCGTCATCGGCGGCGCAACGATGGTTCTCTACGGCCTCATCGGCATTCTCGGTGTGCGCATCTGGATGGAAGCGAAGGTCGACTTCACCGATCCGGTCAACCTCACGGTCGCCGCGGCGGCGTTGGTCGCCGGCATCGGGAACTTGACGCTGACCATCGGTTCGGTCGAGTTGGGCGGCATCGCCTGGGGATCGATCGGCATCCTCGTCGCGTACCCGATCATGCGATATCTCGCCAAATTCCGTACTTCGAGTAACAGATAACCGCTACAGTCACGAATCGTGATCGTTCGGGTCATCGACGGGTATCGCAACAGGTTCTACCGTCGGAGGCAGTGACGTGGGCCCGCGCACTTCGGCGTGCCCAGTCTCAGCGAATACACCCCAGCGGGTACATCCCCAGCGGGTACATCACTGAAGTGCCATATATCGAATTGCAAGGAGTCGGCGTGGAGCGCACCCTGTTCGAACCGGAACATGAACTCTTCCGGGAGTCGTACCAGAAGTTCTTGGCACAGCACGTGGCACCGAACCACGAGAAGTGGGAAGAGCAGAACATCGTCGATCGTGACGTCTGGGTCGAGGCCGGAAAGCAGGGCTTCCTGGGAACTGCGGTCCCTGAGGAATTCGGCGGCGGCGGTGTCAAGGATTTCCGCTACAACGCGATCATCACCGAGGAAACCACCAAGGGTGGGTTCAGTGGTATCGGCTTCACGCTGCACAACGACGTCGTGGCACCGTACCTCCTGGAGTTGAGCAACGAGGAGCAGAAGCAGCGTTGGCTACCCGGATTCGCGTCGGGTGAGCTGATCTCGGCGATCGCGATGACCGAACCGGGTACCGGTAGCGACTTGCAGGGCATCAAGACGAAAGCGGTTCGCGACGGGGACCACTGGGTCCTCAACGGTTCGAAGACCTTCATCACCAACGGAATCAACGCCGACATCATCATCGTTGTCGCGTGCACCGACCCGGACAAGGGTGCTCAGGGCTTCAGCCTCCTCGTGGTCGAGCGGGACATGCCTGGCTTCGAGCGTGGACGCAACCTCGACAAGATCGGCATGAAGGCTCAGGACACTGCCGAACTCAGCTTCACCGACGTACGCGTTCCCGCTGCCAACCTGCTGGGCGAAGAGGGAATGGGATTCTTCTACTTGATGAAGAACCTTCCCCAGGAACGACTCTCGATCGCCGTCGTTGCCGCTGCCGCAATGGAATCGGTTCTCGAGAGCACGATCCAGTACTGCCGCGACCGCAAGGCATTCGGCAAGTCGATCGGCAGCTTCCAGAACACCCGATTCGTACTGGCCGAATTGGCAACGGAGACCACGGCAGTGCGCATCCTGGTGGACAAGTTCATCGAGCAGCTCAATGCCGAGAAGCTGACCGTGCAGGAAGCTGCGATGGCGAAGTGGTGGACCACCGAAGCCCAGGTCAAGCTCATCGACCGCTGCCTCCAGCTGCACGGAGGCTACGGCTACATGAAGGAATACCCGGTTGCCAAGGCGTACATGGACTCTCGTGTGCAGACCATCTACGGTGGCACAACCGAGATCATGAAGGAGATCATCGGACGTTCGCTGAACCTCTGATTCGGGTGATGGACCGCTGATCGTCACGAAAAGACTCTGGGCCCCAGCTGATGCCGGGGCCCAGAGTTTTGTGATCGAGGTGCGAGCGAACTCAGATCTTCCGCATGACGGTGACAACCTTGCCCAGGATGACGGCGTTGTTGCCGGGAATCGGCTCGAAGAGTTCGTTGTGCGGCATCAGCCACACCTCCTTCTTCGTACGCTTGAACGTCTTCACGGTGGCTTCGCCGTCGATCATGGCGGCCACGATGTCACCGTTCTCCGCGACGTTCTGCTGACGGACGACAACCCAGTCGCCATCGCAGATCGCTGCATCGATCATCGACTCGCCGACAACCTTGAGCATGAAGAGCGAACCCTGGCCGACGAGTTCGCGGGGGAGTGGGAACACGTCCTCTACCGCTTCCTCGGCAAGGATCGGTCCGCCGGCAGCGATGCGACCCAGGATGGGGACGAACGCCGGCTCCGGTAGCGGGTCGGCACTGTTGTACTCGCCGGAATGCTTTGACACCGACGCGATGGCGGTATCGGCCGCAACCTCGTCGAGACCTCGAACATCGACTGCGCGAGGGCGATTGGGATCGCGTCGAAGGAAGCCCTTGCGCTCCAACGTTCGCAGTTGATGTGCGACCGACGACGTGGAGGTGAGCCCCACCGCATCACCGATCTCGCGAATGCTCGGCGGATACCCGCGCTCCGTCACCGAATCGCGGATGACTTCGAGAACGCGCCGCTGACGCTCGGTGAGCGTCTCGCTCGACGGAGACGGAACTGCAGAAGCTCCTGCCTCCGCGGCTGTGCTGGAGCGATCGTCCTTCATGGCCTGTTGCCTCCGTGTCTGAAGAAGTCGTGTCTGTAAAGGCTGTGTCTGAAAAAGCTGTGTCTGAAAAAGTGCCTGGTGCAAATCGCGCAGAAACCTGTCGGTGCCTCCTGCCAACATTCGAGCTGTCGACAAACACGGAGGCTTTCGCAATTCCCGCTGTGTGGTCTGACACGAATCTAGCCGGATTTGCTCGCGGTTTCAAACATCTGTTCGATTCGTGTCGCTTGAAGTAGAGACATTGTCGGCCAGGCGTGGTAGAAATTCGAACATGCGTTCCATCGAACGCATGATCGAACACATCGATCGGTGTCGACCAGCGGAGGTCACGATGGGTAACGCAGCACTGAGAAGCAACAGGGTTTTCGACGACGCGATTGGTGACGACGCGATTGGTGATGACGCGATTGGTTTCGACGGCACGTCGGCGTTGAAGTACCACCCCTCGTTCTATGGGCCCGATGGTGGATCCGACGCTGACGGTGTGTCGTTCGAACGGCGCGGCACGGCCGAAATGCGGGGCGTGGCCAGGTATGTCGACAACGAACCGCAGGCGGCCGTCGTTCGTCGTGTTCCGGCGGTTGGCGCGGTTTCAGGTTCGCGTTCATTGCGTGAATCTCCTCGCCGGTGGGACGGCGAGCACGATTCGTCACGCCCGTACGGAGGAAGTTTCGCGCACCGAAACAGAGTCGGTGTCTCACGGGTCGAACATGAAGTGGCTGCCGAGGACGTCAGTTGGAAGACAGTGTTCCTTGGCGCCGTATTCACTGCACTGGCAGTGTTGGCGTTGGTGGGGATCGGCGCTTTGTCGAGTGGTGATGTCGCTGCGACAAACGGTGCGACCGAAGTGGTTCGTGTTGCTGCGGGTGAATCCCTCAGTGATATTGCTGCCAAGGTTGCGCCTGGCCAGGCTGTCGGCTCGGTGATCGAGCAGATCATGGATCTCAATGCGATGTCGAGTTCCGGACTGTCCGTTGGGCAAACGCTGATCGTGCCGGCCTCGGGCCGCTGACCGTACCCCGTGCCAGGCGGGGGCGTACCGAGCGTGAGAGCAGTCGGTTCACAGCGAGTAAGCTGTCCACTTGACAGTCCCACCACCTCGGGTGGTCGCGTTGAGTACGTGGATCTGCTCTGTAAATCGTCGGAGGATTTGCAGTCGGTAGCGAATCTGAGTTGCGGCCATTTCGGCGACAACGAAGGAACCCCGATGCATTGCCCGTTCTGCCGGCACCCTGATTCCCGAGTGGTCGATTCGCGCGAGGCCGACGAGGGCCAGGCGATCAGGCGGCGCCGTTCGTGCCCCGAGTGTGGCCGCCGATTCACCACGGTTGAGACGGCAGTTCTCTCGGTTGTGAAGCGCAGCGGCGTGACGGAGCCGTTCAGCCGAGAAAAGGTGGTCAAAGGAGTGCGTCGCGCATGCCAGGGCCGCCAAGTGGACAACGATTCGCTGAATTTGCTGGCCCAACAGGTCGAAGATGCCGTACGTGCTTCGGGTTCTGCCGAAATTCCCAGCAACGAGGTAGGGCTCGCGATTCTCGATCCGCTTCGAAATCTCGACGAGGTTGCATACCTGCGATTCGCATCGGTGTACAAGTCCTTCAGTTCTGCCGCGGATTTCGAACGTGAGATCACCGACATGCGCGAACATGCCGAGACCCGTGCTGCCGACAAGGCTTCCGGCGCCGAGACCGTATCCGTCGACTGAGGCCTTTGCCTTAGATAACGCTGAGAGCACAAAGCGGCCGTAGGTAACGCTGAGAACACAAAGCGAACAATCGAACAAATCGGGCAAGTTATTCGCTTAGTGTCGACCAAGTACGTTCGTCCGCATCTCGGATCTTCACGGAGGCGTTATGAACTTAGTTGCAGTTCTCGGAGTCGTGAACAGCCTGGTAACCCTCGGGTTCGCCAACACTGTTGCCACCTTTGGTGGTTTCCTCACCAACGTCAACATTCAGACAATCTACTGATCGCGCAATTCTCGCCGAACGTCAACGCTTGATCGCTTCGATAGCTTTCAGGACTCGCTTTTCGGAAATCGGTGTGGGTGTACCGAGGGACTGCGCAAACAGGCTCACGCGCAGTTCTTCGATCATCCAGCTGATCGAGTCGACATCTCGAGCAGTGCGACGCTCTTCGGGAAGTGAACTCAACAACCGGTCGTACGCTGCGTACACCCGGTCGAGGACGTCCATCGCTTGCTGATCTCGTTGTGCACTTGCGGGTAGAGCTTCGAGACGGAATTTTGCTGCGGCAAGATACCGCGGCAAATCGCGTAGGCGGGCCGAGCCCAATTCGGCGACAAATCCCGGAAACAGCAGTGAGGTCAACTGTTCTCGGACGTCGTCTGCTGCTTCGCCGCGGGAGCGGTCCAGAACGACGCTCAGTTGGTGTGCTTGTTCGAGGATCGGAACAATCATGCGCAGGATCGCGGAGACGCGTCCGGCCAGTTCGGAGCGTGCGATCTTCACCAGGGCGTCGAACGCCTCAGGCGTGCGTACCGGTCCGCCGTGGGCAGCTATCACTTCGTTGGCAGCTGCCACCCGGCAATCTTCGACGAGGGCCTCCAAGCCGCCGTCCGGATTCTGGCCGAGAGCCAGACGCTGAGTGTTCGACAAGCCGGCGGTCACGGCCTTGAGCTGGGTGGGAACGGCCGCGAGAAGAAGCGCCCGAGTGCCTTCCCGCATCGCCTGCGCCTGCGCAGCCGGCGTACTCAGGACACGAACGGCAACGCCGCCGTTTTCCGGCACCAGTGCTGGGTAGCCGGTTACCTGCTGTCCGCCGATGGAGCGAGTGATGGTCGGTTCCAGTGCGCCGAGCGTTTCGGATGTCCAGACGGTTGCCGCTGCCCGTTCCGTACCGGTTGCCGCCTTGGCCACTTCCTTCTGTACGCGCGGGGCGAGCGTGCGTCGTAGCTGCGCCAGATCCTTACCCTTCGCGAGAACCGTGCCCGATTCGTCCTCGACGACAAATGTCATCCGAAGATGGTCGGGCAGCGCGGCGGGATCGAAGTCCTTGGCGTCGATCTGGATCCCGCCCAAGTGCGAGAGTTCGCGGGCCATTGCGGTCATCAACGGCTCGGATCGAGGTTTGACTGCTGCCAATGCTGCGGCGGCGTAGTCAGGTGCGGGCACGACAGCGCGTCGGATGTTCTTGGGCAACGTCTTGATCAGAGCAGTAACCAGATCGACGCGCATACCGGGGACCAACCAGTCGAAGCCGACCGGCTGAAGTTGCGCAAGCAGGCCGACCGGGATGTGCGCGCTGACGCCGTCGTCGTCCTTTCCGGGCTCGAATTGGTAAGTGAGTGGAAACTGCATGTCGCCCTGGCGCCAGGCGTCCGGGTACTCGCCGCCCAGTACTGCAGCCGCGTCGGAGTTGACCACCGTTTCCGGCGTGAAAGTCAGCAGACTCGGATTCTTGCGCCGCTCGGTCTTCCACCACTGGTCGAAATGCTTGGCGGATACGGCTTCCTGGCCGATACGTTCGTCGTAGAACTCGTAGAGAGTTTCGTCGTCGACGAGGATGTCGCGTCGGCGCGCGCGGTTCTCGAGTTCCTCGACGTTGTCGAGGAGTGCGCGGTTCTCGTGGAAGAACTTGTGGTTCGTCTGCCATTCGCCCTGCACCAGCGCATGGCGGATGAAGAGATCGCGAGAGGCCTCGGGATCGATTCGTGAGTACGTCACTGCGCGGCCCGTCACCAGGGGAACTCCGTAGAGAGTGACCCGCTCGTATGCCATCGCCGAACCGCGCTTGGAGGACCAGTGAGGTTCGGAATAGGTCCGTTTCACCAGGTGCGGGGCGAGTTTTTCAGCCCACTCAGGTTCGATACGCGCGGACATGCGCGCCCACAGCCTCGACGTTTCCACGAGTTCGGCGGCCATGACCCAGCGTGGTGGCTTCTTGAACAGTCCCGATCCGGGGAAAATCGCGAAGTGGCTGCCCCTGGCGCCCAGGTAGTCCCGCTTCTCGCCCTCGCGTAGCCCGATGTGTGAGAGCAAACCGGCGAGGAGTGACTGATGGATCGCGTTCTCGCTTGCGGGTGTCTCACCCACCGTCCAGCCGAGGCCGCGGGTGATCTGCCGGAGTTGCCCGTGCAGATCCTGCCATTCGCGGATGCGGAGCCAGTGCAGGAACTCGTTGCGGCACATCTTGCGAAACTGGTTGGAGGACAGGTCGTTACGTTGTTCGCGTAAGTAGTCCCACAGTTTCAGGTATGCCAGGAAGTCGGAATTCTCGACATTGAACCTGGCGTGCTTTTCGTCGGCGGCTTGCTGGAACTCGGCGGGCCGTTCGCGAACGTCCTGGATGGACAACGCCGCGACGATGACAAGGGTTTCGTGAAGGCAACCGTTGTTCTTGGCTTCCACCAGCATTCGTGCCATCCGCGGATCCACCGGAATCTGGGCCAGCTCGCGGCCGACCGGCGTCAGTTCGGGGTGGCTTGCCTCGGAACCTCGCGCGATGGCGCCGAGTTCTTCGAGCAGTCCGATTCCGTCCTTGACGGCGCGCTGGTCCGGCGGTTCGACGAAGGGGAAGGCGGCGATGTCGCCCAGACCGAGGGCCGTCATCTGCAAGATGACGGATGCGAGATTGGTCCGCAGGATCTCCGGCTCGGTGAACGCCGGCCGTGACTCGAAGTCCTCCTCGGAATACAGTCGGATGCAGATTCCTTCGGCGACGCGGCCGCAACGCCCGGAACGCTGACGAGCTGACGCCTGCGAAATGGGCTCGATCGGCAACCGCTGAACCTTGGTGCGCACCGAATATCGCGAAATGCGCGCGGTTCCCGGATCGACGACGTACCGAATGCCGGGAACGGTCAACGAGGTCTCGGCCACGTTGGTGGCAAGGACGACGCGTCGGCCGGTGTGCGGCGAGAACACTTTGTGTTGCTCGGCAGCAGACAGCCGCGCGTACAGCGGGACGATTTCGGTGTTGCGAAGACGCCGATCGCGTAAAGCGTCTGCGGTGTCGCGAATTTCGCGTTCGCCGGAGAGGAAGACCAAGATGTCGCCTTCGCCCTCCGCGCTCAGCTCGTCGACCGCCTCGCAGACCGCGTCGACGGGATCGCGGTCGAAGGTGATGTCGCCGGACTCGACGGTCAGTGGCCGGTAACGCATTTCGACGGGGAATGTTCGCCCGGATACCTCGACGATCGGCGCGGGCTTACCGTCGACAGCGAAGTGCTTGGCGAAGCGCTCGGGATCGATGGTCGCCGACGTGATGATGACCTTGAGATCGGGTCGGCGGGGGAGCAGCTGAGCCAGGTAACCGAGGATGAAGTCGATGTTGAGGCTGCGTTCGTGCGCTTCGTCGATGATCAGCGTGTCGTAGCGTCGGAGCATACGGTCGCGCTGAATTTCGGCGAGGAGAATGCCGTCGGTCATGAGCTTGACGTAGGTGCGGTCCGAGACCTGGTCGGTGAACCGCACGGTGTATCCGACGGCGTCGCCGAGTTCGGTGTCGAGTTCTTCGGCGATACGTTCGGCAACGGTGCGTGCTGCCAGCCGGCGAGGCTGTGTATGTCCGATCAGGCCGCGGACGCCACGTCCGAGTTCGAGACAGATCTTCGGGATCTGAGTTGTCTTACCCGAGCCGGTCTCGCCGGCGACGATGACAACCTGATTCTCCGAGATCGCGGTCGCGATGTCGTCCTTGCGCTGACTGACGGGCAGAGCTTCCGGATACGAGACTGCGGGAACATTGGCGGATCGTGCCGCCAACCGTGTGCGCGCCGTTTCAATTTCCTCGGCCAGCGCCACCAAAGCGTCTGGTGTGCGGGCACGGTCGAGTTTGCGACGGAGTCGACTCTCGTCGCGGAGTGAGACCTGCGCCAGCGCGCTCTTCAGGTCACTCCGCTTGGGGGAGAGTGGGGCCGGTGGTGTTGTAGACATGCTGATGACAGCCTATCGAACGCGTTCACAACTACCGCTCGCAGATCGTTTTGATGTGCAAATATCGACCAGTGACGACAAATACCGCAAATGAGGCTGCTGCACCGGTCGCGTCGACGCCTGTTGCCGTGCGAGTACTTCGCCTGTTGTTCGCGTTCTACGGACTCACGGCGCTGCTGTGGATTCCGATTCGAAACGCCGACGGATTCTCGTTGTCGAACTATCTGAGCTACTTCACCATCGAGAGCAACATCCTTGCGGTGATCGTATTGCTGGTCGGCGCCCTTCGGGATCCGCAGTCTCGGACATGGCAGTCGGTTCGCGGTGCGGTGACGCTCTACATGGTGATCACCGGAATCATCTACGCCGTTCTACTGGCGAATATCGACGTCAATTTGAACGACGCGTGGATCAACTCGGCGCTCCACCGCATTCTTCCGCTGGTGATGCTCCTCGACTGGGTGTTCTTCGCTTCGAGGCACAGGATCTCCGAAATCCGCTCGCTGCAGTGGCTGCTGTTTCCAGTGATCTACGCGGTGTACACGTTGATTCGAGGGCCGATCGTCGACTGGTATCCGTATCCGTTCATGGATCCTCGCCACCAGGGCTATCTGGCCCTGTTCATCGGATTTGTCGTACTGGGCATCGCGATGGCCCTGATGGCGTTGGCGGTCAATGCCGTCGGACGGCTGGGAGCCGGGCTACGCGGACGGAACGCTGCGAAGTCCTAGTGGATTGCCGGAGGCGAGCACCTGCTCGAGGCGGTCCACGTTCGGGTGCTTACCGGGGTTCGCCCGCGCGTCCTCGGTGTGTTCGGCAAAGATCGTCAGTCCTGCCGAGGCGGCTTCGGGTGTGAGCGCGCCGTAGACCTGAGCGAGATGGTTGTACACCTTGACCGAGCCGGACTTTCCGGGCTTGTTCTCGACGGTGTCGATGACGGTTCCGTCGGCGTCGAGTACCTCGATGGCGGCCAGATGATCGATGGTGGGCAGTGCGGCGAGATTGTCGGCAAAAGTCATGGTCGACAGATTACGTGTGTACCCGGAAATGCCGGTGCCCGGCGAGCGCCGTCGTGCGCCGATTCCCGGTGTCGATATAGTCGCAGCACATCGTTTGCACACCAGCATCGTTTGTATTCGAAGGGGACAATGATGGCTTCGGCATTGTGGCACGGGTTCGCGGACATGGGCGCTGTGGAGAAGAACGGCGCGTTTGTCGTCTCTCGCGGTGAGGGCGCGTACATCTGGGACCGCGAGGGCACTCGGTATCTGGATGCG